>DAIOGT010000032.1:0-32492 GCA_036745095.1 Pyrinomonadaceae bacterium
AGATGCACGACTTCTGGACTTCCGCAGGCCGACTCGGCCGCCCCGAAGAGCTCGCGGAGTATGCGGCGTTCATGGTGAGTGAAAGAAATAGTTTTATGAATGGCGAGATCGTGATCGTCGATGGTGGCGCGATTACGTAACGCGGATCATACAGATCAAAAGCCACGGATTCTTTCGATAAAAGTCCGCCCTCAATCCGTTTTATCTGTGGCTTGTTTTACTCTCTTCTCTAACCCCCTAAGGGTGCGTTGCATTTCTCCCAACCGCCGGAACGCTGCTGTCGATCTCAACCAATCTTTATTATCAAACGCCGGAATTCCCGAGATCACTTTGCCCGCGGGAATGTCATGACTCGTCGCGCTCTTTGCCGTTAGCACCACGTCATCGCCGATCGTCAGATGCCCGGCGACACCAGCCTGGCCCGCAAGAATGACGCGGCTCCCGATGTGTGAGCTACCTGCCAGCCCAACCTGCGCGCAAAGCAACGTGTCCTCTCCAATGGTACAAGAGTGACCAACCTGCACGAGATTATCGAGCTTCGAGCCGCGCCCGATACGACTTTCTCCTACCGATGCACGATCGATCGTCGTCGCGGCGCCGATTTCGACGTCGTCTTCGATTACGACTCGTCCAGCCTGCGGAATCTTCAACCAGCGCTTCTCCTCGTCCTTTGCGTAGCCAAAGCCGTCGCAACCGATAACGGAGTTATTGTGAATTACGACTCGTTCCCCGATGACTGTGCGTTCACGAATCGCAACGCCGGAATGTATAACCGAGCCTCTTCCGATCGTGACGTCGTCGTAGATCGTGACGTTCGGATAAATGCGAACGTCGTCGCCGATGAACGCGTTTCGACCGATCACCACACACGCGCCGATCGCCACACGTTTGGCAACACGCGCTGTTGGATCGATCACGGCGGACGGATGAACAAACGGCTCGAGTTCCGCTTCGGGATTGAAGATTCGCAGCGCCCGCGTGTATGCGAGATACGGATCCTTCACACGCAGGATCGCTATCTCACGATCGGTCTGTGCTTCTTCACTGAGGTAGATGGCGGACGCGCGAGTAGTATTCACGCGCGGCGTGTAGCGCGGGTTAGCGAGAAACGTCACGTGCCCTTCGCCTGCCTCATCCAACCCCGCCGCCCCCGTAACGTCAAAATCCTCGGTCGCGCCTTCAACCCTCGCCCCCGTCCGCTCCGCCAGCTTTGATAATTTCATATGCTTTTTCATCCTGCCCGAAAATCCTGAAAATCCGTGTTACATGATCGATACCGGATCGATCTCCAGATTGATTGAACGCAGATTGATTCCGCCGTCCGCGACTGATTTCATGGCGGCGTCCGCGAGTTCACGCAGATCTTTCCGGCTGCGCGATTTGATCAATATCTGAAAACGATGCTCGCCTTTCAAGCGCGAGAGTGGTGCGGGCGCGGGACCGAGCACGCGACACTTCCGGTTGGGATTGGCGAGGTCGAGCTGCTTGCGCAGCTCAAGACTGTCATTACGCACCTTACCGAGATCCGGTCCATGGACCAGCAAACTTGCCAGGGCGACGAACGGTGGATACGAATGGTTCTGCCGGTAACGCAGCTCCTCTTCGTAAAATCCTTCATAGTCCTGCGCACACGCGTGTCGCAAAGCATAATGGTAGGGATGATAAGTCTGGATCAAAACTCTTCCCGGACGATCACCACGTCCGGCACGGCCAGCAACCTGCGTAATCAGTTGAAACGTTCGTTCCGCGGATCGGAAATCCGGCAACGCAAGCCCGGCATCGACCGACACCACACCGACAAGCGTCACATTCGGAAAGTCGTGTCCCTTGGCCAGCATCTGCGTGCCGACCAGGGTGTCGATGCTGCCGGCACTGAAGTCAGCGAGTGTTTGTTCAAACACTTTACGCCGCGAGGTGGTATCACGATCAATCCGCGCGACACGCAGGGCAGGGAAGAGCAGCTTCAGCATCTCCTCGAGTTGTTCCGTGCCCTCGCCGACGTAGTAGATGTACTTCTTCCCGCATGACGGACAAGCGCGCGGCACTGCTTCGCGATGATTACAGTAATGACAAACGATCACACGCTCGCTGCGATGATAAGTCAGCGTGACATCGCAGTTTGGACACTGAATCGTCTCGCCACACGATCGACAAAGAATGAAGCTCGAGTAACCACGCCGGTTCAGCAGGATGATCGACTGTTCGCCGCGCTCGCGTGTCTCGCGAATGGCGTCGAGTAGTTCATCGGAAAACACACGCGGCTTGCCATGGCGCACAAACACATTGCGCATGTCTAAGATCTTCGCTTCGGCCATCGGCCGTGCGCCGATCCGTTCAGCCAAAGTGACAAGCTGGTACTTGCCTTTGCGCGCGTTGTGAAACGATTCGAGCGAAGGTGTTGCCGATCCGAGAACAACCGTGGCGGACTCTTTTTGCGCGCGCACGATGGCAACGTCGCGCGCGTTGTAATAAGGCGACTCCTGTTGCCTGTAAGACGATTCGTGTTCTTCGTCTACGACAATCAATCCGAGATTCTTCACTGGCGCGAACACGGCTGAGCGTGTTCCGATGACGACACGTGCTTCGCCGTTTCTTACGCGCGTCCATTCGTCAAATCTTTCGCCCTTCTGCAGCGACGAATGAAAGATTGCGACCTGGTCGCCGAAGCGAGCGCGCAAACGGCGCGAGAAAACTGGTGTCAGCGCGATTTCCGGTACAAGCATCATTGCAGAGCGGCCGAGGCTGAGGGCCTTGCTCATCGCGCGCATGTAGATCTCGGTCTTGCCGCTGCCTGTGACGCCGTGCAGCAGAAAGGCGGAATACGCGCCGGAGTGCAAATGCTGTTCGATCTCGGTAAGGACGGATGATTGCGGGACCGTCAGCGTGTGTTCGGTGTCGATTACGCCGTAGGTTTCCGCAAGTGGATCGCGGCGAATCGCGTCGCTATAAATTTCTAGCAGCGCTTTCTTTTCGAGTGAAGTGATCGTCGAAGCCCCGACATCCGCCGTTTTGAGCAACGACTGCAAAGACATTGGACCACTGTTTTCGAGCGTGGAAAGCACGCGGCGTTGTGTGTCGGTGAGTTTTTCTTCTGCTGAATTTGGCAACAGCCGGACAAAGCGGCGCAGCTTTGCTTTCACAAACTTGGAACCAGAGCGATTCTTGGGAGTCATGCCCGGCGGGAGTGCGGCTTTGATCACCTCGCCCAGCGGGCACGCGTAATAGTCAGCAACCCAGCGCGCCAGTTGCAGGATCTCGGGGTTGCAGACGGGTTCAGTATCGACGAGCGTGTGCGCGTTCTTTACATCGACCTCGCCGAGTTCGGCTGGAAGCTCATCGTGCAGGCCCACGACATAGCCGGTGACGAGACTACGACCGAGTGGCACGACGAGACGCGCGCCAACTTCTGCCTGCACACTCTGTTCGGGACTCAGGCGATAGGTAAACGTTTGAAAGACATGCAGTGGAACTGCGACTTCGGCGTATGAGGTTTCAGCCACGGATTTCACTGATGGCTATCAAGATAATCGCGGACCATCTTCAGGTCTTCCCACGTCTCGCGTTTCTTTGAAGGATCGCGCAGTAGGTACGCGGGATGGAAGGTGGGCATCACTTTAATTCCCTGGTACTCCTGAAAACGTCCTCGCAGTCGCGTTATACCTTCACGAGTGTCCAGCAGGTTCTTCATCGCGGTGTTGCCGAGCACGACGATCACCTCAGGTCGCACGAGAGAAATTTCGCGAAGCAGAAACGGCTTGCAGGTCGCAGCCTCTTCAGTGGTAGGAGCACGATTGCCTGGCGGGCGACAACGGTTTACGTTTCCAATCAACACTTCTTCGCGTTTCAATCCGATCGCTTCGATGATCTTTGTCAGCAACTGTCCCGCGCGGCCGACAAACGGACGCGCCTGTATGTCTTCGTCAGCGCCCGGGGCCTCGCCGACAAACATCAGTCGCGCTTTTCGATTTCCTTCAGTATGGACCACATGAGTACGTTCGAGATAAAGCGGACAGCGCGTGCAGTTGCCGATTTCGGCGTGAATCCGTTCGAATGTTTCGCCTGACGGAGTGAGCGGTGCTGGCGGGATTCCTTCAACACCAAGCAGACGCAAGTGCTCAAGCTGTTTCTTCGTCTGAACGAGAAGGTTCCTGATCTCTTCTTGCATTTTGTTTAATGGCGAAGGGTAACTATAACATCCAGGATTCGATCAGCGGCTTCTCTCTTTGATAACAAAGGCAGCTCAACTGACTCCGTGTTTGTGATGATCGTTATCGCATTTGTCGCCGTATCGAAACCGGAATCTTCACGACTCACGTCATTGGCGACGATCGCGTCGAGTTTTTTGCTCCGCAGTTTTTCTTTCGCGTTCCCCGAAACATTCTCGGTCTCAGCGGCGAATCCAATCACCAGCATCCCATTCGCACGCGAGGCCGCAACTTGAGACAGCACATCCGGCGTGCGCTCCAACGTCAACGTTATCGACTCAGTTGACTTCTTGATCTTCTGTTCGGCTCGTTGCGACGGCCGGTAGTCTGCAATCGCAGCCGCGCCGATGAAAACCGACGCTTTGCCTGCTTCACTGGCAACGGCCTTCAACATCTCGTCTGCGGACAACGCCTTCACGACGCGTACACCAGCCGGTGGATCGACACTCGTGATACCCACCACCACAGTTACAGCAGCACCACGTTTGAGCGCGGCTTCGGCAAGCGCAAAGCCCATTTTCCCTGACGATCTGTTTGAGATAAAACGCACCGGATCGATCTCTTCACGCGTTGCTCCAACCGTTATGAGAAATCGTTCGGCGGCTAAATCTTTCGTTTGGGTCGGGCGCGCGAGTATCTCAAGCGCGGCGCTCACGATCTGATCAGGATCGCTGAGCCGTCCTGGTCCAATGGTCCCGCACGCCATCTCTCCCGCATCCGGCTCCACGAAATGAACTCCGTCGGCCCGAAGTTGACGCAGGTTGCGTTGTGTCGCCGGGTGTCCGAGCATCGTCGTATTCATCGCGGGCGCGATCAGGACCGGAGCGGTGCAGGCGAGGTAAGTGGAAGTGAGAAAGTCGTCAGCTATACCATTTGCGAATTTCGAAATGATATTCGCGGTCGCGGGCGCGACGATCAGCAGATCTATAGTCTGAGAAAACGTGATGTGAGCGATGGGGTCAGGATTGTCCGCCGCATAATCGTCAACGATTACGTGACTTCCCGACAGCGCGCGGAACGTCAGTGGTTGCACAAACTCGCACGCACGTTTCGTCATTGCAACTCTGACGGTACAGCCTGCACGTTGTAGTCCTCGCAAAACTTCGACGGCCTTGTAGGCGGCGATACCGCCGCAGACACCGAGCGCAACGTTCTTGCCGGGTGAAGGAGCTTGCAGGTCTGAAGAAGCCATTCGCTTAACGGAAAACGAAGATCAATGTAACATTGGCGAAAGACGCGCGCAATTTAGTTAGCTGGCGTGCTGGTATAATCTGGCGGTCACAACAAAAATACAGGATTTGCCTCCCGCCAGGAGCAACTTATGGCAACTATCAAGGGAAGATTTTCCGCTTTTCTGTTGCTTGCTTTCTGTGCGCTGACGTCTGTCCACGCCAGCCAGGGACCTCAAGCATCCGACGAAGAGTTTGGTCCAGTGGTTCGTGCCTACCTCGGTTATCTTAAGAATGAGCAGGAAGTGGTGGATGATCGTGTCAGCCGGCGTGAGGTAAGCGCTCGTTACTACCGGCATAATTCCAACCGCATTAGGGCTTTACGTCAGATGGCGATCAAGCTTGCGCGCGACAGTCACAACGACTACCTGCCCGAGCTGGAAGCTGTTTCCGCTGCCGAGTTGAACCTGCTTTTTGGATCGAATCCGCCGCAGGCGGCACAATTAAAAGTCGGGGAAGTGCTAAGGAATACGTTCCGATTCCTCGGGGCCGTGCGGGTAGGTGAGACTTTTTACCTCTTTGCGCGGCTGGATCCGTATGAGCAGGCCGAGCTGACCGAGAAATCCTCCGCCGTCGTCCGGCCGTGAGTGTACGTTTAGAGTTCACGCTTAGTCACATGGTCCAAATAGGGCAAGGCGCGCCTAACTGTAACCTACGGTGGCCGCGACACTTTTGTGGCAAAGTAAAGGCAAATGATTGTTGACAGAGGGCTTGTATTAGTGTAATAAAAACCATGTTAGTGGCTTCGAGGTCGTAAATCCCAAGCATTAGCAGGCTTCGCAAAGTTTCTAACAACTCATTGTTTTCCCACGACTGTTCGGCCGTCGCGGTACGCAATTAAGACCTTTGTGTTTCACAATACGGGAGGAAAGTTAATGATCAGCAAAACTTGGAGCCGCAAGTCCATCGCGACTGCTGTGGCGGTTGCCGTTTTGAGTGTTTACTCAATGGTGGTATTGGCCGCGCCAGGCGCCAAGGCGTCAGGCGAGCTCTCTGTTTCCGGACAAGTCACTGTGAACGGCCAAAAGGTGATTTCCGGAGGCACGGTTTTCTCAGACTCTACAATCAGCACCGCGGCTCAAAGCAGCGCTTCAGTCAACATCAGCAAGGTTGGTCGAGTTGAACTCGCACCCAACAGCAATCTTCGCCTTAGTTTCGCGGAGAACAGCATTACGGCATTGCTAGAGACTGGAAGTGCTCAGGTATCAACGTTGACTGGAACCACAGTTAACTTGACGACCAAGGATGGCACGGTTGTTGTCGACGGAACCCAGCCGACAACGTTTACTGTCAGTGCTTCACGGGGACGAACCTCCGTCGCGACCCTCTCGGGCGTGGCGCAGTTCAAAGCCGGTGGAGCCGTTAAGCAGATTGCTGCCGGTGAGAGTGCAACTGCCGGAACACCAAATCCCCAAACCGACGATGACGACGATGGTTTGAGCGGTGGCGCGTTGGCCGTGTTGCTGCTGGCTATCGGCGGCGCAGTGGCGGGCGTTCTTTATGCCGCGTTCCACAACAACGATCTTAACTTCGGCGGCAGCGTTACCGTAGTCAGCCCGACCAAGTAAGCTCGCAGATTTCGTTTCGGCTTGAGTAAAAACACTGTGGCACTGGTAACCAGCGCTGCGGTCAGCCAAATTCACCTTGCGGGTCACGCGAATTCACACGCGTGACCCGCAAGGTTTTGATTGTAAGACTGGTACGCAGCCGGGCGTTTGCTAATTGTTGGCTTATACGCCGCAGGCGTTAGCTAATTTCAGCTCAGGGTTCGAGCGTAGCGAGAACCCTGGGGATCGAATTATAAATCGCTAAGGAACCCTGATTCAGGGTTGTTATTGGTGTGGCGGGCTGACCCGAGGGGTTTTCGCTACGCGCCAACCCTGGCTGAAATTGCTAATGCGTCGGCGTGATGCTATCCAGGAATTAGCGAACGCCTTCGGCGGCATGACAGAAAAGCCGGTAGGCTCAGGGAAGTAGCTAATGCACATTGCTGTAATTGGCACCGGTTATGTAGGCCTCGTTACCGGCGCATGCTTTGCAGAGTTTGGTGTGGATGTCACTTGCGTCGACGTTGATGAAGACAAGATCGCGCGACTGCTCGAAGGCGTCATGCCGATCTACGAACCGGGGCTCGAACATCTCGTCTTAAAAAATACTCACGCCGGACGCCTCAGATTTACCACTGACGTCAAACAAGCAGTAGAACAGGCCCTCGTCATCTTTCTCGCCGTCGGGACACCACCAAAGGCCGATGGATTTCCGGATCTCAGTTACGTTGAACAGGCAGCGTCATCGATTGCCGACTACATGAACGGCTACAAGGTGATTGTCACCAAATCGACCGTTCCTATCGGAACCGGTGAACACATTCGCAAATTGATCAGCGAGCGAAAGAAAACGCGCGCAAATTTCGGCGTCGTTTCAAATCCGGAGTTTTTAAGAGAAGGCGCTGCCATTAACGATTTCATGCGGCCCGATCGGGTGGTAATTGGCAGTCGTGATGAAGAAGCGATCGCGATCATGAAGGACCTGTATCGCCCGCTGTACCTGATCGAGGCGCCGTTTGTGATTACTTCGCTCGAGGCCGCCGAGCTCACAAAATACGCGGCGAATGCTTTCCTCGCGATGAAGGTTTCGTTCATCAACGAGATCGCCAACCTTTGCGACAAGATCGGTTGCGACGTGCACGATGTTGCACGGGCAATCGGCATGGATAAACGCATCGGCAGCAAATTTTTGCATCCAGGTCCCGGCTTCGGCGGCTCCTGTTTTCCAAAAGACACACGCGCACTCGCTTCAGTTGCGAAACAATACGACTCGACGTCGAAAATTGTTGACGCCGTCATCGAAGTGAACCAGCGGCAGGGCGAGTTGATGCTGACGAAGATTCGAAAGCTCGTGGGGCCACTCAACGGTAAAACTGTGGCTGTGCTTGGTCTCGCTTTCAAACCTGAAACTGACGACATGCGCGAAGCGCCGGCAGTCGCGATAATACGCAGCCTGCTTGAAGAAGGCGCGAAGATTCGCGCGTACGATCCAGTGGCAAAGCATGAAGCAATGAAGATGTTGCCTGACATCGTCTTTGCTGATGATGAATACACGGCGGTGAAAGGCGCAGACGCGCTCGTCTTTGTTACCGAGTGGAACCAGTTTCGTGCGCTCGACATGATCCGAATTCGCGATTTGATGACGACACCGAAGATTGCCGACTTGCGAAACATTTACGAGCCTGAAGACATGCGAGAGTTCGGTTTTGAATATGTGGGAGTTGGCAGGTAAAACGTTAAGCGTATGCCATTGACGGGAACAGCTCTGGTAACTGGAGGCGCGGGCTTTATCGGGTCACACATCGCTGCGGCCCTGATCGCAAGTGGCGCGCGCGTGCGCGTTCTCGACGATCTGTCCACCGGGCATCGCGAGAACCTTGAAGAGATCGGTGGCGATCTCGACTTCATCGAGGGCAGTGTGGCTGACGAAGCGCTGCTAAAGAAGGCATTTCAAGGCGTCGAAGTGATTTTTCACGAAGCCGCAATCCCTTCTGTGCCGCGTTCAGTTGAGTCGCCACGACAGACGCACGTCGCGTCTGTAGACGGCACTTTTTCTCTACTAATGGCAGCTCGAGACAATCGAGTCAGGCGTGTGGTTTATGCTGCTTCGAGCTCTGCCTACGGCGACCAGCCGACGTTGCCGAAGTCTGAGCAGATGCTGCCCGATCCTCTATCGCCATATGCGGTAGCGAAACTGGTTGGCGAGTATTACTGCCAGGTGTTTACACGGGTTTATGGGTTAGAAACTGTCTCGCTGCGTTACTTCAACGTCTTTGGACCACGACAGGATCCGGGTTCGCAGTATTCGGGAGTCGTTTCGCGGTTCATCAGCGCCCTCCTGTCGGGTGAGCGACCCGTGATCTTCGGCGACGGTGAGCAGTCGCGCGATTTTACTTATATCGACAACGTTGTCGCCGCGAATCTGAGTGCTGCGTCAGCAAAAGACGCAGCCGGGAAAGTGATCAACGTGGCGAACGGGCAGCGCATCACGTTGAATCAACTGTTGGCGGAGTTGAAGGATCTAACTGGTAAGCAGGACGTGACGGCGGAATATCGCGACCCGCGTGTTGGCGACGTGAAACACAGCCTCGCGGATGTCACGCTCGCGCGTCAGTTTCTCGGCTACGAATCAAAGGTTGGGCTTCGAGAGGGACTCCAACGCACGATTGATTGGTGGAAATCAAGCCGATTTAGCCGCTAAATTCTTTAAGCTTTCGATATACGGCGGTCTCGCCACACCCTTATCCGTAATAATCGCGGTGATGAATTGATGCGGTGTCACATCAAACGCCGGATTGTGAACCTTGACTCCGTCGGGTGCGAGCTGGTGTTCGCGAATGTGAGTCACTTCCATCGCATCTCTTTCCTCGATCGGAATCTCCTCACCTGATGCAAGCGACAGATCGAGAGTCGACATCGGCGCTGCGACGTAAAACGGCACGCTGTGTTCACGCGCCAGCACCGCAACCATGTAAGTTCCGATCTTGTTGGCAGTGTCACCATTCGCGGCTATTCGATCTGCGCCGACGACAACCGCGTCAACCTTACCGCTCTTCATCACGTGGCCTGCCATATTGTCGGTAATTACGGTGACGGGAATGTCGTCCTTCGCCAGTTCCCATGCCGTGAGCCTGAGCCCCTGAAGAAATGGTCTCGTTTCGTCCGCGATGACGGCGATCTTTTTACCGGCATCACGCGCACCCCGAATGACTCCGAGCGCCGTGCCGTAGTCGCCGGCGGTGGCGAGAGCGCCAGCGTTGCAATGTGTAAGTACTGTGGCGTTGTCCGGTAGCAATGGTCCACCATGGCGCCCGATGGCGCGATTCGCGGCGATATCTTCGTCGAAGATGGCATGTGCCTCCGCGACGAGTGCTTTCTTGATCTCTTCGACGTCGTTAAGACGTTTGTTTCGTTCAAACGTCGCGCGCATGCGCTCGATCGCCCAGAAGAGATTGACGGCGGTCGGACGAGTCTTGCTCATCACATCGCAAATGTATGTGAGGTCGTCTTCAAGGTCGGCGACGGAAGTTCCCACTGATTGGCTGGCACCGAGAGCGATACCCATTGCCGCCGCGACGCCGATCGCGGGCGCGCCGCGAATCACCATCTTGCGAATGGCCTCCGCGACTTCGTCATAGGAGCGTAGCATCAGGTAAGTTTCTTCAGACGGCAACAGCCGTTGGTCCAGCATGCGCACGCCGTCTTTTGTCCACTCGACAGTTTTGATCATGGCGAGGCATCTTACTGGAAAAGAGTGTTAGCCACAAAAAGGCACAAAAAGCACAAATGATTTAATATGTGCGGTCTGTGCGTATTTCTCGCGACCAGTGTGTGTTTGCTTTGGTGTGGGTGGCGATTGTCGTTTGCCTCGCTTTTTCTTTTGCCTGCACTGCTAAACAAGCGGCGAAGTCGAACGCAACTCGCGAAATTACAGACGACGCGGGCCGGCGCGTGGCACTTCCTTCCACCGTTGACCGGGTCGTTTCACTCGCTCCAAATCTCACCGAGATCGTGTTCGCGGTTAGAGCCGGAAACCGGCTTGTTGGACGCACGAGTTATTGCGACTTTCCCGCTGAAGCAAAAGCAATCGCTGAAGTCGGTGACACGCTTCGGCCGAACCTCGAGCGCATAATCGCCTTGAAGCCACAAGTCGTCTTAGTCTCAACCGCGTCGCAGCTCGAAGTCTTCACACAACAGCTCGAGGGCCAGAACATCGCCGTGTTTGTGACAGATCCGCATGACCTCGAAGGAGTGTTTCGATCGATCGAACGAATCGGCGAGATTGTTGGTGAGCAGGACCAGGCGAAGCTGCTTGTGCAGAAACTGCGCGATCGAACTGACGCGGTTGAGCAGGCAGTAAAACAAAAGGCTCCCGTACGCGTTTTCTACCAGGTATCCGGCGAGCCGCTTTACACGGCGGGCGCGGATGCATTTGTGACTGACCTGATGCGTCGCGCGGGCGCGGCTTCCGTCACGTCCGATGTTCCGGGCGCCTGGCCCAAGTACAGCAACGAATCTGCTCTCGCGGCGCGGCCCGAAGCGATTATCCTGCCCACCGGCGGATCGATGGGCGAAGCAAACGCGAATGTCGCCGAAGCCCTCCGCCAATCACCAGCCGTATTGAAAGGGCGCGTCTACAAGATTAACGATGATCATCTGGCTCGGCCTGGGCCAAGATCCGTTGACGGCCTCGAGCAGATGGCGCGCGCCCTGCATCCTGACGCGTTCACAAAATGATCGGCACTGCCTCCGAAATCCTCGTCTCGCCGGCGCGACGCAATCGAGTCACGCTCCGCAAAACTGTTGTTTCGTGTGCAGTCCTGGCAGCGACGTTGCTCATCGCAATCGTCCTGATGTCGCTTCTTGGGAGTGAACAACTGCCCGTGCGTGCGTCGTTGTGCGCGCTCGCTTCGTTCGGCACGAGCACGTGCGGTCTCACTCAGGATCAGTTCGACATTCTGTTTCAAATTCGCCTGCCACGAATTCTGCTCGCCGCGGCGGTCGGAGGATCGCTTGCAACCGCGGGTGCTGGTTACCAGGCGTTGCTGCGAAATCCGCTTGCTGAACCTTACCTGCTGGGCATCTCAAACGGCGCAGCCGTGGGAACGATGATCGCGCTTGTGTTTTTCGGTGCGAACGAATGGACACGGCCGATACTTGCATTTACAGGAGCACTCGCTGCAACACTCGCGGTTTACCGGCTGGCGCGTGGGCGTGCCGGCGCGACGCCGGAACGACTCATACTCGCGGGCGTGATTGTCACGACTTTTCTGTCGTCAGTGATCGTCTTTGTGACAGTTATGATGGACGCGACGAGGATTCGCTCGTTCACGTTCTGGCTGCTCGGCGATCTTTCGGGAACCACTAAGTCGCTGTTACCGGTGACGATAGTCATCACGATCGTGGGGGCGCTTGCGCTGACCCTGCATGCGCGCTCTTTAAATCTGTTGATGTTGGGTGAGCGAGATGCGTTTGATCTTGGAGTCGAAGTCGGGCGCGTGCGGATCGTTGTTTTTGTTGTGGCCAGTTTGTTAGTCGGAAGCTCAGTCGCGGCAAGCGGATCAGTGGGATACGTCGGGCTCGTTGTACCGCACCTCGCTCGACTCTCACTCGGCACCGATAACCGTATCAGTATCCCTGCCGCAGCGCTTGGTGGGGCGCTGTTTGTGATCGTTGCTGACACGGTCGCGCGTACGATCATTGCGCCGAGGGAGTTACCGGTGGGCGCTATCACGGCCTTGATCGGCGCGCCGCTATTTATTTATTTGTTAAAGAGAGCGTAAGAGACTCTTGCTCGAAACACACGACCTGACTGTCGCCTACGACCACCGCGTTGCGGTGTCTGGCCTGACGTTGTCTCTAAATGCCGGTGAGATCACTGCGATTATCGGTCCGAATGGCGCCGGCAAGTCGACTTTGCTCCGCACTCTGAACGGACAGCTTCCTCTCTCGTCAGGCGGAGTGCTGCTCGACGGCGAGCCTCTCGAGCGGCTAAGCCGTCGCTCGATCTCCAGACGTATCGCCGTGGTCGCGCAGGAAGCAGAACTTCGTTTTCCAGTAACTGTACTCGAGTTCGTGCTCGGCGGTCGCTTTGCCTGGGCCACACATTCCGGTTGGGGTTGGGAAACAGAACAAGATCTTCAAGTCGCCGAATCTGTATTGGGCGAAACTGAGATGACCGAGCTCAGTGCGCGGCTGATGAACGAACTATCCGGGGGCGAAAGACAACGCGCTTTGATGGCGCGCGCGCTCGCGACCGAAGCGCCGATCCTCTTGCTTGATGAGCCGACCGCGAACCTGGACCTTTCGCACCAGGCGACACTGTTGAGTCTCGTCAGGAATCGTTGCGATCAGCAGCGTGCGGCGGCGCTCGTCGTCACTCACGACATCAATCTCGCCGCGCAGTTTGCGGATAACATCGTCTTGATGAAACAGGGAAAGGCGGTTTACTCCGGCAGACCGCAGGAAGTGCTCAGGCCCGAGATACTTCAGGACGTGTTTGAGATTAGAGTTTTAGTGGATGCCCACCCAGTGACAGGTGGACCGCGCGTCACACCGATTCATGAAAACAAATCGGGTGAATCCGTGGCCCGAATTCGCTAGATCAGTGGCTCAGGTTGCAAGGGTTTGGAGATCGAGGACGCGAGTGCGCCACTTACGGAACTCGCCCTTGCAACCTGAAAGCGAAATCTAATCGACCCTTTTTGTAAACAGGCCACCTGCGAGAAAAATAACGCCCAGCAGGATGTGAATACCGTGGTCGGCCTGGCCGAAGTGGAGTGTATCGGGCACAAGGGTCCACATGCGGTCATCCCCGACGCCGAGTGCCATCCCTAAAATACCGAGGGCGAGATAAACGACACCGAAGACTAAGGAAAACATTTTTGCTCCGGATAGAGTTCCCGCGAAGCCAAAGTAAAGCGCGATTGCACCTGACACGATGTGAATCACATTGTGTGCAGGCGTAAGATGCGCGCCGAGCAGTGTTGGAGCTACAAATCCAATCAAGCCCACCAGCAGAAATACGACTCCCAAAATCTTACAAACCGTCTTTGCCATTCTTAACTCGCTCCTCTGTGAAAGAGTTTGGAACCGAGCGGCGCTTCGCCCAGGGCTGAGCCGGGGGACCGCCTTTCAATGACCAGGTGTTTTCGATTTGGTGCGCCGCATGTATACCAGAGAGGGCCGCCAGTTGCAAAGTTTTTTCCGGGAGCCGGTGTATACTGTGGGCAAAGCTCTATCAAGTGAGGTGCAAGACATGGGTTTCAGGAGAGTATTTGTCGCCGTATTGTTTCTAGTCCTCAGTTTTTCCGCCGTTAACGCGTACACGGTGGTGATGCGTGATGGGCGCCGTGTTGAGATTCCGAACGAGTTTACCGTCACAAACTCGACGCTTACCTACGATGTAGGTAATGGCATGCAGGTAACAATCCAACTAAACACGATCGATATCGCAGCCACGGAGCGCGCGAACAGGGAAGCGCCAGGATCCTTTGTTACAAAAGCGAGCGGTCCGAAAGCTACGCTCGAGCCACAGACTCGTCGTGCGAGTGCGCAGCGCTCTATCACGAATGCGGATCTCGAAAAATACCGTCGCGCACGTGTCGACAGTGAAAAGGAGTACGAAACGCGCGCGCGTGAGTTGGGCCTGCCGTCCCTTGAGGACCGGCGGCACGAAGCCGCTGTGATTCAAGATCGTACGGTTGAGCAGGTGCGCAGCATGCGCGCGCAGGAGGAGGCTTACTGGCGCAGTCGCGCTGAGGCATTGCGTGCTGAGATGTCAGCCAACGAGACACAGTTTGGATCCGCGCGCCAGCAACCGGAGTGGTCCTATTCGTTCGGCGGGTTCCCCGGCTTTTTTGACGGTGTAGGTTTTGGCATCAACGATGGCCGATTCGGCCGGTTCAGACGATTTCAGTCGTCACCGTTCGACGGGTTTCTGGCGACGCCGATAACACCTTTTCCAAGGTTTGAAGGCCTTGGTCGAAGACCGGTGTTTAGAGCGCCGGGATTTCGTATCGGTCCGCGGCCGTTTCACGGAAGACCCGGACGACACAGATGACCTGGGAAACAGTCATCGGCCTCGAGATCCATGCTCAACTGAGCACGGAGTCAAAAATCTTTTGCGGCTGCGCGACACGTTTCGGCGACGAGCCGAACGCGAACACGTGTCCGACGTGTCTCGGCCTGCCGGGCGCGTTACCGGTTTTGAATCGACGTGCAGTCGAGCTCGGTGCCCGTGCGGCACTGGCGCTTGGCTTGCACGTCAATCAGCAGTCGATCTTCGCGCGTAAGAACTATTTCTATCCGGACCTGCCGAAGGGCTATCAAATCTCGCAATACGATCAGCCATTTTCGGCGAACGGCGAGCTCGAGATCATGACTGCCGAGCGCGACGAAGGTGGTCATCCAATCGAGTGGCGCCCAAAGAAGATCAGGATCACGCGTTTGCATCTTGAAGAAGACGCGGGCAAGAACGTGCACGAAGGACTTCCGGACGTCGATCGTTACTCGTACATCGATCTCAACCGCGCGGGTGTGCCTCTGGCTGAGATAGTCACGGAGCCTGATTTTCGGTCGTCGTGGGAGGCATACGACTACGTAAATCACGTGCGCCGCGCGTTACAGTGGGTCGGCGCGTCAGAAGCCGACATGGAGAAGGGAAATCTTCGTTGCGAAGCGAACGTCTCGGTCAGGCGTGCCGGTGAAGAAAAGTTTGGGACGAAAGTCGAGTTGAAAAACCTGAACTCAGTTCGCTTCATGCAGCGCGCGATCGAGTTTGAAGTGGCGAGACACATTCAGGTGCTCGAGTCAGGTGGTCGAATAAGTCAAGAGACGCGTCTCTGGGACGACCGCGCGATGGAAACGCGCGTCATGCGATCGAAAGAGGAGGCACACGATTATCGTTACTTTCCCGAACCCGACCTGCCCCCGTTGATCGTATCCGAGCAGTTCATAGAAGAACTCCGACGCGCGCTGCCGGAATTGCCTGAGCAACGGCGGAAGCGTTTTACCGAGCAGTATGGTTTGAGCTACGCCGATGCTTCTCAGCTCGTTTCGGATCGCTCGCTTGCTGATTACTATGAAGCCGCAGCTGAAGCGTCGGGCAATCCGCGCGCAACAGCGAATTGGATCAGGTCGGAGTTGTTACGTGAACTCGAAGCGAAAGGTGTGTCAGCCGCGGAGTCGCCGTTGCCACCGGCAGAGCTTGCGGCCCTTGTGCGGCTGATCGATGAAGGCAAGATCAGTGGCAAGCAGGGGAAAGACGTGTTGGTCGAGATGTTCAAGAGCGGCAAGACTGCGCAGGCGATCATTGAAGAGCAGGGCCTGGTCCAACTCAGCGATACGGGCGAGATCGACGCGCTGATTGACAGCGTGATCGCGGCCAATCCCGATCAGCTCGCGAATTATCGATCCGGGAAAGAAGCGTTGTTTGGTTTCTTTGTCGGGCAAGTGATTAAGGCGTCGAAAGGTAAAGCGAATCCGAAGGTCGTCAATGAACGGCTTCGCGCGAAGTTACAGTAATGCTAACGAACAAGATCGCAATTGTGACCGGTGGCACAAAGGGGATCGGCCGCGCTATCGCGGAATCCCTCGTGACAGCGGGGGCGCGCGTCGTCATCACCGCACGTCACGAAGATGAGATCGCGCAAGCAGTCTCACACTTAAATGCTGTAGGGCCAGGTACTGCTACAGGCCACGTCTGTGATGTCCGCGATTACGATCAGGTCAAATCCTTGTTCGCGGATCTCGACGGCCTCGACATCCTCATCAACAACGCAGGCATCGGGATCTTCGCACCAGTCGAATCGACGAGTGTTGAGGATTTCCGCGCTGTCCTCGAGACGAACGTCTTCGGTGTCTTCTACTGTTGTCACGAAGCCATTCCTCTCATGAGGCAACGAGGAGGAGGTTACATCATCAACATCTCATCGCTCGCAGGCACAAACCCGCATCCCAATATGGCCGCCTACAACGCTTCGAAGTTTGGCCTGAACGGCTTTAGCGAAGCTCTCATGCAGGAAGTCAGGCACGACAATATCAAGGTGAGCTACATCATGCCCGGCTCTGTAAACACTGAATTCGGGGGCGACGAACCGAGCAAGGAGAAAAGCTGGCAGCTCCAACCCGATGACATCGCGCAAGTCGTGAGGGATCTGCTCGCGCATCCCCAGCGAAGCCTGCCGAGTCGAGTTGAAATCAGGCCGTCACGGCCGCCAAAGAAATAATGAGAGCGGTGGTGCAGAGAGTGACGCGCGGGAGCGTCACGATTGATGGAGAAAGTACCGGCGAGATCAAACATGGTCTCGTCGTTTTGCTGGGGATTGCCCGCGACGACACGAGGGACGACGCTGACTACCTCGTGCCCAAGATCGTCGCATTGCGGATCTTCGACGATGCGGAAGGCCGGATGAATCTCTCAGTGAAAGACATCGAAGGCGAGCTGTTAATTGTTTCTCAGTTCACGTTGTACGGCGATGTGAGACGTGGACTGCGACCGTCATGGAGCGACGCGGCCGCTCCTGAAATTGCAGAACCTTTGTACGATTACTTTGTGGAGAGTAGTCGAAAGCTGCTCAGTCGAGTTGAAACCGGCAGCTTTCGCAAGACAATGCAGGTTGAGCTGGTTAACGATGGTCCAGTAACGATACTCCTCGACAGCCGCAAAACGTTTTAGATCATGTTCTCCGACGCTTTCGAGTTTTCATCGAGCTCGAATCTCTCGCGGTCGCGTCTTTCAATCTTGTCGATAAACTCAAGCTCTTCATTGTCTTCATAGCTAACGCCCATCGCCGAGGCATTTTCCTCAACGAGCGATTGATCGGGAGTTGGATTGTCACCCGCGACGGTTTCCGATCCGCTGTCGTTGACGTCTTCCCACGCTGCGTCGAGATCGCCCCCAGCGTCGCGCGGCGACGCGGCAGTATTGTTGCGCAATCGTTGCGCGAGTAGATCCGGATCTTTTGGCGCGCGCGCGATCTCGAGTTCCATGAACTCTTCGATCTCCGGGTCGGGTACGTAGTCAGGATCGTTGGCCAGATATTCGAACTCGTCGCCGCGTTTGTTAGCCATGCAGAGTCTCCTCAGCTTGTTCTCGGCAGATTACCTTGCGGGGGTCGGAAGAAATATATCCAATACTCGGAAAATTCGAAACAGCAAAGTTGAGAGTTCAAGCTTTAGCTTGCTCTTCGACATAGAAAAGTGACGAGGCATTAAGTTGAACTCGGAACAACAAGCCTGTTTTGTGCCTCTTTGCGGCAAATGCTACACTTCAACTTGAACCACAAAACCCCTGCAAACGCGACTTCTCAGGAAAGAGTTTGAGCACTACTATGCCAGCTACCCCGTTTGATTCTTTGCAAACCTTCAATTCGGATTCCGGTCCTGTTGGTCAATTCTATTCACTACCACAACTCGAAAAGAACGGCGTCGGTCCTGTTTCGCGACTACCGCATAGCCTACGCGTCGTCCTCGAAGCAGTGCTGCGTAACTGCGACGGCGAGAAGATCACCGAAGACGATGTGCGCGAGCTTGCAAACTGGCAGCCTACGGGGAAACGCGTCGAGGAGATTCCGTTCATTGTTGCGCGCGTGTTGCTGCAGGACTTCACGGGTGTGCCGTTGCTCGTCGATCTTGCCGCGATGCGATCGGCAGTGGCGCGTTTGGGAAAAAATACGGGCGTAATCGAGCCACTCGTTCCGGTCGATCTCGTGATCGATCACTCGGTGCAGGTTGACTTCTCCAGCACTCGCGATGCGTTTGAGAAGAACATGGAGATGGAGTTCAGGCGCAATCGCTCGCGTTACCAGTTTTTGAAGTGGGGCACACAGGCTTTCGATGGTTTTTGTGTGATCCCGCCGGGCATCGGCATTTGCCACCAGGTGAATCTCGAGTATCTCGCGAAGAATGTTTGGGAGAAGGACGTTTACTTCCCTGACTCGCTTGTCGGCACTGACTCACACACGACGATGGTTAACGGGCTCGGAGTTGTGGGTTGGGGCGTCGGCGGTATTGAAGCCGAGGCGGCGATGTTGGGCCAACCGGTTTACTTCCTGACTCCTGATGTGGTTGGTGTTCACTTGAGCGGCAGTTTGCGCGAAGGTGTGACGGCGACTGACCTCGTGTTGCGAGTCACGGAGATGATGCGCAAAGCGAAGGTTGTTGGAAAGTTCGTCGAGTTTCATGGCGAAGGTGCAGCGAGTTTGTCTGTCACCGATCGCGCGACGATCGCAAACATGGCGCCAGAGTATGGCGCTACGATGGGTTTCTTCCCGGTCGATGAAGAGACCTGCACTTATTTGCTTGCTACGGGCCGCTCGAAAGAACACGTTGACGTCGTCAGGAGCTACTACAAGGCGCAAGGCATGTTTGGCATGCCACGCAGAGATGAATGCGACTACAGCGTCGTACTGGACCTCGATCTCGATTCGATTGTGCCGAGCGTTGCCGGTCCGAAGCGACCGCAGGATCGCATTGAGTTGTCGGCACTGAAATCGCAGTTCAATGAAATGATGGTAAAGCCGATCAGCGAAGGCGGCTACGGCAAGACTGAAGACGAACTCTGGACGCGTTATCACGTCAAGATTGGCGCCGACCGCCAGCGCGTAATGGCCGGCGGTGGTGAACAGCGATCGGAAACTGTGCCGATTGCCGCCATAAATCATCAGAGTCAGACGAACACGAACGTCTGGACCGAGACGGAAATGGTCAACAACCGTCCGACTCCGGACATCGTTGCGGAGATCCCCGAAGACGAGTTTCCGACCGGCGATGAGCTCGTGGGCCATGGCGACGTGCTTATCGCCGCAATCACGTCGTGTACAAACACCTCCAATCCAAGCGTGATGCTCGCCGCGGGTCTGCTTGCCAAGAAAGCTGTCGAAAAGGGACTGACGGTCAGTCGGAAGGTGAAGAATTCTCTCGCGCCGGGATCGAGAGTAGTCACGGAGTATCTCGAGCGAACCGGTTTGCAGCCTTATCTGAACGAACTGGGTTTCAACCTCGTCGGTTATGGCTGCACCACCTGCATCGGAAACTCCGGCCCACTCGATCCGGCAATCGAACAGATCGTAAACGAGCGCGACGTGATCGGCGCCTCGGTATTGTCGGGTAATCGAAACTTCGAAGCGCGCGTGCATCAGAGCATCAAGGCCAACTTCCTGATGAGCCCGCCGCTCGTAGTTGCGTTCGCGCTTGCCGGTCGTGTCGATCTCGATCTGTCTACAGAGCCGATCGGCACAGGCAAAGACGGTGAAGACGTTTACCTGCGCGACATCTGGCCAACGATGGCAGAGATCAATGGACTGATGCGTGAGGCTTTCGATCCGGAAACTTACCGCCGGCTCTACGGCAATTTCGCAGAACAGAATCAGCTTTGGAACGAGATTCCAAGCCGCTCGGGCAATGTTTACGAGTGGGAGTTGGAATCGACCTACATTCGTGAACCACCTTACTTCGAAGATTTTCATAGCACCCTCGTGCCTGTGTCCGATGTGAAAGGCGCCAGGCCACTCGCGATCTTTGGTGATTCAGTAACCACGGATCACATCAGTCCAGCCGGGGCCATCAAACCCTCCTCGCCCGCCGGGTTGTATTTGCAGGAGCGTGGCGTCGAGATCAGAGACTTCAACAGTTACGGCGCGCGACGTGGTAATCACGAGGTCATGGTCCGCGGTACGTTTGCTAATGTACGTATCAAAAACCTGATGGTGTCTGGGGTTGAGGGTGGCGTTACGATTTATCAACCAGGCGGCGAGCGCATGAGCATCTACGATGCGGCCATGCGGTACCAGTCTGAAAGCATGCCGCTGGTGATCATCGCCGGTCAGGAATACGGCACTGGCAGCTCGCGCGATTGGGCGGCGAAGGGAACAAGCTTACTCGGCGTGAGGGCGGTGATTGCGCAGAGTTTTGAACGTATTCATCGAAGCAATCTCGTGGGCATGGGCGTGTTGCCATGCCAGTTCAACGACGACACGAGTGCAGCTTCGTTGAAACTCGACGGCACTGAAACATTTGATCTACTCGGGATCGAAGCAGGCATCGAACCGCGACAGGACGTGACACTTGTTATCCATCGTGCGAACGGCGAAACCGAGGAGATCCAGATCACGCTTAGAATCGACACTCCGATCGAGGTCGATTACTACAAGCACGGTGGCATCTTGCCGTACGTGCTGCGGCAACTGCTTATGGGTACGACAGAATTTTAACCACGGTTTACAGGACGAGAAAAGAGGGAGAAATATGTCATCAGCTTCAGTAGCTCCACGGAAGTATCAGTTGTTCATTGACGGCCAATGGGTCGATTCGGAGTCGGGGAAAACATTCAAGACGCCCAATCCGGCGACCGGCGAAACGCTCGCCGAAGTCGCAGAAGCGGACAAGGCTGACATCGATAAAGCAGTTGTGGCTGCCCGGCGCGCCTATGAAGGAAAGTGGTCCAAGTTGAGTGCGCGCGAGCGCGGCCGCTTGCTTTACAAGCTGTCGCAATTGATCGAGGAGCGCTCCGGCGAGCTAGCCGCGTTGGAAACTGCCGATAACGGCAAACCGATCAAAGAATCGACCTACGTTGATCTGCCGCAGGTGGTCGAGAATTTTGAATACTTTGCCGGCTGGGCCACGAAGATCGAAGGTGAGACGATTCCCGTGCCCGGAAAGATGTTCAACTACACCCTGCGTGAGCCGATCGGTGTGTGTGGTCAAATCATTCCCTGGAACTTCCCGCTGCTGATGGCGGCGTGGAAGCTAGCGCCTGCACTGGCAGCGGGGAATACGGTTGTTCTCAAACCTGCCGAGCAAACGCCGGTGGGCGCGATGGAGCTCGGGAAATTGTTTCAGGAGGCAGGATTTCCGGAAGGCGTTGTCAACATCGTTCCGGGTTATGGTGAGACTGCCGGAGCCGCACTCGCCGCTCATCCCGGCATCGATAAAGTCGCTTTCACTGGTTCGACTGAAGTCGGCAAAATAATCGCAAAAGCTGCGGCCGATAATTTAACCAAGGTTTCTTTGGAACTCGGCGGTAAGGCGCCAAACATCGTCTTTGCTGATTCCGATATCGATCAGGCAGTTGCGGGCGCGATGATGGGAATTTTTTACAACCAGGGACAGGTATGCTGCGCCGGTTCGCGTTTGTTTGTCGAAGAGTCAGTGAAAGATGAGTTTCTCGAGAAGTTGTCAAACAAGGCAGGCAAGATTGCCGTCGGCGATCCGATGAATAAGTCGACGCAGATGGGTCCGCAGGTTTCAGAGGAGCAACTCACCCGCATCAAGGGCTATGTGGATATCGCGCGTTCAGAAGGAGCGACCGTATTGGCGGGCGGTCAATCGCCGCAACTCGAAGGCGCGTTTCAGAAAGGTTACTTCTTCAGTCCGACGATCTTTACGGAAGTGAAAAACAGTATGCGCGTCGCGCAGGAAGAGATCTTCGGTCCAGTGGTATCGGTCATTAGCTTCAAGGACGAAGACGACCTGATCAAACAGGCAAACGATACGGTCTACGGTCTCTCGGCTGGTATTTGGACCAAAGACATCACGCGCGCGCATCGTTTCGCCAAAGAGATCAAGGCCGGAGTTGTTTGGATTAACACTTTCAACATGTTCAATGCAGCGTCTCCCTTCGGTGGTTACAAACAGTCGGGCTACGGTCGCGAGATGGGCCGGCACGCGCTCGACCTGTACACGCAGGTCAAGAGCGTTTGGGTTGACCTTTCCGGAAAGCCGATTGGTTGGTTTGGAAATTAGGCCAAGAATGACACGGATTTGGTATGATTACGCCCTCTCCCGAGATGAGTACAAACATTAAAGGAGAAGCCATGGTTGTCTTGAAAAAGGCTGCTGTTTTGTTTGTTTTGATCGGTGCGACGTTACTGTTCACCGCCTGCCCCAGCCAAACTAACATCGCCAAAATCAACGCTAATCCGGACCGTTATCGCGGCAAGGAAGTCGGGATTGCCGGGAGAGTTACAAACAGTTACGGCGCGATGGGTCTCGGCGCTTACGAGATCGACGACGGTACCGGAAAGATCTGGGTCGCGACGAGGCTCGGTGTTCCGTCACGCGGCTCACGCGTAGGCGCGAAAGGCTACATTCATAACGGATTCAATTTTGCCGGTCGCAGTTTTGGAACTGTTATGGAAGAAACTGACCGTCGTTCGCGATGAATCAAACCGGACGCGAGATCGTTCAGCAACTCGATCAGGAGTTCGCATCTCTCATCGATAGTCTGAAGGATCTCGCGGGCTCGGTCCCGCCGGGTTCCGGTTATCAACAGATCCTCCGCAGCGCCGCTGTGATCGAGCAGATGTGCGGCGGACTCACCTCAAACCTCTGGGACGATCCTTACGAATGGACGCTTCCGGAAACTCTCTCGAATGCGGATCGAGTAATCGAGTACCTATCCGAAGTAGATCTCGCACGCCAACGAGCATTCAACGCGATTGTCGACGATGGTGCTTTAACGAAGTACATCTCGGTGCCGTCGGGTGAGTCGCGCCCGCTGATCAGTTTGCTGCTTGAGACACTTGTTAACGCGAGTGATGCCCGTGGACGCGCGAACATTCAAGCGAGCAGGAAGACATAAGGGAGCGTGAAATTTTTGTTAATCCTGTTATTATCTAGTCCGACGTAACAGCCCGTTTGGCGAGGAACAGACCCCATGTTTTGTCCGCAATGCGGTCAGCAACAAGTTACCGGAGTTATTCGCTTCTGCTCTCGTTGCGGTTTTCCCCTCGATGGTGTCATCCATCTGTTAAGCAATGGTGGAGGTCTTCCGGTTTACCGGTCGCCTGACGAGCCCGTGCGGGAGTCGCCGCGTCGCAGGGGCGTCAAACAAGGTGGATTGCTACTACTTTCCGGGGCTGTCATCGTTCCGATCCTCGGCGTCTTTGCGAGTTACGGTGATTCGCGTTTTGTTGAGATCCTCGCGGCGCTTGCGGCAATCATCTGTTTTGTCGGGGGCCCACTGAGAATGTTTTTTGCCGCGGTGTTTGAAGAAGGCGCGCCCAAGCCCGTCCATATGTTTGGACCAGCGCCGATGCACGTGCCGCAACAGTTCGTTCCACATGCGTCACCGCCTGCTTTACCGCCGCCACCTGCACGTCCGCAACAGGGTTGGCGTGCGCGTCCTAACACAGCAGAGCTCGCGAATCCGCCGAGCGTCACCGAGAATACGACCCGCTTGCTCGACAAAGAAGATCGCACCGAGCGCTAATTCTGCAGGAATCTCCGCTTGCCGGTTTCGCTGACCGAACGATTAAGAGAACTGATTCAGCGTGAAGGCCCTATTACTTTTCACGATTGGATGAAGGCGGCGCTGTACGATCCGAACGGCGGCTATTATCAACGCGCAGATCGAAAACGGTGGGGCAGGGAAGGCGACTATCGCACGAGTCCGGAGCGCAGTGAGTTGTTTGCTGCAACCTTCGCGCGTTATTTCGTTAAGCTTGCGGAAGAGCTGGAAGGCCTGACGATCGTCGAATGCGGTGCGGGCGACGGGACTTTTGCTTCCGGCGTTCTAAGCACGTTGAGAGATCAGTTTCCCTCGCACTATGCTGAGACGCGGTACGTTGTTTACGAGTTAAGCGACGACGCCCGGCAGCGCGCGCAAGAGCGACTAACGGAATTTGCCGAACGCGTGCACGTTTCTTCCGAACCGGATCGAGATCAAGTATCAGTTAAATCAGGCATCTACTTTTCAAACGAGCTGCTTGATGCGTTTCCGATTCATCGGGTAAGGCGAAGCGATGACGGATTGTCAGAGCTTTACGTCACGCTTGATTCGGATGGAAAGTATGCCTGGACCACCGGACCATTATCGACGCCACGCTTAGCTGAGTTTTGCCGTGAGTATTCGATTGAGCCGGCGAATGGACAAACTATCGAGATCAACCTCACGATCGACGATTGGCTCAGTGCGGTCACTGCAAAACTCGTAAACGGGTTTTTGATCACGGTGGATTACGGCGCTGAGTCGGCAGAGCTTTACGATGCGAGGTTACGACCGGAAGGAACGCTGCGCGGTTTTTCACGTCATGGGTTTGTCGACGATCTGCTCGCTGGGCCAGGTGAGTATGACCTGACGACGAGCGTCAACTGGACGCAGGTCAAGCACGTTGGTGAGAAGCTTGGATGGAACGTGATTGAGTTTGTTTCTCAGGACAAGTTTCTCTTGAATGCGGGACTGCTCGAGCAGTTGCAATACCGGCTGGACCATGCCCAGACTGAGGCCGAAAGAGTCGCCTTAACCACAGGTGCGCGAGAAATGATCCTGCCCGGTGGAATGGCGTCGAGTTTTCAGGTCCTTGTACAGAAACGGAGTTAACAATGTCGCGTGAGTACAAGCTGATCGACCTTTCGCACACTGTCGAACACGGGATGATCACGTACAAAGGTCTACCTGCGCCCGTCATCAGCGACTATCTGAGTCGTGCGGATTCAAAGACGCGCTACGCGCCCGGAACAGAATTTCACATCGGTAAGATTGAGATGGTTGCCAACACGGGCACGTATCTCGACAGCCCTTTCCACCGGTACGCGCGCGGGAAGGATCTCGCCGGCCTGGATCTCAATACCATTGCGAATGTAGATGGCGTTGTCGTGCGTTGCATGGATCACACCGAGATCACTGAAGATCTCTTTAGCGCGATTGATGTAAAAGACAAAGCGGTGCTGGTCCATACCGGTTGGGACAGGCACTGGCGGACGGACGAATACTCCAGCGGCAATCATCCCTTTCTTACCGAAGGTGCGGCAACTTTTCTTGCGAAAAATGCGGCGACTCTGGTTGGGATCGATTCGTTCAACATCGACGCTACGCGTGATGGAAATCGTCCGGCACACACGGTTCTGCTCGGACATGATATTCCGATCGTCGAACATCTCTGTGGTCTTGGAGAGTTGCCGGATCGAGGTTTCAAATTTTTTGCCGTGCCGGTGAAGGTCCGACAGTTTGGTACGTTTCCTGTACGTGCGTTTGGGATCACGGATTAACGCGAATTGGGTACGGATTTTATTTCGGAGGCGCCCGACATGTTGAAGGTGTTGTTTGTGTTCGTTTTGATGGCAGGCAGCGTTAGCATCAGTTTAGCCGAGCCGCGACCTTATTTTACCGAGCCATCGCTCTCGCCGGATCGCAAAGAGATCGCGTTTGTTTCGGGTGGCGATATCTGGACGGTCGCGGCAACGGGCGGTGTGGCGTCGCTGCTCGTCTCACACACGGCGAACGAGGCTCGCCCGCTCTATTCACCTGACGGCCGCCAGCTTGCATTCATCTCGTCGCGCACCGGCAACGGCGACATCTACCTTCTCACGTTCGCCACCGGTGAACTAAAACGTCTCACGTTTGACGATGGTCTCGATCAACTTGATGCGTGGTCGCAAGACGGCCGCTGGATCTATTTCTCCTCTGGCAGTCGCGACATCAATCTCAATGATCTGCATCGCGTCAGCGTTACCGGCGGCACGCCGATGCTCGTCAGCGCCGATCGTTACACCAACGAGTTCTTCTGCGCGCCCTCGCCTGATGGAAAGACGCTTGCCTTTTCCGCGCGCGGTATTGCCTCCGGCCAGTGGTGGCGTAAAGGCCACAGTCACATCGATGAGTCGGAAATCTGGTTGTTGCGATCGTTCGATAGCGGCGCGCGAGCCTATGAACGCGTAACACCAGCCGGCGGCGCGAAAGAGTTGTGGCCGATGTGGAGCGCTGATGGCAAAACGTTGTTCTATGTTTCGGATCGCAGCGATGCCGGCAACAAGAACGGCGCGCAAAACATTTGGACCGCAACCGTCGGCGGTTCCGGCGCACGCCGTCTTTCAAACTTTACTAGCGGCCGCGTGTTGTGGCCCAGCATCTCTTACGACGGACGTGAAGTCGTCTTTGAACACGATTTCGCGATCTGGAAGCTTGATACGTCGAGCGGCAAATCCAGTGAAGTCGCGATTACGCGACGTGGAGCATCTGCTGGACCAGGCGTCGAGCGTCAGCGACTAAACGATCGGATCAGCGAGCTGCAGTTGTCACCGGACGGCAAGAAAGTCGCGTTCGTAGTGCGCGGCGAAGTGTTTGCCGCGTCGGCAACGGATGGTGGTGATGCGGCGCGCGTTTCGAATAGCGTTGCGGAGGAGTACCAAATTACATGGGCGCCTGATAGTCGCCGGCTGGTTTATGTGTCTGATCGTGACGGGATTCCGCACCTGTTTTTGTACGACTTCACCAGCAACTCCGAGACGCAGCTTACTCGCGACACCGCAGACGATTCGACGCCACGATTTTCGCCCGATGGCAAATCGCTAGCGTTTATCCGAGGCGCTAAAGAGTTGCGGGTGATGGACGTGGCCGCCAGGACAGATCGTGTCGTGAAGACGGCCATCTTTGAACGTCCGCCATTGAGCTCGGATCGCCCGTTTGCCTGGTCGCCTGATGGAAAATGGCTGGCTTATGTTCCCGTCGCGGCGAACCAATTCAAAAACGTTAACGTTGTTTCGGTTGATGGAAATTCAACTGGGCCGGCGAGTTTCCTTGCGAACGTTTTTAGCAACACGGTTTCGTGGAGTCCTGACGGCGCTTACATCCTCTTCGATTCGGGCCAGCGCACGGAGAGCACGCAACTGGCGCGAATTGATCTGATTCCGCGCACACCACGCTTTCGCGAGGATCAGTTTCGAGATCTGTTTCGCGAAGAGCCGCCGCGTAATGTAACTCCGGTAAATCGCCCTGAGCCGCGCCCGACCGAAACTCCTGCGCCGTCGCCTTTGCCCTCAGCATCGCCTGCCGAAGAGAAACGTCCCGGCCCAAAACCGGTCCAGGTCGTGTTCGATGAGATTCGACGCCGCTTGAGCTTTGTACCTGTTGGTCTCGACGTCAATTATCAAACGATCAGTCATGATGGAAAGTGGGTGGCGCTGGTCGCGAACGCCGCGAACCAGTCGAACATTTATGTTTACTCGCTCGATGAGTTATCGCGCGAGCCGGCCGTGGCGAAGCAGCTAACCTCTACGTCAGGTTTCAAAAACTGGGCGCAGTTTTCGCCAGATAACAAAGAGATTTTCTTCATCGAGAATGGGCGTATCGGCGTTGTGAATCTTGAAGGACGAAGCCGATCGCTTGCCGTCACTGCGGAGATGGATGTCGATTTTTCTCGCGAGAAGATGGAAGTGTTTCGGCAGGGTTGGTCCTACCTGCGCGACTTTTTCTACGATTCTGATTTTCACGGCGCAAACTGGGAAGCCGTGCGTGCTGAATACGAGCCGCTCATCGCCGGCTCTCGCACGCCTGACGAGATGCGCCGGCTGATGCACTTGATGGTTGGTGAGCTCAATGCGTCGCATCTAGGCGCTGGAACGCCGCCGGGAGCAAACCAGCCCACGACTGGGCGCATCGGTTTGCGTTTCGATCGTGTTGAGTATGAGACGAGTGGGCGTTTACGGGTAACGGAAGTTATCGCGCTGAGTCCAGTGGCGATCGCCGGAAGTGTTAAGGCCCGCGACTATTTGCTGGCAGTCGATGGACGCGCGATCGATCAAGCTACGAACCTGGACGAGACTCTGAACTACAAGATTGGCCGTCGAGTTAGTTTGACTGTGGCTTCGAGTGCTGATGGTGCAGGGAAGCGCGAAGTGGTTGTCCGTCCCGTTAATGCGGTGACTGAGCGAGGTTTGATGTACCGGCAGTGGGTGGAACGAAATCGCCAGTACGTTGCGAAGGTCAGCAATGGGCGTCTTGGTTACGCCCACATGTTTGACATGTCGCAAGCCTCTCTCAACCAGTTACACATCGATCTTGATGCCGAGAACTATGCGAAAGACGGAGTGGTGATCGACATTCGTAACAACAGCGGCGGCTTCGTGAACGTTTATGCGATCGACGTCCTCGCACGACGCGGTTATCTAACGATGACCTTGCGCGGATTGAGCGCCACGCCGGCGCGCACGGTCCTGGGCCAACGCGCTCTCAATCGTCCCACGATTCTTGTAACAAACCAGCATTCTTTGTCTGACGCCGAAGACTTCACCGAAGGCTATCGCACGTTGCGTTTGGGCCAGGTCGTCGGCGAACCGACGGCGGGCTGGATCATCTACACCTGGAACCAGTCGTTGATCGACGGCACGTCCTTTCGCCTTCCGCGCATGAAGGTCACCGCCAACGACGGCACAAACATGGAACGCAACCCGCGCCCGGTCGATATCGAAGTGACACGCCCGATCGGCGAAAGCCTGACCGACCGCGATTCTCAACTGGACGTCGCCGTGCGCGAGCTTCTAAAACAACTCGACGCCCGGGGTTCGACCTCACCGCGGTAGCCGTTTGTGCTTTTGTGGCTTAGAACAACTCGAACTTGATCGTCAGGTATTTCTTCGGGTTTTGGCGGAAGTCGTAGATCATCTTGACGCCTTCGGAAGAGAGTTGGTTGACGTTTGTGTAGAGCGTGTCGTCGTTCAGGAGTTTGCCGACCGTGCCTTCGCCACGCTGGGCGGCGGCAACGAGGTTGTCGATGCGTTCGGCGGTCGTGTTGAAGCGCGCGATTGCTGCCCGGGCGTCGTTGTAGATCTGCTCGTCGCGGATGAGTTTGCCAAGCGTGCCACGACCCGAGTTGATATCGGCAATCACGAGGTTGATCTGATCGACTGATTTATCAAGACGATCGGCGGTGCGATTGATGCGATTGTAGAATTCGTCATCCGTGAGCAGCTTGCCTGCGGTGCCACGGCCGGCGCGGAGATCGTCAGAAATCGCTTTCATCGAAAGGGCGATCTCGTTGGCGTTGTTGTAAAGCGCGGGATCGTTGATGAAACGGCCGGCAGAACCTTTCCCTGATCTTAGCTGCGCCATCAGGTCTTCAGTTTCACGAATCGTCGCGTTGAGGTTGTTATACAGTGCTTCGTCACTGAACAAACGTCCTACCGTTCCTCTTCCTTCCTTAACCTCTCTTACGATGCCGTTGATCTCGTCGGAAAGTTTGCTGAGACGTTGGGCCAGATCTGTTCCTGAGGTGGCAAAGTCGTTGACAGTGTTCGAAGAAGACGACGGCAAAAGCGCACCATCCTGGACCGGTTGGCCCACGGCAGTTCCGGGCGTGATGTTGATGAGCATTTCGTTACCGAGCAGGCTGGGCGATCCCTGTTGGGCCTGTGAGTCGGAACGAATGCGCTCGTTTGCAGGACGACCGTCGATCGTTGAGTCAACTGTCATCTGCGCCTCGACTCTGGGGGCGCCAGGCACGGGCGACGGCTCGAGCAATACGATGCGCTCCACTTTGCCAACACGCACACCCGCAAGCCGCACTTCTGATCCCTCGCGCAATCCATTCGCGTCAACGAAGCGGGCTTTCAAATGCAATTTTCTGCTGAAGGGATTGATGTCGCCCGAAGCATTGAGTACCAGGAAAATGAGCACGGCGATCGCAATCAGCACGAATACACCGACTCGTACCTGGCTCAGGCTGATACTCGCGTTTGATCGAGGCATGGCGTTGTCCTCACTCTTTCTTTAATGTCCCCGCAGAAATCTTTGGATGTACGGATCCTCTGCGCGCCGCAGTGCTTCGTCTGTTCCGCTGAAAATAACCTTGCCCTCGCGCATCATCATCACTTTGCTGTTGATGAGACAAAGGCGCTCACCCTCGCGTTCGAAAACCACTTTGCCGTCTTCGCCTACCACCGCATACTCGGAACAGATGTATTGAAGGTTGTTCATCTCGTGAGTGACGAAGATTGACGACACGTCTTCAAGGTCGCGCAGTTTCATCGCGAGCTCACAGATAGTGCGCGCGGTCGGCGGATCGAGACCGGCTGTCGGTTCGTCAAACAGAACGATCTTCGGATCACCCACCAGCGCGCGGGCGATGCCGACGCGACGGCGCATACCGCCTGACAGCTCGATCGGCATCTTGTCGATCGCGTCTTCGAGATTAACGAATCGCAACATGCGACGAACTTCCGGCTCGACTTCGTCTTCCGGCACGCCCTGTTCATGCAGTCGATAAGCAACGTTGTCGTAAACCGATAGTGAGTCGAAGAGCGCGCCTTCCTGGAACACCATCCCAATCTTCTTGCGGACGCGCATCATCTGCTCTTCATTGTGATGAGTGATGTCTTCGCCGTCTACGAGCACCTGCCCGGAGTCAGGTTTAAGTAGACCCAGAACCAGTTTGATGATCGTCGACTTTCCGCCGCCGGAACCACCGAGGATGATCCTCGTCTCACCCTTCATAACTTTGAAACTCAGGTTGTTCAGGATGACGCGGTCATCGAAGGCGAGCAGGACGTTGCGAAACTCGATTGCGGGAACCGCACGATCGCGGTCGTCTACTTCCGCGAAAGTCGACTCCTGGGCATTCTCACTGACAGTGGGTGCGGTTGTGTGTATTTCGGCTGCCATCAGAAGAAACTACTGGGTACCTAGAATAACCTGAAGAGCTTTCGCGAGAAAGTAGTCGGCAATAATTACGGTGATCGAGGCCATCACGACGGCCCGAGTCGTTGAGCGGCCAACGCCGACGGTTCCGCCTTCGGTACTGAGTCCCTGGCGACACGCAATCGTGCCGATGATGAGAGAAAATACAATCGGTTTAACCACGCCGCCGATTAAGTCGTCAGTCGTGATGCCGTCGCGCACCGCCGAAATAAACACGCTCGACGAAACAGAGTAGAGGGCGACTGCCGTCACCCAGCCGCCAAAGATTCCAACCACGTCGGCCAGCACCGTCAACAGCGGGAGGCTAACCAGCAAAGCCCACATCCGAGGCGCAACGAGTTTCCGGATGGGGTCAGTGCCAAGGGCTCGCATCGCGTCGATCTGTTGCGACACAACCATCGAGCCCAGTTCGGCGGAGATCGCGGAACCGACGCGTCCGGTGACCATCAGTGCGCACAACACGGGACCTAGCTCACGCACGAGCGACACCGCAACCAGGTAACCTGTTTGCGATTGCGCGCCATAGGCCTTCAGCGTTGGGAACGTTTGAACCGTCAGTACGCCGCCTGTGAAAAAGCCGGTAAGGATAATGATAGTTAATGAGCCGACACCGATCGCGTCCATCTGTGCGATGGTTTCGGGGATGTAGCGAGGCCGTTTGAAGATACTGCGAAAAGCGCGAGCGGCCAAAAGCGTAGTCTCTTGCAGCTCGAGCAGGGCGCGCGTGGCGAAGTTCATGGAGAGCTTATCAGAGTCGTTCTTTCGGTTGCGCCGGAGCGTTAAGTAGTTTTAGGCTGCGCGTTTAAGAAGAGCGGCCTATCATGCGCAAATTGTGCGCGAGGCGTCAAGTAAGGATATTTGCGTTTTGGCGAGTTTGAGTGAGAAAAGTGATAACGGAGGGCTTGCGCAAAAACTCGAGATGCCACTGGCTTGAGCCGTGGAGGCTCACGTTTTGCCGCTCATTTAGTGGAAAACGTTAGACTGCCACGGGGCGAGCCCGTGGCATCCGGAGAATTCTTTGCCCGCCTGTTAGTAACGAACGTGAGACTCCACGGGGCGAGCCCGTGGCATCCGGAGAATTTTGTGCGACGACTACGGA
>DAIOGT010000033.1:0-25408 GCA_036745095.1 Pyrinomonadaceae bacterium
CGCTATCGTTAAACTGCACGAAGATCGAATCATTGAACGGATTATCGTCCTGTGCTTTGCCGCGAATCCACAGCCGGTAAGCCACTCCGGCCTGCGCCGAGAACTGAAGCTCAACAAACGTGCCCGGGTTCGCAAGCGCGTTATTCAATTTCGCCGCCCCGAGATCCGGATTGTGCAAACGCGCGCCACCCGCCGCAGTCGCATCGTTGATCAACTGATAACTGCCTACGCGAGTTCCTTCCGACGCGTACAGCACAACCTCCGTCGGCGTGGGCGGCGGTCCGCCACCACTCTTCGGCAAGATCGTGTTGTCGTTCACTACTGCTCCAGGCGACGTTGTTGCAAACTCCTTCGGCGACAGCACGACCTGATCGATCGAAAGGCCATCCTCACGCGGTTGAATCCGCAACGTATGTGTGCCGGTCGTCGCGAAGTGGACCAATGGCCCAAGCTCGCCGACGCCCCAGCCATTGTCCTGCCAACCCCAGCCACTCAACCCGCAGGCAAAACAATCTTCCAGGTTGATGACCTCAGACCCAGTTTTCCCGATCCGGTTCTTCGCTACTCCCTGTTCATCGACACTGTCGCTGAACTGCACGAAGACTGAATCGTTGAACGGACTGTCGTCCTGTGCCTTCCCACGAATCCACAACCGGTAACCAACGCCCGCCTGCGCCGAGAATTGCAGCTCAACATAAGTTCCCGGACTGGCGAGCGCGTTGCTGAGCTTCGCCGCACCAGCATCCGGATTGTGTAAACGCGCCCCTCCGGCCGCGGTCACATCACTCACCACCTCATAGTTTCCAACTCGCGTTGCTTCAGACGCATACAGCACCACGTCGCCCGATGAAGGCGTCGGTGTGGGTGTCGGAGTAGGCGTAGGCGTCGGCGTGGGCGTCGGCGTGGGTGTTGGAGTTGGTGTGGGTGTGGGTGTGGGTGTAGGTGATGGTCCAGTGCCGCTCTTCGGCAGGATCGTGTTGTCATTCACCACCGCTCCGGGCGACGTGTTCACAAAGAACTGCGGTGACAACACGATCTGATCGATCGAAAGTCCATCTTCACGAGGCTGAATACGCAGTGTGTGAGTTCCAGTCGTCGCAAAGTGAATCAGCGGCCCGAAGACTCCAACGCCCCAGCCGTTGTCCTGCCAGCCCCAGCCACTCAACCCACAACTAAAACAATCCTCGAGATTGATCACCTCAGAACTACTCGTCCCGATCCGGCTCTTCGCAACACCCTGCTCGTCGACACTGTCATTAAACTGCACAAACACAGAATCGTTGAACGGACTGTCGTCCTGCGCCTTGCCTCGAATCCATAGACGGTACCCCACGCCGGCCTTCGCGGAAAATTGTAGCTCAACGTAAGTTGCAGGGTTCGCAAGCGCGTTGCTCAACTTCGCTGCACCCGCGTCAGGGTTGTGCAAACGCGCGCCGCCTGCGGCGGTGGCATCGCTGACGACCTCGTAGTTCCCGACAAGCGTTCCTTCAGACGCGTAAAGCACCTCCTCATCCTCGGAAACCGCGAGCGGTTTGTAGTTAGCGACGAAGGTTCCACCGCTGTTGACAGTATGCGTCGCCGCACCACCATCAGACCACGAGTCAAACTCATACCACTGACCGTTCAACAGTTGCGGAGAAACAGCGCCCAACGTGCGAGTAACACCAACTACGGTCGAGATAGTTTGCGGCGTGCTCTGCGGTTGCTCGTCTAACTTAACCTGCAACCCGGCAGGGTTCGTCGCAAGCGTTATCGTTTCGACGATCGGACTGATGTCGCGAAAGACAGTGTGAGTCAAGCCGCTCGCGTCCCGCACGGTTAGGGAGAGGCGATACCAGACATCGGTCGCAGTCTCGCCTCCCGTCGGAATCGTGAACTGTCCCGCGGTCGTCCCTGAGAAAGCAGGAATGAATGGATGCGTGTGCGTGTTGTGATGGAAGTCTACCTGCCACGTAAAAGCGCTCCCTGCAAGATTCCCGTCTTCCGCGTCAGCGCCTGTTCCTGAAAACTGAATGACGTCGCCGCCGCGATACTGCGCGCCGCTGGCCGGCTGCGTGATGCTTGCGACGGGTGCGCTGCCCGCAACTACCGTGAGCAGTGCTGCTCGACTCGTCTCACTACCGAATTGATTCGTGATAACACAGCTAAATCTCGCGCCGTTGTCGCTGAGTTGAGCGCCGATATTGAACGTGGACTGATTCGCACCACTGATATTCACGCCGTTCCGTTGCCATTGATAACTCAACGGGGCCGCACCCGACGCAACGACAGTAAAGCTCGCGGTTTGCCCTGCGGCAACCGTGATGTCGGCCGGCTGCTGGGTGACCACCGGAGTTTTCTGTCCGGTGAATTCAATCTTGAAGACCGCGCCGTCGATATTCGAATCGAGACCTCGCTCGAGATAGTAAAGCGTGCCGTCCTTCGCGACCTTAAGATCCACTGGAAAGTACGTGAATGTCGCGAAGATCTGCGAACCCACGTCGTTGGCCTGGAACGACCGAATCCAGCCGACGCAAAAATCAGCGTAGAAATATGCAGAGTTGTACTGTGACGGAAATTGCGGGATAGCAGGATCGTAAAACGCGCCGGCAGTAATGGCGCAGCCAACGGAATCGTTTTCGAAGCCGTGTCCGTAAGCGAGGATGGGACTCTGAAATCGTTTATCGGTCGTAAACCCTTCGGTCTCAGGCCAGCCGTAATTTGCGCCCGCTACACCGCCGTTGATCTCTTCCCACGTGACTTCGCCAACGTCGTTGATGTACATCTGGCCAAACTTACCGAACGCAAAGCTGAATGGGTTGCGGAGTCCGAGCGCCCAGATTGAGCGATACTTGCCGGTTGTACTCGAGAAGAACGGATTGTCAGACGGAATCGATCCGTCGCTGTTGATACGCAGAATTTTGCCGAACAGGCTCGTGAAGCTTTGCGAATTGGCGCCATTCCTATCGTCGCCGATAGCGACATAAAGTTTACCGTCTGGTCCAAACCCCAGATTTCCGCCCTGGTGCCAGCCTAGTTCACCTGTCGACTCGTCCATCTCGAAGATGATCTGTTCGCTCGCCGGGTCCGCGCTTGTGCCCGCAGTGAAACGGCTGACGCGGTTGTGGACCACGGGAGTTTTTGCGGTGTAATAAACGTAGAAAAAGTGGTTCGTCTCAAAAGCAGGATCGAGGGCAATGCCGAGCAGCCCGCGCTCGCTGAAAGAGTCGACGTCGATCGTTAAGAACGGCGTCGAACGACGCACGCCGTTTTCGATCACGTGGATTTTTCCGCCCTGCTCGCAAACTAGTATGCGACCGTCAGGTAGCAGCGTCATCCGCGTAACGCTCGTCATGCCCGTAGCGACTTGCGTGACCGTAAAACCTTCCGGCACTTCGGCCGCGGCGGCGGGTATTTGCCAGAGCAGACAAATCAAAAGAGGCAGAAAGATTCGTAGTGTGGGCAATGAATTTGTTCTGGATTTACTGAGGAGCATGATGGCGTTTTCCCGGATTTGACTTACCTAATTGCAGAAACGAGCGACGATCGGCAAAGCGTTGACGGAAAAAGCCCCAGAAGAAATGCATCTCGAGCTCCTGTTGAAATTCCTGCTCTGACTTACTGGTCAAACGATGTTTCAGCCAATCGAACGCGTTGGAACACGTGCGGCGATAGAGATGAGACGGCACATCGAACAGCCGGAGTTTCGATGCCTCAAACTCTTCGTCACGCATTACCGCATAAAAGTGCCCGTGACCACAATACCAGCGACGGTGATATTCCTTGCGGAGCCGCTCCTCAAGAACGTGCGCGTAGACGACGAGCTCGGGAACGTACAGCAACCGTTTCTTTGCTGCGCTCAGGCGCAACTGATATTCGTGGTCTTCCATTGAACCGACGCTGTCTTTCACGCGCTGCAACTCCGAGTGAAAAAGGCCGACATCTTTGAACACGGAGGCACGCACCGCAAGATTCGCGGCGACGAGTCCCGCGCCTTTGTGTACGTTCAACTTCAGTGGCTCATCGCCGAGATCCAGAAGGGCTAGCGGCGTCCAGTACTTGTCGGTGAGCCACGTTGGAAATTTTGCTGATGATTCGGGGAGGACTTTGCCGCCGATGCAGTCTGCTTCAGGAAACTTTCTGAACGCTTCGTTGATCGAGGAGATCCAATTGGACGCCGGGCGAATGTCGTCGTCGGTGAAGGCGATGATGCTCGCGCGGGCTGCGGCGATACCTTTATTGCGAGCGTGCGATACGCCTTGTTTTTCTTCGAAGTAGTAGGTGAGTTTGTCGAAGCCTGGTTTTGTGCGTAGCTTGTCGATAACGTTGCGAGTGTCGTCGGTTGAGTTGTTATCAACGACGATCAGCTCGTAGGAAGTTTCACCTTCCTGGTTGATGAGACTCTCGAGAGTTCCAGGCAGGATCTCACAGCGATTGTACGTAGCTACTACTACCGAAACCTCAGGCTCTTTCATCTTTATTTCTAGCCACAAAAAGGCACAAAAAACACAAAACTGTACCGCCGCAGGTGTTGGCTAAACTCTATCGCCGCAGGCGTTCGCTAAACTCTAACGCCGAAGCGGTCGAAAAAACTGTAACGCCTAAACTCTAACGCCGAACGCGTTCGCTAATTTCAGCCCCGGGTTCGAGCGCAGCGAGAACCCTGGGACAGAAATTCTAAGACATGCGATGAACCCTGAAAGGGTTCCCCAGCCATCGAACCCTTTTCAGGGTTCTAGATCTTGTTTAGGTTCACACTCCCAGGGCTGTCGCTCCGCTCCGGGCTACGGTTAGCGAACGCCTCCGGCGTTACTGGGCTGAAACTGCCGAACGTCTCCGGCGCGGAGTGCCGGCAGACATACGGCATGTAGAATGTGTCCCGCAGGTGGCGATCGTAATCGATTCGCACGGCGATACATCGACGACGCCAATCAATGTCGATGCCGTATGGCGCGAGGCGGTTTCTGATGCCCGTGTCGATGAAATACACGCCCGGCCCGAGACCTACTGACGAACAATCAAAGACGATCGAACCTTCACCCGGCTCAACATCAATCTTCCGCCCAAGCGTTTCACTGCTGAAGAACGAACACAACCGGCCTTCCTGCGAATAGAACTGCACCTCAAAAATCACATCCGTCAACGGCTCGTGAACCTTGTAATTCAACACCGCCTTCAGCGGCTTTCCAGTCTCAAACGACAAACACTCGTTTTCGTTCTCGTCGTAAAAACTCAACGATGTGACTACCGCTTCACCGGTCGGCTTCTGGCCCACGCCGCCCGCCGTTTGCCCGGACAGTTGTGCCGACATGCTTTGGTATAACGCGATCGTCTCGGCCGGATCGCCATCCGCCTCGATGTGGCCCTTCTTCAGCAGGATGACGCGATCGCATAACTGTTGCACCGCCCGCAAATCGTGCGAAATAAAAACGATCGTGGTGCCGTTCTTTTTCAGCTCCGTGATGCGTTGAATACATTTACGCTGAAACGACGCGTCGCCAACTGCCAGCACTTCGTCTAAAAGCAGAACATCAGGATCGAGATGTGCAGCAATCGAGAAACCCAACCGCACGTACATGCCCGACGAGTAGCGCTTCACGGGCGTGTCGATGAACTGCCGCAACTCCGCAAACTCGACAATGCTTTCGAGTTTCTGCGTGATCTCGCGGCGCATCATTCCGAGAATTGAGCCGTTGAGATAGACGTTTTCGCGACCCGTCAGCTCCGGATGAAAACCCGAGCCGACTTCAATCAGCGCCGAAAGCCGGCCGTTGATCATGATCTCGCCGGTGGTTGGAGTCGTGATTCTGGAGAGCAACTTCAGGATCGTGCTCTTGCCCGCGCCGTTGTGTCCGATGATACCGAGTGCTTGCGCGCGTTCAACCTCAAAGTTTATGTCTTTGAGGGCCCAAAAATCTTCTTTCCGTTTTCGTATGGTCAACAGCTTTCGCAGCAACGACACATTTCCATCTGTCTCGCGCCGGATGCGGTACTTCTTCGAAACATTCTTGAGCTGGAGATCGATCATCGCGGAGCTAGATTACGTCGGCCATCGTCGCTTCGATGCGTTTGAAGTACAGGTACGCCAACGGTAGCAGGACCGCGGCAGCGACAGCCGATATCGCAAGTGACTGGTAATCAGGTTCAACTCCCTGGAGAACGACGCGCCTGAAGTTTTCGATCACGCCCACGAGCGGATTGAGCACATACCAACCGCGGAAGCGCTGCGGCACCGCACTCAACGGGTAGACCACCGGAGTTGAAAACATCCAAAGTTGTAGCAACAACGGCATCGCCACTCCGATATCACGAAACCGCACCTGCATCGCGGATAGAAACAGCGAGAACGCGGTGGCGATCGCCGCGAGCAGGATCATGATCGGAATCGCGCACAACGCATACGTCGTTAGACCAACTCCATAGTAGAAGAAGAGTGCGATCAGAAAAGTCGAGGCCACGGCAAAGTCGAACAGTGCCGCACTCACGTAAGTCAGAGGCAGGATCTCGCGCGCGAAGTAGACCTTTGTTACGAGCTGACTGTGACTGACGAGTCCCTGCGTCGCGTTTGTGAGCGAACTGGAAAAGAACGTCCACGGCAACAACGCCGCGTAAGCAAACACCGCATACGGAACACCCTCGCTCGGAACCTTTGCGATCATCGAAAAGATGACCGTGTAGATCAGCATCAGCGAAAGGGGTTGCAGGATGGCCCATGCTAAACCCAGCACTGACTGTTTGTACCGTACCTTTATGCGATGGACCGTGAGCGTGTAGAAGAGATCGCGATAGTGCCAAAGCTCGCGCAGGCCTCGAAACATGTCGAGCGGCGAAAACGAAACGGGGCGAATGATTCTGATCGGACGCGCGGCACTCATCCGCGCTTATCCGCGGCTGAATTTGTTAGTGCCAACTTCTGTTCTTCCTCGAGGTAGTAGATGCGGCGCAGAGCAATGGCATAAGCAACGAGATAATAGACGTACCACTGGTAAGCTACGGCGGCGAAGAAGCTCGCCACCATGTACGCCACCATACTCGCCTGTAACCCGATGGCAAGATAGAAATACCGCGAGTTCTCGTTTCGCTCAAAAAGCTCGCGCTCGATCATCCGCAGCTTTCTGAGTGGGTGGACCAGAAAGATGATGTAGAAGACCATCGCCGCAATTCCCATCTCCGCGGCGACCTGTGTGTAGGCGTTGTGTGTACCGAGTTCCTGTGCCGACTTGTGATGGAAGTTACCTAAACCAACACCGAAGATCGGGTAGCGAAGAGCAACCATTACGGAGCGCTTCAACACCTCGGTTCGCTGACTCGATGAGCCTGTTAGGTCCGAGGCGGAGTTAAATATGCTCGCCAAACGTCCCGCATAAGCACCCGGCGCCACTGCGATAAAGAAAACTATACCCAGCACGAGGGCTGCAATTGCAACTGTCCTGTTACGGCGACCGATTTTCCGTACCAGCACGAGGCTCATCGCGATCAAAGCCAGAAAGCCACCGCGCGAAAACGTGATGATCACAGCAGCGATCATCAGGAGTGTGATGCCCGAAAAAACGATCTTGCGCAGCGGGTTCTTGTTCTCAAACGCGAGCACAAAAGCGATCGGGATCATCGTAACGAGGTGGAGCGCAAGATCGTTTGAGTTGTCAAACAGGCCTTTGATCGCCCCACCGACGCGCTGCGTGTTCGTTTCGGCCAGGCCAATTCTGAAGATTCCCGCCCGGTAGTCGTTAATCAGATGAACACAAAGATAGATGCTGACTGCGAGCGCGAGATAAATCAGCAGTTTCATTCGCCGCTCGGTGCGAACAACGTTCACCAGCACGAGAAAGATCAGGATCGTCTTGATCAGAAAGTCGACAAACGTCCCCCACGCCTCTGAAGGATCGATCGCAAATGGAATTGAGAGCAGGCCCGCGATTCCCAACAGCAGGATCATGTTCACTTCTCGCGGCCGCGCTGTCAGGTTTCCTTCAAGGACCATCTGCGTGACGAAGTACACGGCGAGGGTCACAATGCCGACGTAAAACGCCATCGACTTGAAGCTCGAGAGTGCGGGTACAAGCTCGTAAGGACGGAAGTAAAGGACGACGCTGAATACAAAAAGACAGACGAACGTGATGGCGTGTCCTCGCTGCGCCCGCCACTTGCCGGCCTCCACTTCCATGAAGCTCGGCTTCTCGTCTTTATCCTTCGCCGAATCGGCCGGCTTCTCTGATGGCTTGTCGAGATCGATTTCTTTGAATACGCCTTTTCCAAACGATTCCGCGTCGCCGGGACGCGAACGTTTGGCGGGAAACACTCCTTCGTAGTCAAGAACGTCAGGCGAATGTCGCATTAGTAACTCGGTATTTGTGGGGGCCGCCCCTAAAACTGTTTACGAGGTATATCCGACTACGCAGTGAAGTTTTCCGACTCGATAAACCTCGTGGCGCTTGAAGCCAGCCTGGTCCATCAACTCTTTGATCCGCGCGCGCGTGTAGAAGTAGACGTCACAGCCTCGCGCGTTGAGTCGCACTTTGCGCACCGGCGCTCGCCACGTCCAGAAACGTGGAAACGCGAGGATCGCTTTGTCTTTCGATAGCTCGCGCATCTTCGTGATCACTGGCAGCGGATCGCTGATGTAATCGAAAAGGCCGATACCAAAACTGACGTCAAACTTCTCTTTGCCTTCGTAGGCGAGCAGGTCCGTTTGTTGAAACTCGCAAACGTTGTCGAGGTTCTCTTTCTCGCTCGCTTGCTGGCAGAGGCCGACCATCACTTCCGCGATGTCGATGCCCACGACTTTGCGCGCGCCCTTGCGTGCGAGCTCCAGACTGTAAAGACCGTTGCCGCAGCCGACGTCGAGAAACGTCCGATCTTTGATCGGCTCACAATGCTTTATCGTGAACACGTAACGCTCGTACATGTCTTTACGAAAGACGCTGTCGAGCACGTTTGATAGTTTGGACTTCCGATGAGTGTAGATGCGCTGAAAAGCATCAGCCTCATTATTCCAGTAGTTTCTTTGCGCTACGATCTCTTCATTCACAGTCCCAGTACCTCTCTCATCGTCGTAAACTCAAAATCATTTAACAGCTTTGCAAAACGCTTCTCGGTTTGATCTAAATTTCGGTAGTGTCGAATCTTTTGCGAAAGGGACAAATCCTTCACGCGCGGCTGCCCTGGATCCACTTCCCACGGATGCAGGTAAAAGACTGTCGGACGGCCCGCGTTGTTCACTTTCCCGATGCAATACTTTGTGTAGGCGTACGGAAACAAGCGAAAGTAACCGCCACCACCAAAGGGAAAACGACGCCCAAACATCTCCATACAACTCATGGGAAACTCGTACAAGCCCTCAGTAATTTTATAAGGGACCAAAGGCGCGTCTGCGACCCCGTAATCCGGATGGAAGCCAATCGGAAAAACTGACGAGTCGTATTTGAAGTTGTACTTCTCAAGAATCGGGAGCGCCCACGATTTCGTTTTCTCGACGACCGTAAACGACGGCGCGCGAAATCCGATGGGACGATATTTCACACCGCACTTCTCGAGTGCTTCGAGTGCTTTTGCAAGATCAGCTTCAAACTCCTGCGGAGTGATCTCGGTGAGCAGCAGATGATTGTAGCCGTGCGATGCAATCTCGTGTCCCTGTGCTTCGATCTTTCTGATCAACTCGGGCAGACGTTCCGCAACCCAACCAAGCACGAAGAATGTCGCGCGGGTTTTGTGCTTTTCGAAGAGCGCAAGCAGCCGCTCGGTGCTTTCCTGCACGCGCAGCTCGCAGTTGTCCCAATCGCGCGGCTTAATCACGCCACTCAGATTGTGAACACAAAACCAGTCTTCCAGATCGATCGAAATAGCGTTCTTCATTCTAGGCACTTACCCGTTCCCTTACCGGTTCCCATCTGACATATCGCTCACCACGGATCAGCTTGATCAGCGCAAGCAGGCACGCCAGATTTGTAATCACGAAATACTGCGGCAGCGCGAGGAATCGCGAATTAATCCCGACACGTACCATCACCGCCGACGCAGCAGCCGCTAGATAAAACGCGACTTGCGCGAGAAAGATCGCGGCGTAAAACAAACTCTGCCACGCCAGCACCGCTGACGTGATGAACACCGCAATCAAAAACAGCGGCACGAGGTAACGCATGACTTTGTGCGACAACAATTGCACCGCATAAAAACCTTTTCGAAAAGGATTCAGGACATCGCGGTTGCGCCAGAGGTCCGCAAGTGTCTGCGTGATGATGCGCACGCGGACCGCGAGCTCTTTGCTGCCTTTCGCGTTCGGCTCTTCGACGCAGACGGCGTCGGGCTCATAGACTGCGCGCAGCCCCTGTCTCACCATCGTGGTTGCGACAAGGAAGTCGCTGCACGCTTCGTTGTAAAGCGGCACATAGGCCGACTTCCGCACGGCGTACATACAGCCGCACACACCGATTAGCGAAGTGATCGCGCTCTCGTGCTTCTTCAACAGAAACTCGTAATTCCAGTAAGAACGAGTTCCGTGGCTGACGCTCGAATCAGCATCGTGCGAATAGATAACATTGCCGGTCACGCAGCCCACTGTGTCGTCCGCGAAAGACGGGATCAGTCGTCGCAGAACATCGGGTTGATAGTGCGTCGTCGCATCGGAGAAGAGCAGGATCTCGCCGTTTGCCTTCTCGACGGCGGCGTTCTGAGCCGCAGTTTTGCCGTGTCGTTCCTGCTGACGGTGGAGTCGCACACCGCGATCTGCGAAGCTTTTGACGATCTCGTCAGTACGATCGGTAGAGCAGTCAGACGTCACGAGGATTTCGAGTTTTGACTTCGGATAGTCGAGGGCCAGCGTGTTTTCGAGCTTTTGCGCCAGATCGCGCTCTTCATTGTAGGCCGCGATGATGACGGTCACGGGTGGCGTAAAGTCGCTGCGTCGAACCGGTTTCCCCCGGAATTTGCTGAGAAGCATCAGCAACAAAGGGTAGCCCGCGTAGGTGTACGCGATAGCTACCACGGCGATCCAGAATATGATCTCGGCGTAAAGCCTCATCTCTCAGCCATTAAACAACGAAAATAGCGGCATTTCCAGCTACAAACAGGAGCAATAGGTAGCCGTCAAGCGGCACAAAAAGCACATAAGCTAAATCGTATACGTGCGCCTTACTTCAATCTTTTGTGTCTTTTGTGCCTTTTTGCGGCTTCTTTCCTACAAGAAAGATGCCCGTGGCGGCCAGCTCCGCGTCGGAGCGGTCGCGAAATGGGGCGGCGAGTTTCGGACGAATCTCATTAATCAGGGAGAGAGTTTTTTCGGAGTAGTCCACCCCTTGCTCGATGATTTCCTTGTGCGGCACCAGCGGTCCCGCGCCAAGCACTGCCGTGACCAGTATCTTAGCGTCATAACCGCGTTTGTGCATCTGCTCGCGGTAGTCGCCAATCAGTTTGCGGTTCGGCTTTCCGGAGTCGCTGGCCATCAGGTAGTAAATACGCTCCGGAATCGTCAGAAACGTGAGCGGGTGCATGCCGCGACTGCTGAACATGTTCTCGTCGCTCAAGTCGATCTTGTGCAGCGTGTACCCGCCGGGCGCCAACAACCGGTCCATTGCCTGGAAGCCGCGGTCGATGTCGTAAACGTTGTGAATCACGGCACGTGAAACGATGAAGTCAAACGAACCGGGCTCGAGTATCTGGTCGGCTTCTTCGACGCCGTGACCGTAGATGTATTGCAGACGTTCCTCGTTCAACTCGATCTCGCCATCGAGCTTGATGCACTCGTCAAAGACACGCGCTTCGTCAGGCGAGAGTTGTTTTCGCAGTTCCTGATAAATACGCGTCTGCTGCTCGATGTTTCGCTCGGAATAGAACTTATCGAGACAGACAACTTTCGACGCGCCGGCGGCAAGGAACTTCAAGGCGACGCCGAAATTGTCGCCTGGTCCAACTTCGAGGATGCGAGCGCCGCGCAATGCCTCCGGACCAACTCCGGCATACTCGATGTATTCGCGAAACACGAGATTGATGTAATTGACGCTCTTCTCGAGACTCCAGGACTCGTGCGTCGAACCATAAGCTGTAACGGTGTTCCCGGCTTTGAAGGCACGCCTGCGGCGCCAGTTGTCGAAGATCCTGTGCGCGATGATCAGCGTCTTCGACTGTCCCGCGATTTTTTTCAGTGCCACGCTCATACCTTAACTGCTTCGCGACGCCACAACGCCACGGTGCTTCACGCTTGCCGCTAGACGACCTTCGGTTTGTGCGGAAGTAACAACAGCATCGAGTTTTTAATATCAGCCAGCGCCTTCCGTCCGGCCGGCATCAGCGCCAGAAAAATCGGAGTCGTCACAGCCACGATCACCCCACACGCGACAAACCCCACAATCGGATTTTCAATCGGAACAAATCGGCGAAACGTAATACACGCAAGCAACGCACAAATCGACGCTCCCGTAAACGGCGCTAACAATCTGTAAAAGTCACCCATCCGCACCGGACCCGAACGCCCGACAAACCAAAACAACAACGGAATAGCTACCAATATCCGTCCCAGCGAGAACGAAACTGCCACACCAACAACTCCCCACGGCACACCCGCAACGATCGAGAGGATCGAGATCGGCGCGTTTATCAACGACCAGCGCAGCATATCGCGCACGCGCCCCTGGCTCACAAGCAACCATCCGCCCGTCGCTGCCACGGGTTGAAACAATCCGGCAACGGCCATGAAGACGAGTATTTTCGCACTGTCGATCCACTGCGGTCCCAAAATAATCAGCACCAGCCAGTCGGCAGTCGCGAGCATCAACATCACCGCCGGCATGGTCACCATGATCACCTTCTCCATGATCCGCAGATACGCCTGGCGATATCGCTCGGGCGAGTCGGCCAAACGGCTCAATGCAGGAATCGACACGGTTGCAAGCGGCTCGTTTATCTGGTCCGTCGGCAGGGTAAGAAGCTGAACGGCCTTGGTGTAAAGCCCGAGTACTTGTGGACCAAACATTCGCCCGACTACCAGGCTGTCAGTGTTTTTAGAGACGTAATTGATGAGTGCGTATCCGGTGATATTACCGCCGAACGAGAGCATCGAACGCACTCCGGTGTTTCGCCTTGGCCGACCCGGACGCCAGCGACAAACGAACCACACACCGAGCGTGTTCGCAGCCAGCAGTGCGAGTTGACTAAAAACAAGTGACCAGTAAGCCGCGCCGCGCCAGGCCAGAATAATCCCGACGACATACCCGATCATCATCGACGCAAAAGCAATCACACTGAGCGCATAAAAACGCATCTGCCGTTTGAGGAGAGCTTCGTGCTGGACCGCCAGACCGCCAAACAGAAATCCGGTAGCAGTGACCATCGTGATCAAAGTCAAACGCGGCTCGCCGTAAAACCAGCCGATCAATGGCGCCAGTAAAATCATTAGCAATGTGATCGCCACACTGATCGTGACGTTGACCCAAAAGAGCGTGCTGATCTGCTCGTCAGTAATCTCAGGTCGCTGCACGGTCGCGAGCGACAACCCCAGGTCTTTGAACATAGCCACAAACCCGGTAAACACAACGACCATTCCGATCAGTCCGTAGTCGTGAGGCGTGAGCAGGCGAGCGAGAATCGCAGTCGCGCCAATGCTGAGCGCAAACTTCAAGCCGTGCGAGACGATCGTGACCACACCACCGCGCGCTGTGCGGCTTCCAAGGGCGGCGGTCAGATGTTCAGTATCGAAATACTCCTGATGTGAATTACCTGGCGGGTCTTTTGACATCTTTGACGAGCAAACTGAGGAGTCAATCTTTGATCAGAATGGCGACTGTGCGCGACTCGCTGTCGCCATCTGCATACTCGCCCTGGGCTCCGATCCGGAAGGGGACAACTTTCTTCAGATCTGCAAGATAACGAAGCGATTGTTCGGTGGTTTCGCCCTCGTGTCCTTCGTAAATCATGAATGCCCACGGAATTTCTTTCAAAGCATCCAGCCAGTTAATGTGGCCGCGAATGGCAAGATACGAGATGACGCAACCATTGAGATGGGGCTTCAAATGGCAACCTAGCGCGCCTTTGAGATCGATCGATTGCGTGATGACTCCGCCAGTGGTTGAGAACCTCGTGCAGCCGAGCGCGTAGAGCAGTTTTTCAGTGTGGGGCACCACCACTTCCTGGTCCCAGCCGTGACACCAGAGCGCGCCCTGTTTCAAGTACTGAGCCATCATCATGCCGATGTTGCAGCCGATGTCGAGCACGAGCCGGTTCTGAACAGAAACACCCGCGGTCTTCATCAGCTCCTGCAGCGTTTCAAATCTCTTTTCAGGATTGCGCTTTCCGGGAAGATCGACACCGGGAACCGACTGGTAGAGATAGCGGCCGCCGCGAAGAAGGCTCTTGTCGCCAAAGTGCGACGCTGCCGCCGCCTCAACTGCAACTGACTTCAAGAACGTTCCGTAGCTGGTCAGTGAGAAGTTTTGAAAATCGATATACCGAAACTGCCCGTCGACAGTCATGAAAGCGTTTCCGCTACAGTCAGGACATTGAAACTCACCATCTTCAAAGCCCGAAGGAAGAATCACTTTCAGGAGGTTACGCTGTTCGAGCTCGCGAATCGTCCTGATGCCCTCTTCACAAACAGCATTCGACGTCACAGGCTTTGCGACGTGCTCCACGACAAACGCCGTCCACAAGTTGTCGTTGCACTGCAACTCGACGAGGTCGTGAAGCCGTGGGCCAACGCCATTCATGTGCAGCAGGTTCGCGACAAGCGTCAAATGTCTGAGGTTGTGAATCAGCTTTAGATGAAGGAGGCTCTCGCCTTCGCCTTTGTAAACGTAAACCGCCTCGGAGATTCCGCCCGGATGCCTCACGATCTTCAATCCCGAATTTGCCGGATAGTATTTTAAGAGCTCGCGGAATGGCGTGTTCTCGATTGCCTCGGGCGGAAGGTAAACAGCATGGCCGCCGACGCCGTAAGGCAGACCGTCGTTTTTCAATTCGTTGAGAAATGCGTCGAGGTTCGTCAGCTCGAGGTTTGGAATGTCGATTCTGCGCGCAGTTTGGATGGGCAGAACTTCCTGCCATGAATCGGGGGTTCCAATCGCTTTTTCGAGCAGGTTCTTGACGCCGATGCGTTTTGCGACGCGGTACTCTGAAGCGAACTGGTCGCGAAGCTTGCCGAGAAAAAAGTAAGGTTCAGGAAAGTGGACAGACATCCAGCCGCGTAGCGAGTGTTGTCCCGCGTGCACAAGAAAATCATCCGGATCGCGGTACGTTTGAAAAGCCTGCCTGCCCTTTTGCGAAACGACGAAACCACTGCCGTTCATTTCGAGCCAGCCGGCTTTCATCGGAGCGACGCAGCCACGCAGTAACTGTTCACCGAGACGCCTGCTCTCAGAATTCGACACACGCGGGAGACACGACTGCAAAGCGATATCGACAGGCAGGCCGTCAGGATGATTCAGGAGTACTTCAAACAAGCCGCGAACAAGTACGCCTGTATGTCTGCGCTTTTTTTGCTGCATTTAATCGATCGGGGGCGGAACTTCTTTCGCTCAAGATAGCACAAAACACTCAATGTGTTGATTTGGGCGCCGCCAATTACGTTACACCAAGGTGTCTCGAAAGGTTTTGGCGGTTGGCGAACCCCTTCGGGGTTAACTTTCAAATCAACTTGTGATCCCAGGGTTGTCGCTGCGCTTCCAACCGCTGGGCTGAAATTAGCGAACGCCTTCGGTGTTCCTCGACTGCCAAAAAGAACGATCTGCTTTGCGTACAACTAAAAAAGCTGCTGCGCTCGTCGCGCGGCAGCCCATCGAAGTGAACACCTTCACTGATCCGGCGATTTAGACGCTTACCACCTTCTCTTCCAAATCAAACATCAGCGCCTTAACGTGCTTTCGCAGGGCCAGCTCAAACTGTTTTGCTTCCTCAACTTCCGTGAACGAAAGCGCCCGCAACTCCTGCTCGATACGCCGGCGGTAATCCGACACCAAGGAATCAGAAACACCCAATACCGCCGCGACTTCCAATTGCGTCGCATGATCGGGGCTCAAATAACAATACCAGAGCACGCCGATAATCCGGTTGTACTGCTTCACTTTTCCGCGCACCGCTTCATTCAGGCTCGCCATAAACTGATCGACAAAATTCGCCGCTTCCCGCTCCGACTCGCGTCGCATCAATCCCTCTTCAGGGTTCTCACGCTTATCTACAGGCTCATAGCTATTGCTGTTTTCGTTGTCGCTGTCGTCGCCGTCGAGCGGAACAAGATAGATATCCATCACCGGCAGCCGCGACATCACGAGGCTCCGCAAAGTGCGAACGTCAACGGGGGAATCAACGGCATCAAGCACCGACACAATCAAGTCTTCCAAATCGGGATTGCTGATCACGATCTGTGAATCACCAGTGCAGCCGACCATGCGAGTGTCGCGCTGGCGCACCGGAATGATTTGCACGCGCTGCTCGACGTCATGAGCGCCACGACGTGGTTTGTTGTCGTTCCACTCACTCAAGCCATAAACACGATCGGCGAGACGACGATGAGGCTCGTCGTCAATACCACTCGAATCGAAGCGACGGAAATTGGGGCTCGACTGAATCAACGTCGAGATGCGACGGGCCATCCGATAGCTTTCAGGGTGTCGTTTGCGCAGCTCGGCGGTCAGCAAGTTCGTGAGCTCGATCTGGCTGATCTCACATTCAATTTCGTAATCCGTCATACCCGTTTCGAGATAGTGTTCAAAACGGTTCTTGCTGAGCAGTTGGACGAAGAGCTCCTGCGTTAAATCGGTGTACGCCGCGCCCGCGCCTTCTTCGACGAGCAAACCGGCACTGCGTGACGCCCGTACCAGCGGGTGATGCGAAACTATGCGGTGCAGGTCGGTCCAGAGACGATTGACGTCTGAAGACCGCAGGCTTTCCACCCACTTCGCATACTTTCGGTCGTGACGGCGATCTCTCGGCATTGGGCGACTCTGGCCCGATCCGAGGTCCGCTGTTTTTTCAGGATCTTCGCTTATGGATTTCACAGGATATTGTTCACCCTACTCGTCTGGGACTTCGTGTTCTGGGAATCGGTGGGCGTGTGAGCTTCGGATGGGTTGGGTGCGTCCGTTATTTCGGCATAGAAAGTACAAGTACCAGCCGACAGCAAGCTGTTTGAAAGTTCTCGTTTTTTAGCCCGATTTTTTCCCGCTGGATTGCGGTTGGTGCTCCTGGAGATGCGTCAGTGGCCGCTCACGGCCTGCTTACTGACGAAGGCATGGTAACAGCATTTTAAATACTGAGCAACATCTTTTTACACGTGTTAAAAGCGTGAAATTATTTGGAAAAAGCTGAAGAAAACTCTGGAAAGAAGCGAGGATTGTACATTTTGTAGGGGTGAATCTCAGGGATGGATGAATGAAAGTCTCCAGAACCACACTCCCCTTCCAAAAGACTGCCGCGTGTCCTGCCTCAGCGACACTGCTTTCATTTCGCTGTCAGAACCTCCCGGCTGAAACAGAAATCTCCGTGAAAAAGCACCTACGCGACTGCGATTTTTGCTGCGCGGAGCTGACGCTCCTCGCACATCACGAGCCCGCAATGGGTGGGTATAAAGTGCCGGAAATCCCGATGGATTTGAGGATCCTCGCCGAATCAATTCTGAGTCGCAGATAACAAGGATTAGGAATACAGCTCTTCGATTAAGTCGCCGTAACGGTCGTCGATCACTTTTCGTTTTACTTTCAACGTAGGTGTGAGTTCGCCTCCGTCGATAGTGAACTCGTTCGGCAATAACGCCACGCGCCGGATTCGCTCATAATCCACCAGCGACGAGGTAAGCCTTGCGATGTCCTGCTGGACGATCTTGACCGCCGGCGGAAACTTGCTCAGCTCGGCGTGATCCTTTGGCGTCGTCTCGCCCGCGTCCGCCAGCGCCTGATTCAGGTTCTCCCAATCGGGGACAACGAGCGCGACCGGCTGTTTCCGCCCCGTCCCGACGACAACCACCTGACTAACAAACTCGCTTTCCTTCAAAAGACTCTCAATCAATTGCGGCGCGACATATTTTCCATTTGAAAGCTTAAACAAATCCTTCTTGCGATCGGTGATGTAGAGATGCCCGTTTTTCTCGATATGCCCAACGTCGCCGGTGTAGAACCAACCGTCCTTGAGCACGGCCGCGGTCGCCTCCGGCTGCCCGTAGTAACCACGCATCACGTTTGGACCACGCACGAGAATCTCACCGTCTTCGGCAATCTTTATCTCGATGCCTTCGAACGGAATTCCGACCGATCCGACCCGATTGTTGCCCGGCCGATTCGCCGAAACAATGCACGTCTCGGTGGCGCCATATCCTTGCAGGATCGGAATGCCCGCGGCGAGATACGAATACGACAATGTCGGCGAGAGTGGCGCACCGCCCGATACAAAATATCGCAAACGCCCACCGACACCTTCGCGCCACTTTGAAAACACCAGCTTATCGGCAAGCTTCTGCTTCACAGCAAGGCGCGGCAAAACCCACTTCCCCTTGTCTTTCAGCTCGCCATATTTTTGGCCCACCGCGAGCGAGCTAATGAAGATCGATTTCTTGTACCCCTTCTGGGACATTCCCTTCTTGATGATCCGGTGGTAGACCTTCTCAAACAGGCGCGGCACCGCGGTCATCACGGTCGGTGCGACCTCGCGCAGGTTTTCCCCAACTTGATCGAACGACGCCGCGTAGTAAACCGACACGCCGCAATAACAAAAGACATAAAACCCGTCGCGCTCAAAGATGTGCGACAGGGGAAGCACGGAAAGCGCAGTGTCGGTTGGTCCAATCGGCAAGCCCTTCGCGATCGACGTCACGTTCGACATGAAGTTGTTATGGGTGAGCATCACGCCTTTCGGCTCGCCCGTCGTTCCTGACGTGTAGATGATCGTCGCCAGGTCCTCCGGTCTTACGGCTTGCATGTAGGCTTCGAATGCTCCCGGTCGTTGTTGGGCCAGCTCACGCCCCTTTTGTTCTAAGTGTTCTAATCCAACGCCGTGGTCGACGTCTTCGGCGACTTCCTGATCGAAGAAGATCACGTGCTCGAGGGATCGCTTTGCGAGCACTGGAAGGGCGTGTTTGTAGAGACGGCGAGTCGAGATGAAAATGGCGCGTGCGCCCGAATCGGAAAGGATGTAATCGATCTGTTCGAGGGCCTGCGTCGTGTAAATCGGAACGTTGATCGCGCCGAGACTCAGGATCGCGAGATCGGCGATGGACCACTCCGGCCGGTTCTCTGAAAGCAACGCGATCCGGTCGCCAGGTCGTACGCCGAGACTCGCGAGACCGAGTGCGACATTCTTAACGCGTTCGACGAAGGTTGCTGCCGGGATTTTGTGCCACTTGCCTTCAAAACGATGGTTGAGGGCGTCTTGTTTGTTGTGACGCAGGACTGCTTCGAGGATTAAACCCGGAACGGAAGACAAGCGCAGGATTCTCCTTTTTAGCTCATACTACTCTACTTTGCGCCTTTTCGCCTTCGCGCGAGAAAAGTTAACCCTCACTGTTGCTCTCACTACTACTCCGGCGTCGTTTGCGTCGCGCAGGCGCGTCTTCCACCCGCCCATTAAGCGTAGCGAGCGCAGCGAGCACGAGAAACAACAACGCGTTCGAAGTCGTGTGGAGGGTGAAATCGAAAAAGCTATGCACCAGCACGGCAAAACACCCGCTCATCGCAGCCAACGCCAGGCCGCGTCTGAAATCATCACGCGAGCGTGCCCGCGAAATCGCTTTCCAAAACAGCAGCGCCACAAAGCTCAGCGCCAGCACCGCACCGATGATGCCGCCGTCGGAAAGCACTTGCAGGTAATCGTTATGCGCCTGCTCCAGCCGGTACAAACCATTTCGCGTGTCGTAGCGCGTGTAGATCACACCATACGCACCCAGGCCAGTGCCGACGTACGGATGCGCTTTGATGATGTCGAGGGTCACGGCCCAGAAGTGCGAACGACCGGTGGTCGGATCGTCCGTGTTCACACTGTCGATAAAACGATTGATTGAGAACTCGCCGCCGAGCAGCACGACTCCGAGAAACAGTCCGACGAGTAATGCGCCGGTCATGCCTACCCGGCTTAGCACTTGTCTGAAACGGTGCTTTCTCTTCCGCCGTCGCTCGCTGGGTTTTCTCCAGATTGCCGTCACGATCATCAAAAAGAAAATTTCCGCGACCAGACTGACGATGCCGCCGCGCGAGGCCGTCATCACGAGCGCGACGCCCATGAGCCCCGCGATAAACAGATAAATAATTCGTTTCTCTTTATCGACAGCGCCCGCAAACAGTAATCCGAGTGGCAACGCGATCGTGAGCTCCATGTAGCCGGCGAAGTGGTGGCGATTGATGAACGGACCGAAGGCCGTGCTCTGGTTAAGCTCGCGAAACCAGTAAACCTTTGTGGGACTCGTGATCGACTGCGACAGTCCCAGGATCGCGAGCAGAAAACCGAAAACCATGATCGTCCGCACCAGTATTTGCAGGCGATGTGGCGTGTCTACAAATACGAGCGTGGCGGCGAAGAAAACGAGGAGGGTCGAGAGTTGGACAAGGACGAGCCTCGTTGAATTCGGATCGAGTGAGAGCGTGTTCACCAGCCCGATCGCGGTGGCTCCGCCGGAGCTGACCTCGCGCAGCGGCAGCAGTTGGACCAGTCCGAGTATGATCGCGCCGATCAGCGGCAGTTGCAGCGCGTTACGATTGATTCTGAAAGTTCCGAGGGTCCAACCATCCACGACCCACAAGAGAAGGACCACGAGGCCGCCGATATTAAAAAGCGCGAGCGCCCAGTAGTGAACCGTTCCGTACGCGAGCGCCGACAGGACGATCGCGACGCAGATCATGAGAAACGCAAATCGGCTCGCGAGTGTGTGCCGAATCCGATAGGCACGTTCCACAGTGATCCGCGGCGCCGGCGGCGCGGCGGGCTCCACTACGGCGACGCTAGTTTCTGCGCTTGAGAGTGAAGTCGTCATACCAAACTGAGCCAAAAATCGGGCAGATCGGAGTCTCTTCGGTACTACACGTGTGACGCACGATTTTCAGCATTAACCCCTGAGTCTTATTGCTTGTCCTGAAACTGAAACCGATGCGGTTCCAGTCACTTGTGCCGGTCGGCGCCATTGCGCTGGTGCCAAGCACCTCGCCCGTATTCGCATCGAGTATCTGAATCTGCGGCCCGCTGCCGGTCTCGACTTTGTCAGTCGCTACGTAACACTCAAAGTCGTACTCCTTGTTCGGCTGCACCGTGAAAAGCTGCGACGCGTTTAGCTCCTGGATATTGGTGCGCACCTGAAACACGAGCCGCAAGCTGCGCGCGCCGCTATGACTCTTGTTCGGATCGATGCCGATGTGCATCTGCGGCGCGCCTTTAACCTGCCAGCCAAAGATCGTGTCAGGAGCATACGCGACCGGCTCCTCGAAGCTGCCGTCGAAGATTTGATCGATCTTCATCTGGAGCTTGTCAGTCATGATGTCGTTCCAAACAGCGAGCGCATCGTGATAGCGCAGCTCCATGATCAAATTCGCGATCATCTTCTCCCCGGCGTCTTTGTTTACTCTCCTCTCTTCGCTGCTCAAGCCGTTCCAAAGCCGGAGACCCTCGTCGACGCGTTTGCGACCAATCAGGTAGAGAGCAAAATTCGCTCGCGCACCGGCGGTTGGCCCGACTGCGTTCTTCAGTGCTTCGGGATCTTCGTTGTAGATCTCCCAAACAAGATTAAAGAGTTGCGGCAGGAGTTCAACATCAGCCTGCGCCGCGAGACGCAGCTCTGCGAACGCTTCGTCGTACCGAGCGTTCCTGAGATAGAGGTTGCCGAGATACCAGCGCGGATACGCGTAATTGGGCGCGAGCGCGACGGCCCGTTTCAGCGCGAGCTCGGCCTGCGCGGGATTGCCGGCCTGCTCCTGCGCCGTTCCCAACGTCATCCAGAAACGATAATCGTTCGGAGAGAGGCTTACGGCTTTCTCGTATTCGGCAATGGCGGCGGCTTGTTGATCCAGAGGCAGTGTTTTTTGTGCGACTTGTGCGATGCGCCAATGCGTCAGCGGATCGTTGGGCGCCATTCGCGCCGCCATGTGAGCGGCGTCGAGAGTGCCTTCAGTGGGATCAAAATACTCCGCGAGTGTATTGCCGAGATACCAGCGTATTACGTAGTAAGACCAAAAACCTGCTGCGAGCAACAAAAGGATCAGCAGGACCTTGACCGGCAGTTTGCGGACGTTAACGTGAATCACTTCCTGTGGCATTTACTTGCTTTGCGACTTTGCACCTATGCGTGAGTAGTATCCGTCGGGTACCTACGTCAAGTCTTCCATCGTGATCCGCATTCGCTTCACCTTGATCTGTCTCTCAGCGCAGATGCGCAACACTTCGTCGACGCGCGCTTCAGTCATCTTCATGCTGGAGATGACGACTTCATCGATCTCATGCTGCGCACAAACACTTCCCAGATCTCCGTTCCCGCCGAATACGCGCAGCCCGTGGATCACTTTTCCACTCTTGGCGGGATCATCGTCTAAAAACCCGATTGGCGCCAACTGTAGCTCGCGATTATTTCGTAACTCACGCAACAAAAGCTCGCCCGCATCGCCGGCGCCGTAGATCAACACGCGTCGCCCATCATGTTTGCCGCCGACAGGCAATAATTGCCTGAACAAGCGGAACGCGAGACGGCTGCCGGTCAGCAGCAGGAACATCAACACGGCATCGATCGCGAATACCGTGCGTGAGTAACCCTCAAAACGAAACGCAAACAGGATGAGCAGCAAGCTCGCGACGGAGCTGAGTATCACGGCCTTTGCAAACACGATCAGATCGCTCATGCTCGTGTAACGCCAGAGTCCCCGGTAAACACCCATCACCAGAAACACTGACATCTTGACGAACACGAGCACCGGCAACGTGCGGATAAATAACTGCCACGCGGGACTCGAAGCCGGGAAGTTGATCGCGTACGACGTCCAGTACGAGAGGATAATCAGCACTACGTCGAGCAACACTTCGAAGATGCGGCGTTTGTACGAAAGATCGACGAGGAACGCGTAAAGCTGTTTCTCTTTAAATGCGACGTCGGCTTCGCTCTCGTCATAAACCTTCACGCCGGCGAGATACACGCCGACAAGCGTAAGCACGATCGTAAAACCCGCAATCGCCGCCAGACTGACGTCCAGTCGCGCACGTTGGACGAGAATCGCGAGGATGCCTGAGAGTGCCGCGAATCCGTAAAGCATCCACACAGCGTGCCGTTCAGACATTCCCAAGGCGACGAGCCGATGCGACGTGTGGTCGCGACCGCCCTGTGAAGCCGCGCGACCGGAAAGTTTCCGCAGCACTGTCACGAAAGTCGTATCAAAGATCGGAATGAAGAGAACGAGAATGGGCACTGCCAGCACGGGCAGAAAACTTCTCGAGCGGCCGCCGCTGACGTTGATCAGCGCCGAGCTCGCGAGAAAGAACCCGACAAACATCGAGCCGCAATCGCCCATAAAGATCGACGCGGGGTTCGAGTTGTAAACCAGAAAACCGAGCAGCCCGCCCGCGAAGATCAACAGTATCAGCGCCTCGGTGTACTGGCCGCTGGTCACAAAGCTGAGCGACAGGAAACCGGCGGCAATCACCGCGATGCCGGACGCGAGCCCGTCCATGTTATCGAGCAAATTGATCGCGTTCGTGATGCCGATCAGCCAGAAGATCGCGAGCGCCATGTTCAGCAACACCGAGCTGGTCCACGGCAGCGTCAGACCGTAGTAGACGACAAACGCGGATCCGAGGACCTGCCCGATCAACTTCTGATACGGCTTGATGTGGATTAAGTCGTCAACGAGTCCGACGAGAAACAAAAACGTGCTAGCAAGGAGAATTTCTCTGCCGTAGGTAATCTTTAGTGCAAACGGGGCTGAAATGATGATGACTGAAAGCCAGATCGCGACGCCGCCCAGCATCGCGGTCGGTTTCTTGTGCCAGCGATCTGTTTTGGGAACGGCGACGAAGCCGAAGCGACGCGCGAACGCACGCACAACGGGCGTCAGTATCAGCGCTAAACAAAATGATGCGGCAACCGCCAGGAGCGTGCGCGGGCTAAAAGGCATCTCGATATCGATCCGTGTAATCGGTGGCTAAATTCATTCCGCGGCAGCGCGACGCCGTCCCAGATGATAATCGACAACGCTGTCAAGTATGCCATCAAGACTCATCTCGGGCCGAAAACCGACAAACTCGCTGATCTTCGAGATGTCAGGCACGCGTCGCGGCATGTCTTCAAATCCCTCTTCGTACGCCTCGTCGTAAGGCACAAACACAATATCTGAATCTGATTGCGTGATCTGCTTCACGCGCTGGGCCAGCTCGAGTATCGAGATCTCGACGTTCGAGCCGATGTTGAAAACCTGGCCAACCGCGTCCGGATGATCCATTAACTTAACGAGCGCGCCTACAACGTCGCCGACGTAACCGAAACAGCGACTCTGTTTTCCGTCCCCATAAACCGTTATAGGCCGGCCCGCGAGTGCCTGCTTCACGAACGTCGGAATCACCATGCCATATTGGCCGGTCTGTCGCGGTCCAACGGTATTGAAGAGGCGCACCACAATCGTCGGCAGTTTTTTCTCACGCCAGTAAGCAAGGGCGAGAAACTCGTCGATCGCTTTCGAGCACGCGTAACTCCAACGTCCTTTGGTCGTCGCGCCCATCACGAGATTGCCGTCTTCTCGAAAAGGCACGTCGGAACTGAGACCGTAGACTTCGGACGTAGACGAAATCAACACCTTCTTCTTCTTCTTGTTCGCGAGTGACAAGACGACTTCGGTGCCGCGCACGTTTGTTTCGATCGTGCGCACGGGGCTCTCGACGATCAGCTTCACTCCGACCGCTGCCGCGAGATGGAAGATTACGTCGCATTGATCGATCAACTCGGCAGTGAGCGGATGGTTGTGAACCGTATCGATCGTGTAATGAAAACGAGGATGACTCTTGAGATGTTGAATGTTTTCGATGGAGCCGGTGGAAAGATCGTCGATCACGTAAACTTCATCGCCGCGCTTGATGTAAGCGTCGCTGAGATGCGAGCCGATAAAACCTGCGCCACCTGTAATCAGTACTCTCAAATCGTGCTCCTTATATTCGCCACAAAGAAACAGACAAAATCAAAACAGATTAGGAGAAGTATTACTCTTTGGTGCTTCTTGCGCCTTTTTGTCGCTGAATCCGTCTTGTGCCTTCTTGTGGCTGAATCTTTCTTGTGTCTTTTTTTGGCGCAGCTCTTTATATAGACTTTTAATGTCTTCCAACAAACGTTCTTTAGAATAGTTTACTTCCACAAACTCCAGGCCGCGCTCGCCGATTTCCTGCCGCAACGACCGATCGCGAATGAGGCGGCTCAGCGCCGTCACAAAAGCCTCTTCATCACCCGGCGGAACCGCGATCCCGCGGCGACAAACTCTGTATGGTCCATCCTCGACCACGTCGCCCA
>DAIOGT010000033.1:25508-32433 GCA_036745095.1 Pyrinomonadaceae bacterium
ACCGCGATCCCGCGGCGACAAACTCTGTATGGTCCATCCTCGACCACGTCGCCCAGCAGATCCACAACGCCACCAACACTCGTCGCCACGACCGGTCGCGCATTCGCCATCGCTTCGATCAACGTGAGGGGCGTGCCTTCGTTAAAAGAGGTGAGCGCAACCACATCGAGCGCCGGATAGAAATATTCCGGATCTTTTCGCCCGCCAACAAAAATCACGTCTTTGTCCAGGCCCAGCGACGCGCGTTGCTCTTCCAGGCCTTCGCGGAGCGCGCCGTCGCCAATGACAATGAAACGCACTGCGCCCTGCCTCCAACAAGCCGGATCGATCGCCTTCAAGCGCGCAACGACGTTCAAAAACATCCGATGGTTCTTTATCTCTGTCAAGCGGCCAACAATGCCGATCAGAATCGTGTGATCCGGAATACACAGCTCGTGGCGAAACTTTCCTCGTCGCGACGCGTGATCTGCAAAAACTCCGAGATCGAGTCCCAACGGAATCACTTTGATCTGTTCCGGTCGCCCCACGCGGAACGTCTTGCCAATCTCGACGCTCTGCTGGTTGCTGATCACGATTAGACGATCAGTCGCGATGCGCGCGAGCATCCTTTCGATTGCGAGAAACAATCGCGTCCGGCCGCGACTGTAGTAGCTGTGAAAAACGTGACCGTGATACGTGTGCACAAACTTGCACGCGCGTGGCCTGCCTATAAACACGCCGGGCGTCAACCAGCGATAGAGAAAACCAGCCGTGCGTCCCACTGTTCCGGCCTTGGCCGTGTGCGTATGAACGATGTCGGGCCGCTCGCGCAGAAACAGTCGAAACAGTTTCCACACGGTGATCCCGTCTTTCAAAGATATCTCGCGGCTCATCTCCGAAAAGTAGAGCGGCGTGACGCCGGCCTCGGCGGCAAAATAAGCCATGTCTTCTTCACCTTCGGGGACTTTGCCCGTTACGAGCACCGTGTTGAAGCCCGCCTCGAGCAATCCCGAAGTCAACCACACGACGTGCTTTGCCGGTCCACCCACATTCAAGCGAGCAATGATACGGATTACTTTTGTACGCTCGTCGGACATGCGGGTAGTGCTTAATCGTCCATACGGAAAGCGGTTTCGCTGTCTTTTTCGTGACGGATCTCGTCAACTTCCTCTTTCCGCCCGGCGCCACCGTAGAGCCGGTTCGGGCAGTTGATTACAATCCCGTCAACGTCGCCGACATTTTGATAACCATGCACCACTCCGGCCGGTATTAACACCGATGCGGGATTGTCCTGGCCCACGATCATCGTGGTCATAACGCCAAACGTTTCCGAGTCTTTGCGGTTGTCCCAAACCCGCAGCTTGAAATTCGAAGGACCGATGAAACAGAAGAGATCGGCCTGGTCCCAATGCTCATGAGGTCCACGAGTAATGCCGGGGGTGGTCGACGAAATGTAAGCCATTGCGGGAAAGAACTCTTCGTCGAGTTCATCGTGGCGAAAGAGCTCGGTCAACCAACCGCGTGAGTCGAAATGTCTATTCAGCTTGCGAACTACCACTCCCTTGATGTCGCCGTTCTTAAAGCTGTCGGGCATTTGCACCTACCTCTTCTGGTTCGATCTGCATTTTGTTCGCCCCGGTTTCGGCAACGAGGATCGACGCACGCAACAAACTCTCAAACGTCCCCGCATCGGTCCACCAGCCGTCGAGCTCTTCCCACGTCATCGCACCGCCTTCGATGTAGGCGTTGTTGACGTCCGTGATTTCGAGCTCGCCGCGGCCCGACGGTTTCAGAGAGTGGATAATGTCGTAGACTTTCTCGTCGTACATGTAAACACCGATCACGGCGTAATCTGACTGCGGCTTTGCGGGCTTCTCATCGATACAAACGACGCGGTTGCCGTCGAGACGAGGAACACCGAAACGCTGCGGGTCTGGCACTTTCTTCAGGATGATCTTCGCGCCGTGGCCCTGGCGTCGATAAGCCTCAACTGCGCTGCGAATGTTGCCCTCGATGATGTTGTCGCCGAGCACGACGCAAACCGGACCATCAGCAGCGAAGTGTTCGACCAGCGAGAGCGCGTGCGCGATCCCGCCTTCGCCTTCCTGGTATGTGTAGTTCAGATGTTTCAGGCCAAACGCTTTGCCGTTGCCGAGCAGGCGCAGGAAGTCCCCCGCGGAACTGCCACCCGTGACAACCATGATGTCGGTGATGCCCGCATTCACGAGTGTTTGAATCGGATAGTAGATCATCGGCTGGTTGTAGACCGGCAGCAGATGTTTATTTGTGACGGAGGTGAGGGGACGCAGTCTCGTCCCTAAACCACCAGCTAGCACAACACCTTTCAATGTTTCCTCCTGATTAGCCGCAAAGGCACAAAAATCGCAAATGAGAAGAACGGGAAAGCTGAAAACAAACTGATTATGTGCTTTTGTGGCTAACTCATCTTGTGGCGTAGATCTTCAAGGAGTCGCCGAGGCGGCTCACATTCAACATGCCGTTGATGATGTCTTTGATGGCCCGGCGTGGGCGGCTCTTCATCAACGACTCATTCAACTGGTAACCTGTCAGCACCCGATCGAAATGTTGGTCCACAGTCTTGGGCGCGTCTTTCTTGCGCCCGATCGCATGAAAGATCTCCATGGGATTGCCGCCCGTGGTGCGCACGCGTATTTCGCGAAAGCCCACGTCGCGCAGCAGACCTTTCAAACCACTTGCGGAGAATAGCTGTAGATGCTCCGGCGGCCAAATGCACCGCCACTTCAGTCCCAGCATGCGCGCCGACAAACCACGAGCATGAGGCGTTGTGGTCCAAAACATGCCGCCTGGCCGCAGTAGTCGCGCCACTTCATCCAGAAGCACTCGCGGCTCACTCAAGTGTTCGAGAATCTCCGCCGCCGTGATCACGTCGAAGTGCTGTGCCGGAAAGCGTGCGTTCTGAAGTTCGCCCTGAAACACCTCAAAGCCCTGCGAGCGCACGTGCTTCACCGCGTTTTCCGAAACGTCGAGGCCGTGCGCGTTCCAGCCATTCTTGCGCGCGGCCTGAAGCAGGTTGCCGGCGCCGCAGCCGATATCGAGCAAACGATTTGTTTGCCGGTATGGCGCGAACTCAGCCGTGATCTCTTCGAGTCGCGTTTGTATGAAGGCTGGCGGTGAAAGACTCGCCTCAGGATAATAACTATCGTAGTAATACTCACTCGAGTACCAGGGCGAATACGGTGTGTAGACCGTCGCACATTTCCGGCATGACACGATCTCCAGCTCATTCTTGATGCCGAGTGGCTGCGCATCGGTCGAGCCACACGCGGCACACGCGCGCAGTTTTTTTTCCGACCGCGGATCCATAGCCAGAATCCGCTGTCCTGCAAAATCCTCGACTTTGTTTGGCGCCTGCATGAGCCTTAATCGATGAAACGGTTGAACCACAATTCCAGCATCAGAAGTGTCCAGAGCTGGTGCGAATAGTCACGTTCGCCGCGCGTGTGCAACTCAATCAGTTGCCGCACGGCCTCAGGCTTGAACAAACCTCTTCGCAAAGCCTTGTCAGAAAGCACGACCTCGCGCAGAAACGGCTGCATCTTGCCACGAAACCAGTGTCCGATCGGAACACCAAAACCCATTTTGCGGCGGTTGAGGTTCTCGGTCGGCAGTAGTTTGCGCAAAACTTTTTTCAAAAGATACTTGCTCGTCAGTCGTCGCAGCTTGAGATTTTGCGGCAGGCTCGCAGCAAACTCGATCACGTGGTGATCGAGAAATGGCGAGCGCGCTTCGAGTGAAACTGCCATCGTCGCGATGTCGACCTTCACCAGCAGATCGTTCGGCAGGTAAGTCATCTGATCCGTCAACAACATCGCATCGAGGATCCCGATGCCGTTCGCGCGCTTGAACCACTCAGCCAGCAGTCCGGTCGGGTTCGAGCTTTGCGTTTGCTCGCGAAAGAAATCGGAATAGAGTGGTTGCTTCGTCTGCTCGTTAAAGACGCTGACCCAGTGCGTGTAGCGATCGACGCGCGGCAACGACACCGCCTCGAGCAAACGCTTCGCTGACTTAATTCGGCTGCGCCCGTTCGACGGGCTCGGTAACAGATTGACTGTCTCCTTGATCAGCGACTCACGCAGGAACGATGGAACGCGCCGGTATTTCTCGGTGATTCCCATCGCGATATAGCGCTCGTAGCCCGCGAACGATTCGTCGCCACCATCGCCGTTCAGCGCGACTGTCACGTGCTTGCGCGTCTCTTTCGCGACGTAGTAAGTGGGCACTGCTGAAGAGTCCGCGTACGGCTCGCCGTAGTGTTCGACGAGAGTCGGCAATACTTCAACCGCGTCAGGACGCACGATGAACTCGTGATGATCGGCGCCTACGTGCTCGGCAATTCGTCGCGCGTGATGAAGCTCGCTGAAGTCCTGTTCGTCAAAACCGATCGAGAACGTTTTGACGCGCTCACTCGACTCCTGGCTCATCAACGCGACGACCGCGCTCGAATCGATACCTCCCGAAAGAAACGCGCCGAGCGGCACTTCCGACATCAAACGCACGCGCACGGCGTCGCGAAGGATCTCCACCGTGCGTTCGCCTGCTTCTTCCTCGCTGATCTCGATCTTTTTCGTGAAGTCCGGCTGCCAATATCGCTGTATCTCGACGGTGCCGTTGCGCCAGCGCAGCCAGTGACCGGGTTCGAGCTTGCGAATCGCGCGATACGCTGTCAGCGGCGCGGGAATACACATGAACGAGAGGTAGTAATCGAGCGCTTCAGGCTGAACATCGCGACTAACGTCAGGATGCAAAAGCAGCGCACTAAATTCCGATGCGAAGATCAACTGGCCGTTCACTTCCGCGTAGAGCAAAGGCTTTTTGCCGACGCGATCGCGCGCGAGAAAAAGTTCCCCGGTTCGTTCGTTCCAGATCGCGAAGGCAAACATGCCGCGCAGGTGTTTCGGGCAGTCCGCGCCGAATTGATCGTAGGCGTGAACGATGGCTTCGGTGTCGCTGTTCGTGTAGAAAGTGTGGCCGAGCTTTTCGAGTTTTTCGCGCAGTTCGAGATAGTTGTAGATCTCGCCGTTAAAGACGATCCACGAGCTGCGATCCGCGTTGTGAATTGGTTGCTGGCCGCTCTTGAGATCGATGATGGCGAGACGGCGCATCGCGAGGCCGGCGGGGCCCTTGATGTAGAAGCCGTCCTCGTCAGGTCCGCGGTGACGAATAGCGTCGTTCATCCGCGCCAATAGTTGCTCGTCAACCGGCTTACGGTCGTTTCGAACGATCCCTACGATTCCACACATCGAGCACGTATATTAGCCACAAAAAGCACAAAAGGCACACAGCCCGCTTAACGTCATCCTGAAACCCTGAAAATCTTGTAATCTTGTAAAACTATGGGACTCGTCGATTTGATTGTTCCGGAAGCTAACTCCGCTGAGGAGCTGGCTTACGCGAAAACATTGCCGGCTGTACACCTGTCGGAGCGCGCTATCTGCGATCTCGAATTACTCGCAGTCGGCGCTTTCAGTCCACTCGACAAGTTCATGGGAAAGCAGGATTACGATCGCGTCGTTGCAGAAATGCGACTCACGGGCGGTCAACTGTTTCCGATACCGATCACTTTGCCCGTTGACGAACCGCAGAAACTCGATCGCGACGTCGCCCTCGTCGATTCGCGAAACGAGATCCTCGCCGTAATGACTATCGAAGAGATATACGAGTGGGACCTCACGAAAACTGCGCGCAAAGTGTTTGGAACGACTGACGAGCGCCATCCGCTCATAGCTGAATTGCACCGCTGGGGAAAGCAAAACATCTCCGGCCGTTTGCGAGTCCTTCGCCTCCCGTCGCATTACGACTTTCGCGAGTTGCGGTTGACGCCCACACAAACGCGCACACGTCTCAAAACAACAGGCTTCAAAAACGTCGTTGCCTTTCAAACTCGAAACCCTTTGCACCGCGCGCACGAAGAGTTAACGAAACGAGCAGTTGAAGAAGTGAATGGCGTGCTGCTCCTGCATCCCGTCGTCGGCATGACAAAACCCGGCGACATCGATCACTTCACACGCGTTCGTACTTACAAGGCACTCGCCGCCAAGTACTACGATCAAAAACGCATCGTGCTCGCGCTCCTGCCACTCGCAATGCGACTCGCCGGACCGCGCGAAGCCTTGTGGCACGCGTTGATCAGGCGAAACTACGGCGCTAACCACATGATCATCGGACGCGATCACGCAAGTCCGGGCAACGACTCTACCGGTAAACCATTTTACGAGCCTTACGCGGCACAAGAACTGGTCCAACTTCACGAAGACGAAGTGGGAGTGAAAGTGTTGCCGTTCGGCGAATTCGTCTACCTGCCGGAAGAAGCCCGTTATGAAGACGTGAGAAAGCTCGGGGCAAACGCCGTGACGGCGCAACTGTCCGGAACACAAGTGCGTGAATGGTATCGAAACGGCGGGACGGAGTTGCCTGAGTGGTTTGCGCGGCCGGAAGTCAGCGACGCGATCGCGACCACTTATCCACCTCGTCACAAACAGGGCTTCTGTGTTTGGTTCACGGGTCTGAGCGCCTCGGGCAAATCGACGACGGCAGAGATTCTCACGGTGGTGCTACAGGAATTCGGTCGGCAGGTAACTCTGCTCGACGGCGACGTCGTTCGCAATCATCTCTCACGCGGCCTCGGCTTCAGCAAGGAAGATCGCGATACAAACATTCGACGCATCGGATTTGTAGCCGCGGAGATCGTGAAGCATCAGGGCACTGTGATCTGTGCGGCAGTGAGTCCTTACCGAGCGACGCGTAACGACGTTCGAAACACAGTCGGCGCTAAACGGTTTATCGAAGTGTTTGTGAACACGCCGCTCGAGGAGTGTGAACGAAGAGACGTGAAAGGGATGTACACGAAAGCGCGTCGCGGTGAGATTAAAAACTTCACCGGCATCGACGATCCTTACGAGGCGCC
>DAIOGT010000034.1:0-32255 GCA_036745095.1 Pyrinomonadaceae bacterium
CCGGCTCCCAGGGCCAGGCTCAACACGACATACGTCTCACCAGCGTTTCAGCCGCTTCTTCCGGCGCTGTCGTATTTCGTGCAGGAACAACCGGAGCGTTCGCTTCACCGTTCACCGTGCGCGTGCCGATCAATGGCAACTGGGTCAATTTTTTTACTGCCGGCAGATTCGGACGACCGAGCGTCAATCTCAACGATGTGCGCATCGAAGCACGCCGCGGCAACGCACTCGTAGGTTCCACGACCTGTACCGTACGCATCCGAAAGAACGCTAACAATCTGACGCCCGGTGAGCGCGACCGCTTCATCGGGGCCTTTGCTCAACTCAACAATCGAGGCGCTGGTCCATTCGCTAACTTCCGCGAGATGCACACCAACGTCAGCTCCCCGCAGGCTCATGGCGCACCCGGATTTCTCCCGTGGCACCGCGCTTATCTTCTAGATCTCGAGCGTGAGTTACAAGCGATCGATCCGAGCGTGGCGTTACATTACTGGCGTTTCGATCGACCGTCACCAAACATCTTCACGCGCGACTTCCTCGGCGTATCCGACAACATCGGCACAGTGCAATTCAGCGCCACGAACCCACTGCAATTCTGGGTGACTGACGGCGTGCAAGGCATTAACCGGCGCCCATTCTTCAACACCAACTCAGCGCCGCCGGGACTTCGCAATGAAGCGCAGACACTCGCGCTCGGAACGAACTACTCAGGATTCCGAATCATGGAGGGAAATCCGCATGGTTCGGCCCACACGAGTTTTGGCGGATCGATTGCCAGCATCGGGACTGCCGCGCGCGATCCATTGTTCTTCATGCTCCACTGCAACGTCGATCGTCTGTGGGCCAAGTGGCAACGACAAAACAATCGTTTCAACCCCAGCCAGGCGGCTTCTTATGACAACACGCCGTCGCCAATCGGGCACAATCTTCCTGATACGATGTGGCCCTGGAACAGAGTAACCGGCGCGCCGCGTCCACCCACCGCGCCCGGTGGAACGTTGGCTTCGTCGCCCCTCGTCAATGCGCCGGGAGTGAGTCCGCGCGTGCGCGACATGCTCGATTACCAGGGCAGCGTGAATGCGCCTTCTTATATGGGCTTCGACTACGACGACGTCCCCTTTGCTTAAGGGTCCCTGTCGTAAGGAGATCGAAATCATGACTACCAAAAGTAAAAAAGCTGCAAAGAAATCAACACCGCGAAAAGCGAAGACTTCGAAGAAGCGATCGCCACAAGCTGCCTTCGCCGTCGCAACCAGTTCGAAAAAAACTACCAAAGAACGAGTGGATGCGCTGATCGAAGCACCACTGGCCGCGTGCGAAAGCGACGAGAACCTGCAAACGATGTTGAAGATGCTTCGCGATCCGAAGCAGCCGATCAAAGTCCGGCTTGCTGCGATGCAATCACTCCAGGCCGCGAGCTTTAGCGTTATTACGTTTGAGCCGTGCCGCGCCGATTACCTCGCAGCGCTGCGTGAAGTTATTGACGACCCGGATGAGGAGTTGAGGCAACGCGCCCTCGGAATACTGGCGCGCGAAAAAGATGGATACGTTCAGAAGAGGCTGCTTGAAGGACTCGAGAACAAAGATAAAGCTCTCGTGGCTCCGGAAAAAGCGCTGCAACTTCTCAGTTACGACGTGCACGCTGAGGCTTATCCAATTGCACGTGAGATCGTCGAAAAGCCGCCGAGCGACGATGCTAAACGAGAAGCTCTCAGACTTCTTTCGGCTGATGCCACTTCCGCGCCTCTGTTTGAGAGACTTCTGCGCGACAAAGACGAAATGCGCGATATCCGCCAGATTTCCGCGGCGGCACTACAGGCTGTCGAACCGGAGAGATTCAAGGAGCAGGCACGTGAATTGGTGCTTGACACCAAGGAATACGACGACATCCAGGCGACCGCGCTGACCGCGCTCACGCAGATGCCCGAGGATACCGGCGTTTCTGAAGACGAAAAACTTATGAAACGCGTCACTCGCATGGGCCAGGGGAAATCAACAAAAATTAAAAAGGGCGCACGCAGATTCCTGAACAGGTATGGCAAGTGAGACGGTGCAGACTGAGCAGCAGTTCGCGTCGTTAGTTGACGAGCTCGCGGCCGATCCGCAACGGTGTGGTCAATTGATCGAGCTGCTGCACGAGGGTCATCCGTTCTACAGCGGACGAGGTTCGACGACCGTTGTTCGTATGCGCGGATGGGTGTTGCTCTCTCTGGCCCGTGCCGGGCTCACGGACGAGGCACTCATTTTTGTACTTGAAGAACTCGATACAGGAGTTGACGCTTACCTCGTGGCCGCAGCGGCGCGAGCGCTGAGATCGTATCCGGCTGCGGAACCCGGCTTTGCGCCATTTGTGATGCGCGCCATCGATCATATTCGGTATCGCGACGAGCAAATATCGTTCGAAACGTATGGCGCATATGCGATTGGCTCGAATGGCACAAGCGCTGTGCGAGAGTTGCTCAACACGTTGGCGTGGCTTGGTCCAACCGCGCGCGATGTGCTTCCTCAGCTTGAAGCATTGAAGGCAGCGCAGGGTGGTCTCGGAAAGAAATTTCACGATGACATCGATCGAACGCTCGCGGCGATTCGATCTGCGAAGACCGAAACAGATTGCTGTTCGCTGCCTTCCGGTTTGAAGCAGTTCTTCTCGTGGGCGCCGGGCTCACGGAGCAGTTGTGGGCCAATCTCGCCAACCGTGTTTGAAGACCACGAGGGACGCTCGATCACCTTCGCGGAGTTTTTCTGCCAACGACCTTCGATCGTCGTATTTTTCTACACCCGCTGCGATAATCCTTTGAAGTGCTCGCTCACGATCACAAAGCTCGCTCGCGTGCAGAGCTTGTTAGCAGAACGCGGAGTCACCGATCAAATTCAAACCGCGGCGATCACATACGATCCGGGATTTGACCTACCCGAACGCATTCGCGTCTACGGGGAGAAACGCGGCTTGCGCTTGGGTCAACGGCATCGAATGCTACGAACCATTGATGGCATTGACGCGATTCGGAAGCATTTCAAGCTGGGCGTCAATTTCGTCGAATCGTTAGTCAACCGTCACCGGATTGAGGTCTACATTCTCGACGACCGCGGGCGGGTGACGGCGTCGTTTGAACGTTTGCATTGGAATGAAGAAGATGTCGTGCAGCAGGCAATCGATGTGTTGCACGAAACGGAGCCGATAACGTCGCCTACTCCGTCGCCGTCCACATCTCAAAAGATCGCATCACCTCTCGCGAGTACTTTCGCTTCAGTGGCACTCGCGCTGTTTCCGAAATGTCCGTTATGTTGGGCAGCTTATATGAGTTTTTTCGGTATCTCCGGTTTGGAAAGTATTCCTTACTCACCGTGGCTGCAACCGGTACTCGCGGCAGTGATCGCTATCAATCTCGGCAGCGTTTGGCTGCGCACGCGCAACACCGGCCGCATCATGCCTTTCGTCCTGGTCAGCGCCGGCGCGCTTGCGATCGTAGTTTCAAAACTGAGCGGCTTGGACCAGGCCACCATCTTCGGTGTCCTCTTCACGATGGCCGGCTCCTTCCTCAGCACCTTCGACACGCCACTCCGCAAAGCACGCAACCAGTAGTCCTTCCTGAAAAACTTTGATCATTTCACGCGGATACCATAAGATTCGGCACTAGCAAGCACTCAATCAGCTCCCAGACCCAGAGCCTTTAGCTCTAACGACACAGAGTTATAAGGAATCAACTTGCCGCTCAATTCACGGACGGAGGACCACTGGTATGCTAAGAATGTTTGTGCTGAGTCTTCTCGTATTCGCGTCACTTTTCAACGCAGCCCCTAACAAACCAAAGCCAGCCGCAGCGCTTACCACGATCTCGGTCTATGGTGCGTGGCACTGCGGCAACGAGTTTTGCTCGTGGGCCAGCGTGCGGAATATGACCGATTTCAACACTCGGAACCGATGGTTAATCGACCGCGGCGATGGCACACCGTCCGTGAATCTCGTCGTTTTGAGCTTCGTTCATCCCCTGAGACTGCTAAACAAAACAAACGATGCGGCCACGTCACAAGGCGTTCCGAACGGAATGACGCAGGCGGTAGTGGATTACTTCAAGAGCCGCGGGGTCCGAGTGCAGCTGTCCATCGGCGGCATCACTTACGTCGATGCCTGGAACCAGGCACTCGCAACAAACCCGGCGCAGCTTGGGTTGAATGCAGCCGAAGTCGCGCAACGTATGGGTGTCGGTATCGAGATCGACTATGAAGAAAACATGAACCCAAACCTCACGGGGTTACAGGCATTCATCAACGCTTACCGGTCGGTCCATCCTTACGACGCCTCAGGAAACAATCATGCAGCGCGTTTGACGATCGACCTCGCCGCGGGTGATCGCTGGCTGATTCCACTAACGCGCAAGGCAACTGCGGACTGGCTAAACACGACCACGCCCGTGCTCGACTACGCGAATGCGATGGTCACCAGCAAGCAATTCAACAATGCCGCCGACGCGCAATCGCATTGGCAGGAGCACATCGACGGTAAGCCGCAGTTTGGACCTCCGATCCTTCCGCTCGCGCCCGCGAAGTTTACCGGCGCGTTGTACATCGTTACGGGCACGAGGGCGGCGCCTGAGTGCACGAATTTCAGCAGCTCGCTGATCAACTCAACCGGCGCGTACGTGCAAACAGTCGCACCAAACGGCGCCGGCACCACAAATGGAATGCTTGGTTATATGTTCTGGGCCGCGGAGTGCCCATCGTCAAGGCGTGTATGTACGATACCGCCGAATTCCTGTGAAGGTGGAGTCGGCGTCGGCGCAACTACCTACAACATCCCGATACCGATGCCGCCGCTACGCCAGAGTTAATAAGAAATTTGGCCAAAGAATTACGTGTCGGCGAGGAACTGTTTCTCCTCGATCGGATAGTCAAACGTGAAGCGCGTGAAATTGAACGTCCAGTCCAACGCGAGCGGTTGATTGAGCCGTGACACGGTGTATTGAATCGTGTAAGTGTGCGGCAGCGTCAGCCCGCCCTCTGCGCGATAGTCGCGAAAGTCTTCCACGAGCTTGTAACGCATCTCTCGCATACTCGCCGACGCTCCAGGAGTTGGACCCATCGGCGCGGCAATCACACGCTCGTACTCAGTTCGGAGATGCTGAAAATTCTCCGCATCGATGAAGATCGTGATCTTCAGCTCGCCGCCCTCACGCGGAACATATTTAAGCTTGTGGGTCTGCCGCCCATTGACCTTATCCGTACCGCCGTACTGCAACTTCGCTCCACGCGCCGCAAAATTCAACAACGGCCACGCCGAAGAAAGCGTGCCGCCGAGCAGTCCTTCGGAAAACACCACGTCGTGGCTCATAAAGAACTCAGCAAGAGGAGATCGAACTCCGGGACTATATTGCTTCGCGTGCAACTTGCGCCCGTCAAAGCCAATCTTTTCAAACGGGTAACCTGCCGATGTGAATTCAGCTTTAAGTAGCACTTTCTCCTTCTGAGACGCTAAAAGCGCCGGCCCAGTGCTGTTGCCACGGCCGCCCGTTTTCAAATTCATCAAAGACGTGCCGGCAACGATGCGACTGCGGTCGGATTTCCGCGCCTCAGCAGTGCCGATGGCGTCAATGTGTTTTGCTACGAGTTCTTCCGGCTTGACTTTGTCAGCGACGGGCGTCGCCAAGCCGGACACGTTGACGAGAAAGATTACGGTCAGAATTATTGCTGTTAGTTTCATAGTCTTGAACGGCAAGAATCCACAGACTACACGGATCGAAATCCGTGTAATCTGTGGACCAGGAATTTTACCTTCGATCAGAAGTTCAGCTTGAGCGCGAACTGCAGAATACGAGGATCGTACGTCTGCGTGATCTGTCCAAAGGTAGAGCTGTTGATGTTCTGGTTCAGAGCACCGAGGAAGAAGTTCGTCTTGTTAAAGATATTGAACGCCTCCGCGCGGAACTCCAAATTAACCGTTTCGGAAATGGGTGTCCGTTTGATGAAGCCCATATCCAGGTTCCAAATGCCAGGACCGCTGACCGGAGTCAACTGTAGATTTCCCAGAGTACCGGCAGTTGGATTCGAGAAGAATGGGTTCTGATTGCGCAGGAACGACGGATCGGTGCGAACCGCATTGACGACTTCCGGACTAAACATGAGCGGCTGTCCCGTTGTCGGATCGAAGAACAGGCCCGTAATCTCCTGCAGCTCTTCGATAGTCAAATTGGTGTTCGCCGTGTTGTTGCCGGAGCGACCAACACGATTCAACGTGCCACGTCCTGAAATGAAGGAAATTGGCCGGCCTGACTGAGCGACAAAAATGCCGGTCAGTTTCATGCCGCCAAACACCTTGCTCGCAAAACCGTTATTGAGCCATCGCTGTCCGGAGCCGAACGGAAGTTCGTATCCGGCATTAGCTTTGAACACGTGTGTGAGATCGTTGACTCCGCGGCGCTTCTCCTTAACATCGCCGAGAGTTAGATCGAGCAGACCAGCGAAGTTTGCCTGGCTGCCTTCAAAGTCGGTAAACGCTTTGCTCCAGGTGTAGTTCATCTGGAAGTCAAAACCATGACGCAGACGCTGGCGAATCTCCGCCTGAAGCGCATGGTAATTTGACCATGAGCTGTTACCAACAAAGTCAGAAACATACGCGTTCGGATTGGGCAGGTAGGTGCTCAGCAACTGAGTAGCACCGGCGTTCGCGTCGCCACCGAAATCCGCGAAGAAGAACTCCTTGAGCTGGATATAAAAATCGAGTGCTCGCGCAGGTTCCTGCTGTCGCACAGCGGCGATGAAAGTCGGCTGGTTAAACCAGAAAGCACCAAACCCAGGTAACACCGAATAGGCCTGCGCCCCCGGACACGTCCCGGGAAGCGGGTTGATTCGCCGTGCTTCGGTCAGAGTCTGCGGGCAATTGTTGTAGTTAAAGATCGCACGCTGGAAATCTTCCAAGAAGCCACCAGCGAAGATTCGCTGCTGGTTGATGTCGATTCCGCGCGTTAACTTCGTACCGTGATTACCCACATAGCGGACCTCGCCCACCATGTCACCGAACATTTCACGCTGAACGCCGACGTTCCATTGCTGGACGTATGGCGTCTTCAGGTCAGGATCGATGTGGAAGATCGCGAAACCCGGATCTGTGGTCGTGAAGATGTCACGAGCACGGAATGGGAACGTCAATGTTGGGACCGGAATATTCGGAACGCCTCCGCTGACAGTGCCAGCGACGTTATTCCGCGTCACAGTCCGCGTGAAACCACCACGGTTTGCTGCGTTATCAATCGTCGTGATGTTGTTATCGATCACGTACGAGATCCCGTAACCACCGCGAACTGAGGTCTTGCCATCCTTGAATGGATCCCACGCAAAGCTGAAGCTCGGCGCGAAATTGTTCCAGTCGTTGTTATAGAGCGGGCGTCCGCCACCGGTAACCGGCTCGATTTCGGTGTTGGTGAGTAGCGACTCGAGGCCACCTACCGGCAGCACGAGCAAACCGCCCTCTTCCTTCGGCACCGAAACGTATTCCCAACGCAAGCCCAGGTTGACCGTCAAGTTGGGCCGCATGCGCCAGGTGTCGCCGATGTATGGTCCAACGTTGTAGTAGCGATAGTTCTGAAGACTAATCTGGCCACGCAGCAGGCCCGAACTCGAAGTAAGAGAATTGAATGTCTCCGTTACGGTTCCGAGCGACCCGGTGAGAGCCGCCAGAATGCTGGTGGCGTTGTTGAAGTCAGTGGTGTTGATGCGACCCGGAAACAGTCCAGTATTCAGCGGGTTTGGAGTACCGCCCACCGCATCGTTGAAACCAAGCGTCGCGAGCGGAACGGTTCCGCCGGCGTTGAACGGGTTGATTTTCACGAGCCGGTAATTTCCACCAAACCGGAAGAAGTGGTCACCCCACGACTTGCCCGCGTTGTCGATAATTTCCCAATTGTCGACGTTGCGGCCCTGTTCGAGGAAGTTTTGCTCTGGATTGCTGATAAGCGGAAACGCAACGCGGAAACCACGGTCGTGCGTCACGTCTGTAAAGAACTTCGATTTCTGGAAGAAGAAACCACCACGCAGTTCGTTGTTGAACGTTGGTGCTGGCGTCCAGTTCCATGCCGCCGATAAACGTGTACGTACCGGACTCTGGCCGCCACCCGGCAGACCGGGGAATGGCTCGCCAATGTCGTTGAACGTATCGTTTGGAAATACCAATACGTCGCGGCTAAATGACGCGTTGAATTGATTTGCTGCATTAGCGTCAACGTCGACGCGGAAGCCCCACAAATCATCGTCGCTGCCCGAGGGGCTATTGAATCTGAAGCGCGCGAAGTTGCGCTGGTCACCACCGGTAAAGTCGTTCGGCAGTGGAGTGAGACCGATCAGTTGGGTTGCCAGCGGATCGGTTGTGCGACCTGCCAGAGTCAACAGGTTCACAGTCATCAGTTGTCCTGGCGTGATACCAGCCGGACAAAGGTTGTTGGCTGCATTCGTGCACGCGGCGCGATAAGTAAATTGTCCCGAGCGCGCTGCTGACGCGAGAACCGTGCGGTTAATTTCGGCATCGGTGCGCTCACGAGTGCCTTCGTAGTACGCGTAGAAGAACAGCTTGTCTTTGCCGAAAGTGGCTGGTCCGCCTTCTCCGAAACGAGGCAGAAGGAATGGTCCGCCAACAGAGGCGCCAAACTGGTTACGAATGAGTTTCGCTTTTGGCAACCCGGCCCTGTTGTTAAAGAAAGAATTGGCGTCGAACGCATCGTTGCGGTGGTATTCCCAAAGTTGGCCGTGGTAGCTCGATCCACCGCGCGGCGTAACAAGCTTCACCTGGGCGACGCCCAAACCATCTGACGGCCCGGAGTTCTGTGTAACGAGTGTGAACTCAGCTACACCCGGAACGCTTGGCGCCGCAGCACCGAACAGAGAGTCTGTACGAATGAAGTTGTCGTTTATGTTGATGCCGTCCCACGTCAGGTTCGAGAAAGTACCGCGCAAACCATTGATGGTTGCTGAGCGGTTGCTCGCACCCGCTGAAACACCCGCCTGAAGTCCGGCGAGGTCGAGGGGATTGCGGCCGTTCAACGGGAGGTCGTTGATCTGTTGTGTTTGAACTGTCGTGGACAACTCCGCATTCGTCGTATTGACGGGAGCTGTGACGTCAGTTGCGGAGACTGTCACTATCTCTTCGAAGCCTCCGGGAGTGAGTTCAACGTTAACAGTGTAAGGGACACCGACGTTAACTTGAATGCTCTGAATTTCTTTTTTACTAAATCCGGTGTGTTCTGTGATGAGCCTATAGATGCCGGGTCTAACGTTGGCGAATACAAATGCGCCCTCGCCACTGCTCGTCGTCGTGACTTCTGAGTTCGTTGCTGTGTCGATGAGTCTTAAAGTCGCACCTGAAACAACAGCGCCGGCGCTGTCTTTGACAGTACCGTTGACCTCAGAACTTGAGCTTTGCGCAAAAGCAACTCCCGTCGCCACAACTACCAGCAGTGCGAGTTGCAATAAGCGTAAAGCAAAATTCGATGAAATCGTCATTGCGTTACCTCCATGAATACGTTCCGCTGGGCTCCGAGAAGCGGCGGTCGTTTGGGTCCAAACTCGAAATTGAAGTCAGCACCAGAAAGACAGTCGTATCCTAAAGTGAGGACTAGTGCCCTAACCATGATCTATTTTTTTGGATTAACCAGCTGACTTCTGTTTCGCAAACTCAGTAAGGACCGAGCTTGCGCAACTCATAAGTGCAAAGACTGTGCCCAATACGAAATTGCGTTAAGGCTCGTAAAATTTTCGGTTGCCGAGCACTGGTCGTTGGGAAATTCGGATCGTTTACAAGGAGATGAATTTTTTCGCAAGCTCTGCTGCTAAAAGGGCGACAAAAGGCGGAAACATAAAGGCGTTGGAGTATACGAAAGAATGAATACTTGTTAAAAATGTCTAAGAAGATCTTTGCAGAAACATGAAGGTCGATTTACTATCCCGATCCGAAAAATGAAGCCCGAGTTACCACACGACGCTAAAAAGAAAGCCGCCACCACGTATAACGCGGCCTCTGACTTCTACGATCATCCTGCCAACACTTTCTGGGATCGGTATGGACGACGAACTGTCGAGCGGCTTCAACTCGTTGCGGGTGCACGTGTGCTCGATGTGTGTTGCGGTAGTGGAGCTTCGGCGATTCCCGCAGCGATGATTGTCGGGCCCGACGGTTCAGTCGTAGGCGTGGATCTCGCTGAGAACTTGCTGACCCTCGCTCGTAGTAAAGCTAGCGAACGAGGTTTGACGAACATCGAGTTTCGCCTCGGTGATATGACGCAGTTGCCATTCGACGAGGGAACGTTCGACGTGGTCGTGTGTGTGTTCGGGATCTTTTTCGCTCCCGACATGGACGCAGCACTCCGCGAGCTCAAGCGTGTGTTGCGTGCCGGAGGGAAAGTCGCGATCACCACGTGGGGTCCGCGTTTTTTCGAACCTGGAACAACAGCGTTCTGGGAGTCCGTTCGCAACGTAAGGCCTGATCTTTATAAGGGCTTCAATCCCTGGGACCGCATCTCTGAGGTTGAGGCCGTGCGCTCACTGCTTACGACCGCGGGTTTTGAGAACGCAGAGGCAGTTGCCGAATCCGACCAGCAGCCAGTGAACTCACCCGAGGACTGGTGGGCCATGATCATGGGCTCAGGCTACCGCGGGACCATCGCGCAACTCGATCCCGCGGACCGGGAACGAGTCCGCCTGGAAAATCTCGACTTCATCCGCCGAACCTCGCTCAGCTCTCTTGAATCCCACGTCGTCTACGGCAGCGCGTTAAAAAGCTGAACACTTCTAACTCGGGCTTTATCCACCGCAACCTTTTCGCGCCGCACGTGCATCCGAGACACGGCCAATCCCAGCTCTCTCCCGCTTGCAAAAGCATTCGAGTCTTGTTAAACCTCGTCAACGGAATGCCCCCGATATGGGAGAAGTATCATGAAGAAAACATTTCAACTTCTGCTCTCCATTTTGCTGCTGGTTTCAATGTCCACGCCTCTGCTCGCCGACACCATTCGTCTGAAAGACGGGAGTGTCATCCGCGGCCAGGTGATCGGGTTTAAGGACCAGCAATTCACCATCCTGATCGGTGGAAATGCAAGAGGCAGACGCGGGCAGACCACCGTTTATGTCGAGGATGTTGAGTCGATCGAGTTCGATGGAAGCACCAGCAACTCGAGCGCCACCGACGACAGCAGCGCGCGAAACAATCCCCCACCGATGTCGCGACCGTCAAATCCAGTCAGCCAACCTGACAACACGAATTCCGATCGCGCGATCGATACAACGCCTGCCGCAAATCCCACTTTCTTTACGATCAAAGTCGGCGTGAGAGCTGACAGCGCTAACAACGGCTGGACGAATAGCGGCCTCGTCGTCCGCAAAGGACAGCGACTGCGGGTCAGTGCTTCGGGTCGCGTTTCACTCGGGCGCGGGCGTTTCTCAACCCCCGGCGGACTGAACAACATTACTGACGGCGAGAAGTTGATGCGCAATGAAGCCACCGGCGCACTCATCGCCGTTATCGGCGACGATAACGACGACTTCATTCTCATCGGCCCGCGAAGGGAATTTGTGGCTCAGCGCGACGGAGTGCTCTTCCTGGGTGTAAACGAGGGCGATTTGACGGATAATACGGGCAGCTACGATATCGTAATCGAAGCAGAGGCCAGCGGACGTTAAGGCAAACTCGACGCAACGTGCCCGCATCAGATTGAACTAGCCTCGAAATAAATAGCTGAGTGGAAGCCTGCCCGCAGGCGCCTAACCTAACCTCGCTTATGTCCTTCGGGAGTGGAGACTATGAGATTTAATCGTTTTTATCTGCTTTTCGTGATTGCGCTCTCGTTTTTGCTGCTCGGCGCAAATGTCAATCCCGGGTGGTCGCAGTCCAGACGCCAGCCACCCACCTCTAACGATAAGAAGAACAAACGTCCCAGTGAAACTCCAAAAACCGGTGAACAGGAGCCACTTCCGAAAGACCTCGAGCCAGCCAAACCACAGGACATCGAGAAAGTCAGCATCTCCACACAAATCGTCAACGTCGACGCCGTTGTTTATCACAAAAAGAGCGGGCAGATTGTTAACGACCTGAAGAAAATCAACTTTGCCATCTTCGCCGATGGTACACAGCAAACGATCACAAACTTCTCGACGCCGGAAGCACCGATCACAGTCGCGATGGTGGTTGAGTACAGCAAGTGGTCTGAGATGTTTGGACTTTACGGCAATCGCGGTTACGAGCCTGGTACTTATGAAGTGATTCGCCCCACAGCGATGTTCCTGTCGCAATTCATCAAGCCGCCTGACGATTACGTCTCGGTGGTTGCGTTTGATATTCGTCCGACGCCGTTGACGGACTTCACGAATGATCCCGGACGGTTGCAACAGGTGGTTTCATTGTTGTTGAGAAACCAACCTGCGTTTCGCGAAACCAATTTGTTTGACGCGTTAAAGTTTGTGCTTGCTGGCGGACGTGGCGATTCAGTCGTGCTGGAAGAGTCGAAGTCTGAAAAATCAGATTACGCCGGCCTCGCGTCTGTCCAGGGCCGGCGCCGCGCCGTGCTTCTCATTGCCTCCGGCATCGACACGTTCAGCAAGATCAACTACGGCGACGCACGCAAAGTGCTTCAAAACTCCGGCGTCCCGGTTTACATCATTGGCACGGCCAACCTCTTCAAGAAAATATATGGCGACTCGCTGCCGGCGACCGACAGCATGTTGGGAATGCCGGGCAGAATGACCTGGCTGCAAGCTGATAACACTTTGCAGACGTTCGCCAAGGAAACTGGCGGCGCGTATTTTCCGGTAACGTTCGAAGGAGAGTTACCGAAGGTGCTTGGCAACATCAACGCGCTGCTGCGTAGTCAGTACAGTCTCGCTTTCAATCCGGGCGACGTGCGCGACGGAAAGCAGCACAAGCTACAGGTGAAGGTTGACGTTAATGGCGATGGGACTTTCGACGATAAAGAGTACGTGGTCCAGGCTCGTCAATACTACAACGCGCCCAAACCGGAGAAAACGGAAGGATCCAAGTAGATCTAACAGCCGTAGATCTTCAACCGGAACTCATCGTTAAACGAAACGATCTCTGCTTTGCGGTTTGAGAAACGTTTCGCCTCACGCAGCAACGCCGGTAATCCCTGAAGCGTTAGTTTCAGTCCATAAGCAGGGCTGGTCAGTACTGCTGCCAGCCTTGGATTTAAACGCTCGGGCATTCCGTAACGAATCGCTTTCTGCGCCACCGGCGAGAAACCAATACTCCGTCGCGAGTTCACAAATTCCAGCGAATGATCAAACACATGCAAACGGCTCGGCAGCTCGCGTAACGCGAGATCTCTGTGCGCCAGCATGTTTGCGATCGCCTCACTCACAACGCCGCGGTGATAACTCGAACGGGCCGGGATCGGCGATTCATCAACTGGCAACGCAGGACTCTTCGGACGCACTTCGGAAAGATCGCAATAGCGCCGTATAAAGCGAGTGAGTGCTTCGTAGATCAATAAAAGATTACCCGACACCTTTACGCGTTCAACGATAGGCGATTGTAGAGAATCGCCGGAAAATCTCGTCGCAGTCACCGAGGCACGCGGCACCAACTCCGCCACGCGTTCGTCACGTCCAAACAACAACAGGCCCGCAACGGTCGGCACGATGTCGTTGCCGTCGTTCGCCGCTAACAACAGATCCCGCTCGAGGACTTCGGCAGTCGGATAACCAACCACTGTCGCTTCTTCAAATGCTCCACCTTCAAACTCTCGCAGGTAGCTCCACAAATGGGCCTCGTCGATGTCGTCGATAGTTGAACCAAGCGCAGGCACGTCTTCGTAACGAAGCGGCCGTGACTCTTCGAGAAGCGACGAGATCTCTTCACGAGATGCTTCGCGTTTCTCTGCTCCGATGCGCAGGTAGAACCGACCATCACGCGTTCGATATGGGCGCCGCTTGCTTTCGATATCGAGTGCGACGATACGGCGGCCGTTGTCGAGTGCGATGCGATCGATAAACGGGACGAGTGGAGGTTGGATCTCTTCACGACAAATCCGCACGAGATCGTCCTGGACTCTCTCGGGATCGTCAACGCCTTCGACTCGCAGTTGATCGTTGACGCCGAAGACGATCACGCCGCCGCCGGTGTTTGCGAGCGCCACGATCTCCTGCGCGATCTTTTCTGTATTGGAGAGTTTTACCTTGAGCTCAAGAAAAGTGTCTTCACCACCGCGGATCAGTCGTAACAGTTCGGTTCGTGATGTTTGCGGTGCAGGAGTGGAAAGGATGTATTCCTGAAAGGAACGCTCCGTCGTGGGTTCGTGCCGCTGGTTGCTGCGAAATCTTCTACGAGCCATTTGTGTATTGACGGGGCTCTAAACCCGCCCGGATGCGCGAAGCACCACTGGAATAAGATTCAAAGTACCGGGCGGCTAGTGTAGCAAAGATCAGTCATTTCCGTGTAATCAGTGGTTGCTTTACTCGTCCGCAGGCTCTCGGACCGCTTCAAGGATCTCGATTTCCCGCTTCTCAAGAGATCTGCCCTGGAAGTTGAGCATCAGAACGTAAAGGCCCACACAGAGGACCGCAAGGACTAGAAGCGCGACGTACTCGTAAAGCAAACTGCGCGTAAGGATACCAACGAGAGTCGCGAGTAACGGAGGCGTGCTGAGCACGACGACCATCGGAATCAGCAGCAGACCCGCCACACCCGCCACGTTCAATCGTTTTCCAAAGCGCATTCGTTTTGGAAAGCGGATCGACAGCCAGTTACCCATCATCGAGCTGAGGGCCGCGAAAATGACAAAACTCAGCCCGATGAACAGCAGCTTTGGTCCATCCAGATCGCGAAAGACAATCGTGTTAAGCGTCAGCAGGATTGTCGCGAAAACGAGCGCCAGAACAGTGATGGCGATGTTTTTTCCAAGCAGTATCTTGCGACGATCGATTGGGGACAGAACCAGCGTCCGCATTCCACCTTCTTCAAAAGCGAACTGGTTGCACGATAGACCGGCGAGGATAAGAAACACGTAAAGCACTCCGCCCGCCGCAAGCAATCCGGAACCATACGTAAGAAAAATGCCAGGCGGCACAGCTTGCTCATCTCCCAACCTTTGCGCATTGACGACGCGAATGACAATCAGGATCAAAGGCATCAGCGCCATCATTCGCACTTGCGCGTTGCGCGTCGCGTAGCGTAGTTCCTTTTCGACGACGGCCGAAAGCTCCGCCGAAACAAGCGGCAGTTGCCAGCCGGAGTAACCTGTTCCAGCGTCCGCCACGACCGTCTTCTGTCGCCGGCGTCCCTCAATACCGAGTGCGGCACGCCGCGCGATCCAGTAAGTCGCAAGTATCAAGGCAACGCCATAGGCACTCAGCGTGATGAACGCGAGTGCATATGCAGCGATGTCATTTTCAGCGCCGACGAGCAGAAACGCGGCGGCGCCAGGCGGTGTCCATCGCAACGAGCGAAACGATTCGGCGTGTTTGAAAAGCATCGGAGCGACTTGCCCTGCGACTGCCGCGCTCAAACCTGCGACAGCACCGATCAGCGCCACGATCGTTTCACCTCGCGCGCGTTTGCGACGAAGCAGTGAGCCGATCGTAGTTGAAAGCCATTTCGACAAAGCGACGCCGAAGAGTATCGCCGGAACTGCTGTCAACAACGCTGCTGCCATGTTGCCGGTGCCAAAAGCGACGCCGATGCAGACGGCTGTCACCGCAGGTATTGCGAAGACGGAATGCAGCGTTGTCAGCTCGCTGATGAAATCGACCGCAAAGAGTTTGCGAAGAGTGATCGGATACATCAGCAGCTTACCCGCGTCGAACTGTTTGCTGCCGCCGATACTGAGAGGCACAGTGGCCCACATCAAATAGATGAGCCCGAACATCGAAAAGAAGATGAATTCTGCAGAGGCAGACGAACTCATATCGCGCGCGGTTGTTCGCCGAAACGCTTCGGCGAGCGCGTCAGGCTGACTGAGTGCGTAAGCAGCGAAGCCGAGAACCAGTGCGACGAGCAATGCAAAAAAGAGCGCGAGGAGCATTCCTAGAATCGACGCCACCCGATTGACGACCGCCTTTGAGGAACGAAGCGAGTTGCGCAACAATCGCCATTTGAGCCAGATTAAGGTGAGAAGTTGGGACATCGCTTAATGATTCAGAATGCTTACGTCGGACTCGGTTCGAATCTCGGCGACCGCGCCGGTTACCTATTGCTCGCTGTGCGTGGAATGCTGGACGCTGGTTTGGATGTTATTCGACTCTCGAGCATTTATGAAACTGAGCCGGTCGAATATGAAGAACAGCCCGCGTTTCTTAACATGGTGGCGGAACTGCGCGGCGCGACGCTTCCCTCTCCGGAACAAACGCTCGCGCGCCTCTTGCGAATCGAGCACGCCCTAGGCCGCACACGAGATGTGCCGATGGGGCCGCGGACGATCGATCTCGATTTGCTCATCTTTAAAGAACTGAAATCAGATACGGATTTTCTTAGACTTCCTCATCCGCGTATAGCGCAGCGACGATTCGTGCTTGTGCCACTTGTAGAGCTCGCTCCGAACCTGGTGCATCCTGTTCTTGGAAACACGACACGTGAGTTATTGGAAAAAACAAGTGACGGATCCTCGGTAATCCGCTGGAAATCAGGAACAGGCAAGGCGGACCGAGTTTAGAGTTTCGTCTTTAGGCTGTGCTTTCAGCGAGCAGGCTAGAGCTTGAACGCTTGAACGTCTAAACCGCGCGCGCTTTCTTCCTTCTGTCGTTTCCCGTTATAATGCCCGCCTTGTTAGCACGCCCGCGACATCTGCAATTCTCCCGTTTCCCTGGCAATTCGATTGTCCACAAATCGTGGTGTAAAGAGAGCTAAACATGCCCTACCTGAAGCCTGAAAGGCCGGAAAAGGTCAGTGCACCGTCTTTGCGGTTAAGTAAACAACGTGGTGAACGACTCGTTTGTCTGACCGCGTACGATTATCCGACCGCTCGGATCGTTGACGAAGCCGGAATCGACGTCATTCTCGTCGGCGACAGCCTCGGCAACGTCGTCCTGGGATACGGCAATACTGTACCGGTGACACTCGAAGAAATTCTGATTCATCTGAAAGCAGTGCGTCGTGCCGTGCAACGCGCTTTGCTCGTCGCAGACATGCCGTATGGAACGTTTCACACGGGCGATGACGATGCAGTTCGAAACGCGCTACGACTCGTAAAGGAAGGCGGCGCGGAAGCGATCAAACTCGAAGGCGGGCACAAGCGCGTGCATCTCGTCAAGCGACTCGTGGACGAAGAGATCAGCGTGATGGGCCATATCGGCCTGACGCCGCAGTCGATTAATCAACTGGGCGCGTACCGCGTGCAAGGCAAGACTGCAAAAGCGGCGCAGCAGTTGATCGACGATGCGAAGGCACTGGAAGACGCGGGCGCGTTTGCCGTCGTGCTTGAGGTCGTGCCTCGCGAGATAGCGAAGATGATCACTGAAAGCGTCAGTATTCCGACGATCGGAATCGGCGCTGGAGTTCACTGCGATATTCAAGTGCTGGTCATACACGACATGCTCGGTCTGTCGTTCGGTAAACAAGCTCGCTTCGTGCGACCTTACGCAAACTTGCGCGAGGTGATGACCGACGCGATTACAAAATTTGCCGAAGACGTGAGAAATGCCACTTACCCGTCGGAAGCAGAATCGTATGCGCTGCCCGCACAAACTGCTGCGGAGCTCGACATCGAGATCCCATCGAGAGATTCAAAGGCCGAGAAGTCCTAATCCAACCTCAACTATGGAGATCATCAATCGTCGTCAGCGCATGAGTTCCGTCGCGCGCAAAATCCGTCGTGAACAGGACAGAACTGTCGGGCTTGTTCCGACGATGGGAGCTCTTCATGACGGTCATCTGAGTCTCGTGCGTGAAGCGAGGCGAATGTGCGACGTGGTTGTCGTCTCTGTGTTTGTGAACCCGGCGCAGTTTGGGCCAGGTGAAGACTTCGAGCACTATCCGCGTGATTTAACCAAAGACACGGCGCTGCTGACTGACTACAACGTTGATTACATCTTCGCGCCGACTGTCGAAGAGATTTATCCCAAAGGTTTCGCGACATACGTGACTGTGGAAGGGCTTTCAGAACAACTCGAAGGAGCTTCGCGACCGGGCCACTTCCGTGGTGTCGCTACCGTCGTAACAATTTTGCTCAACACCGTGCGGCCGGATTTTGCTTTCTTTGGTCAAAAAGATGCGCAACAGGCGCTCGTGATCAAGCGCCTCGTGAGAGATCTCGCGTTCGACACTGAAATCGTAGTCTTGCCGATCGTACGCGAAGATTCAGGCCTCGCGATCTCGTCGCGCAATCTTTATTTGACCGCGGACGAACAGAAGTCAGCGACGATCCTTCATAAAGCGCTGGTCCAGGCGAAGACTGCGTTCAAAGAGGGCGAGCGAAACGCGGGGAGGCTCGTGGATCTGATTCGTGCGACTGTCGAATCGGAACCACGCGCGCGTTTAGACTACGTCACCATTGCAGATGCAGAGACGCTCGAAAAGCTGGACCGGCTCGACGATCGACCGATCCTGATCGCGCTGGCGGCGTACGTCGGCAAGACGCGCCTCATCGATAACACGATTTTGAATAAAGTGAAGAAGAAAGACGTTGCCGTTCCACAGTAAGAAGCACATCCATTTCACACTCAATGGCGAACATACAGAGGTCGCCTTCGCACCGCACAAGACGCTGCTGGAAATTTTGCGTGAGGATCTGAATCTCACCGGGACCAAGCACGGCTGTGAGCTGGGCGAGTGTGGCACGTGCGCAGTGCTCGTCGATGGCCGTTCCATTCTTTCGTGCCTGATGCTCGGCCTTGATGCCGAGGGTCGAGATGTGAAAACGATCGAGGGAATGGCTGATGGCGCGCAGCTTCATCCCTTGCAGGAAACTTTTGCGGATCTGGGTGCGGCGCAGTGTGGTTACTGTTCGCCGGGCTTTCTGCTGGTTGCGGAAGAGTTGTTGAAGAAGTCGCCAAACCCGACGCGTGCGGAGATTCAGGAAGCGTTATCGGGTAATCTGTGTCGTTGCACCGGTTACATTAAAATTTATGAGGCAGTGGAACTCGCCGCGGCGCGCATGCGGGGCGAACAAACAGTGTAAGCTGTGAAAACTGTGGCTAAAGACTTCAACATTATAGGCAAGCCCTTTCGCAAGGTTGACGCGCGCGCGAAGTGTGTGGGGCAAACAAAGTTCGCGGACGACATCGTTTTGCCGCGCATGTTGTTTTGTAAGATCCTGCGCTCGCATCTTCCTCATGCGTTGATCAAGAGCGTCGATGTCTCGAAAGCGCTGGCATTGCCCGGCGTTTTTGCTGTTGTCACAGGAAAAGATTTTCCGATTCCGTACGGCATCCTGCCTGTTAGTCAGGATGAGCACGCGCTCTGCATCGACAAGGTGCGGTTTATCGGCGATCCGGTCGCGGCGGTTGCTGCGATCGATGAAGATGTCGCATTCGATGCGATGAACTTGATCGAAGTCGAATACGAGCCGCTCAACACGATCTCGACGATCGAGGAAGCCGTGCTCATCGATGAGCCGCGTATTCACGATTACGGCGATAGCGGGAACATTCATAAGAAAGTGTCGCTCGAGTTCGGCAACGTTGAAGAAGGCTTTGCGGAAGCTGATCTCGTTCGTGAAGACACCTTCTTCTACGAAGGCAACACACATTTGCCGATGGAGCAGCACGCCGCTGTTGGTCACTTCGATTCCGACGGAAAGATTACGCTTTGGAGCTCGACTCAGACGCCGCATTACGTTCACCGCGCGCTCGCGAAGGTGCTCGAACTGCCGGCGAGCCACATTCGTGTGATTGCAACGCCGAACGGCGGCGGCTTTGGCGGCAAGAGTGATCCGTTCAATCACGAAGTTGTTGTGTGCAAGCTGTCGATGATCACTGGGCGTCCAGTAAAAGTGACATTGACGCGTGAAGAAGTTTTTTACTGTCATCGTGGGCGTCATCCGATCTTGATGAAGGTCAAGACAGGTGTGAAGAATGACGGGGCGATCACCGCGATGCACTTCCAATCCTACCTGGATGGTGGTGCGTACGGGAGTTATGGAGTCGCAAGTACGTTCTACAGCGGCGCGTTGCAGACAGTGACGTATGACGTACCGCGTTACAAGTTCCAGGGCATAAGGACGTTCACAAACAAACCGCCGTGTGGTCCAAAACGCGGACACGGCACGCCGCAGCCGCGCTATGCGTTAGAAGTCCAGCTCGACAAGATCGCTGAGCAACTCCGGATCGATCCGGTTGAGATTCGTCGCAAGCACCTCGTCGCCCCGAATTCTGTGACGGCGAATTACCTGCGCATCGGCAGCATGGGTTTGGGCGCGTGTATTGACAAAGTCGTCGAAGGCTCGAGTTGGAACGAACGCTTTTCGTGGGACCAGAACAATCGCAAGCTGCCGTTTGGCAAAGGCATCGGCATCGCCTGTAGCTCGTATATCTGTGGCGCGGGTTTGCCGATTTACTGGAACAACATGCCGCAGTCAGGTGTGCAGCTTCGACTCGATCGGCAGGGCGGCGTTTGCGTGATGTGCGGATCGACCGACATCGGGCAGGGCTCGGATTCGATCCTTGCGTACATCGTCGCTGAAGTTCTCGGAATCGATCCTTTCGACATTCGCGTTGTTACTGCCGACACGGATCTAACGCCTGTCGATCTCGGTAGTTATTCGAGTCGTGTGACGCTGATGACGGGCAATGCCGCGATTCAGGCCGCTGAGCGAGCGCGCGAGTTGTTGGTGATGGCCGTGGCTGAAAAGCTCGGCGTTCCGATCGAGAATCTTTCCCTTGCGGAGCGACGCGTGTTTGATGTCGAGAATCCGGAGGTGGGAGTTTCGTTCGCGGAAGCTGTCGTACTTGCGGAATCCAGGTTTGGAACGATTGGAACAGTGGGCTCGTACACGCCGCCCCGTTCGCCGGGCAAGTTCAAAGGCTCCGGCGTTGGTCCATCACCAGCGTACAGTTACTCCGCTGCGGTTGCCGAGGTCGACGTCGATCCTGACACTGGCATGGTGGTGGTTGAGCGTGTGTTGATTGCGCACGATATTGGCCGCTCGATCAATCCGATGCTGGTGATCGGCCAGGTCGAGGGCAGTGTTTACATGGGCCTCGGCGAGATTTTGATGGAAGAGATGGTTTATCGCGAGAACCGTAACGTCGTGCACAAGTTCCCGTCGATGCTCGAGTACAAGAGCCCGACGACGTTAGAGATGTGCGACGTCGTGACGTACCTGATTGAAGATCCCGATCCGAATGGACCATTCGGGGCGAAAGAAGTTGGGCAGGGACCGCTGTTGCCCGTTCCACCCGCAGTTGCGAATGCCGTTTACAATGCGGTGGGCGTGCGTATCGATGAAGTGCCGATCACGCCCGAGAAAGTTTTGCGCGCCCTGAAAGACAAATCACGCGGTCGCAACGGACGCTACGGCCCTGACAGCGTCCCACCCGTCTCCTGGCCCGAGCCGCTCCGAGTATTAACACCGGATGAAGGCGGCGACGGCAGCGAGATGCCGCGTGTTGCGGTGCATTCTTAGTAAGGTTTTGAAAATATACTGATGCCTGGATTACTTACAAAGGCAGGGCAGCGTTGGTTAGATTTACCTGGATAGTTGAATTCGGGTCCGACTTTCCCCGGCTGACAAGTTGTTACGTAAAATAGGGGGCAATATGGATGATATTAACGAAAACGACGTTGTCGCATTACTTGTCGACCAACCCGAAGCAGGTCTGCGCCGTGGAGACATTGGGACTGTGGTTCACGTTTTTGATGCTAGTGCCGATCACCCTCGCGGCTTTGTAGTTGAATTTGTCGATGAATCAGGAAGCGTTCAGGCTCAGACTGACATCGTCGATCCATCGTTGATCGTAAAGCTGAGATTTCGCCCCGCTCGTGAAGCTGCGTGAATAGAGGCTCTGCGTTTTTAACTTTATGATGCGACTGCCCAAATTTGAATATCACACTCCGCAGACTATCGCTGAGGCGGTGAGAATTCGCGGCGAGGCGGGGACTGTGGGTCAGTTCGTCGCCGGGGGCACCGATCTGTACCCGAACATGAAGCGCCGTCAACAAACGCCGCAGACCGTCATCTCTGTGATGCGTCTGGCTGAACTCAACCAGATCACCGGCGACGGAAAGGGAGGCCTCCGCATCGGCGCGTCAGTAACACTGACAGACATCTGCGAACATCCGATTATCAATCGTGACTATCCCGTCGTCGCCAAGGCTGCACGCACGATCTCCACACCTTTACTCCGAAACATGGGAACCATCGGCGGCAACTTGCTGCTTGATACCCGTTGCAACTACTACGATCAGAATTTCGAGTGGCGTAAAGGCATAAACTTCTGTCTGAAAAAAGACGGCGACGTCTGCTGGGTCGCACCGGGAAGCTCAAAATGCTGGGCCGTGCAATCGTCCGATCTCGTACCAGTGATGGTCGCAATTGGCGCAAAGTTGCGGTTTGTTTCAACACTCGGCGAACGCGTGATCGAGGCTGCCGGTTTGTACAACGACGACGGCATCGACTACCTACACAAACGTCCCGACGAACTCCTCGTCGATATTCAGCTTCCGCCAACGAACGGCTGGCGCGCCTCTTATCAGAAACTGCGGCGGCGCGGTGCTTTCGATTTTCCAGTTCTCGGCGTTGCGACGTGGATCAATTTCGATAACACTGCGGTGACAGACGCTCGCATCATTCTCGGCGGCATCGCACCCTCGCCAGTCGAGATAAAAGAAGCCGCGACGGCTTTGATCGGACAGCCGCTCGGAGACGATCAGATCCAGGCGGCGGCTGAAGCGGCTTACATCAAAGCCCGACCGCTCGACAACACCGACTTCGTCTACCAGTGGCGCAAGCAAATGGCGCGACAGTACACTTTGCGTGCCTTGAAAGATCTTCAGAGTTGATACCAGCCACGGCAGCAATTCTCCTCGCCGCCGGCCGCTCTCGGCGCATGGGCGCATTCAAGCCCTTACTGCCCTTCGGAAATAAAACAGTTATTGAGTGTTGCATCGACTACCTGCGCGACGGTGGCGTTGAACATATAGTCGTCGTCCTCGGGCACCGTGCTGACGATATTAGACGGAAGGTTTCGGGCGTCGCATTCGCACATAATCCTGATCCGGATAGTGAAATGGGTGCGTCCATCGCCGCCGGGGTCCGCGAGCTGCCAGAGTCTGTACAGGCGACTTTGATCGCGCTGGTGGACTACCCCGCGGTCCCCGCCAAAGTCGTCGGGGCACTCCTCGAATCATGGAGAACAGGTTCTCGTCTAGTGATACCAACCTGGCAGGGCCGCGGCGGTCACCCGGTGCTCGTAGATCTCAGTTTCAAGGCGGAATTACTAAGTTTACCTGGGAGCGGCGGCTTGAGGGCGCTTTTTGAGGCCCATCCAGATCAGGCGAAGCGCGTTCCAGTTGAGTCGCCATTCATTGCTCGCGACATGGATACATGGGATGATTACAGCGCCTTGCACGTGGAAGTTACCGGCCAGCCGGCGCCCGGGCCGCCGCGGGATTAGACCAACGAAACTCTGGCTGCATTCATCTAATGCACGTAGTCGAGCGTCTATAGAAGCGTTCGGCGAAGGAGAAAGATGGTTCGAACAAACCGAAAACGACTTTTGGCGGGTTTGACGACTCTGTTGCTAACCAGCATTGCGTTGGCGCAGACCCCAGCTAACCAGCGCACGGACTTCTCTTTGCGATCGATCGACGGCCAGACGGTCACGTCCGGCAGCCTGCGTGGTGAGATCGTCGTGCTTGCGTTTGGCGCATCCTGGTTGCCGCTGTCAAAGACGCAGCTTCAGGGCGTGAGAAAGCTCGCAGATGAATACAGCAATCGGGGAGTCGTCGTTTACTGGGTGAGCACCGAGTCAGACAATTCCAAGTCGAAGAACTTCGCGAGCGACGAACAGCTGCGCGCCTTCTCGCAAAAGTACGGGTTGCAAGTCACTGTGCTGCGAGATCCTGACGGCGTAGTTTCGAAGAGGTTTGGCGTGGACCAACTGCCGTCGATAGTGATTCTCGACAAAGAAGGAAACATCTCCGGTGGGCCAATCGGCGGGCTCGATCCGAATGGCAATCTCGCCGGTCAACTCGCTCCTCGTCTCGATAAGCTCCTGTAAGCCTGGGTCGCGCAGATTTACGCGTATAAAGGCGAATCTGTTAACCTGTCCTCACAATGTCCTTCAAGTTGATCAACCCCGAAGCTCTCGGTGCGCCGAGTGGTTATTCAAATGGCGTGCTCGTCGAACCTGGGGGCAAGCTGCTCTTCATCGCCGGACAGATCGCGTGGGACCACGAGCAAAAGATCGTTAGCGACGACCTGGTTGAACAGTTCGACAAGGCACTGTCCAACGTGGTTACGGTTTTACGTGCGGCCGGTGGACAACCAAACAACATAGTACGACTCGTGATCTACGTCACTGACAAGATCGAGTATCGTGAGCGTACAAAAGAAATCGGCGAGCGTTATCGCAAACACCTGGGGAAACACTTTCCGGCCATGGTCCTGGTCCAAGTCGCGGGCTTGTTAGACGACCGCGCTCAAGTTGAAATCGAAGGCATGGCGGTAATACCGGCATGAAACAACCAACGACTTTCCTCTACGAGCAAGACAATCAGGGGATTGCGACGATCACTCTCAACCGTCCCGAGCGGCTCAACGCGCTGACATTCGAAGTCTATCGCGAGCTGACAGATTTGTTTGCCGCTCTGCGCGAGGAAAGCGGAGTTCGTGTCGTCGTGATTACCGGAGCCGGACGAGCGTTTTGTTCCGGTGGAGACGTGCATGACATCATCGGTGAGCTCTTCAGTCGCGACATGGAAGGACTGCTCGAGTTTACACGCATGACGTGCGAGCTTATTCAGAACATCCGTGCACTGCCGAAGCCGGTAATTGCGAGTTTGAATGGCACCACCGCCGGCGCGGGCGCGTGTATCGCGCTTGCTGCCGACATTCGTATCGCGAGTGAAGACGCGAAGATAGCTTTCCTGTTTGTGAAGGTGGGGCTCGCGGGCACAGACATGGCTGCTTCTTACCTACTGCCCCGCGTGGTCGGACTTGCGAAAGCCACGGAAATGTTGTTTACAGGTGACTTCGTGACCGCCACTGAGGCCGAACGCATCGGACTTTACAATCGCGTCGTGCCTGCAAGCGAACTGGCCACAGCCACGCGAAGCTTCGCCGAAAAACTGGCTCGCGGACCCGCGTTCGCCCTCGGCAAAACCAAAGAGATGCTCAACCGCGAGCTTGATATGAATTTGCAAACCGCACTGGAAAGCGAAGCACAGGCACAAGCTATCTGCATGCAGCATCCGGATTATCGCGAAGCGTACGAAGCTTTTGTTGCGAAGCGTGACGCAAAGTTTCAATAATCACCACATGGATCGCCTGGTCTCCCAACTTCCCTTTTTCACTCCCGAACATCGCAATCTCGCGCAAAGTGTCGCGCAGTTTGTCCAACGGGAGATCGAGCCGCGTGCGGCTGCCGAAGATAACGTTGAAGAGGTTGCGAGGGAATTTGTAAGCCTGCTCGCGAGTGCCGGACTTTTGAGCTACGCCGTGGCCGAATCGAATATTGACGTGCGTTCTCTCTGTTTGATTCGCGAAGAACTTGCTTACTCTTCGGCGCTCGCCGATCTCGCGTTCGTCATGCAAGGTCTCGGAACGTATGCCATCGCTCGTGCGGCGCCCGATCACGTTCGCGACTTTTGGCTTTCGCGAGCTGCCAACGGCAAAGCCATCGCGGCCTTCGCCCTGACCGAACCCAACGCCGGATCGGACGTCGCTGCCATCGAGACAACGGCGCGCCGCGATGGTGAAACTTACGTCATCGACGGCAGAAAGCGTTTTATTTCAAACGCGGGCATTGCCGATTTTTACATCGTTTTTACTAAAACAGGCACGCGTGACGACGGCCGTCCCGTGCTTTCGGCTTTTGTGGTGAGCTCGAAAATGCCGGGCTTTCGCGTCGTCGAGCGCACGTCGCTGATCGCGGCGCATCCCATTGGCGAGATCGCGTTCAACGAGTGCCGGGTGCCGGCTGAAGACATGGTTGGAAACGAGGGCGACGGTTTCAAATTGGCCATGGAAACGATGGACACGTTTCGCGCAAGCGTCGGGGCCGCAGCCTGCGGCATGGCGCGACGTGCGTTGGACCAGGCAATTCGTTACGCCTCCGGCCGCAAACAGTTCGGACGATTGCTGTCAGAGCATCAGCTCGTCCAGGCGAAACTGGCTGACATGATCACCGAACTCGATGCCGCGCGACTGCTCGTCTATCGCGCTGCCTACGCACGCGACACGGAAACCGGCAGAGCAACTCGCGAGGCGAGTGAAGCAAAATTGTTTGCCACGGAAGCCGCCGGCCGCATCATCGACAGCGCCGTACAGATCCACGGTGGCGCCGGATTGATAAGCGGCACAGTTGTGGAGCGCATGTATCGCGACGTACGCGCGTTGCGCATCTACGAAGGCACCTCCGAAATCCAGAAACTCGTCATCGCCGGCCAGCTTTTGAAGGAGAACTGAGATCGCCACAAAAGTCACGAGGTAAATAATCGAGGAGTTCCTTTTGTGCTTTTTGTGGCAGAAAAATATGAAGATCAACGTTATTGGTGGTGGGCCGGCGGGGCTTTATTTCGCGATACTGATGAAGAAGGCCGACGCGGCGCATCAGGTCAAGATCTATGAGCGGAATGGGCCGGATGACACGTTCGGTTGGGGCGTTGTTTTTTCCGGGAAGACGCTCGCCAACCTGCGCGCTGCTGACGACGTCTCGCATGCGGAAATCACGAAAGAGTTTGAGGCGTGGGACAACGTTGATGTCTTACACCGTGATCGCAAAATCTCGATACACGGGAATAGCTTTTCGGGAATCGCACGCCTTCACCTCCTCAAAATTCTCCAGCGCCGCGCTGAACAACTCGGTGTCAAGATCGAGTTTCACGCTGAGATTCACGACGTTGAATCGCTGCGAAACGACTGCGATCTTTTACTTGCTGCCGACGGCGTCAACAGTACGACGCGGCAGCGCTATGCGCAGCAGTTCCAGCCCGAGCTCGATGTGCGCGCAAATCGTTACATCTGGTACGGAACTCACCAGCTTTTCCACGGATTGACTCTGACGTTTCGGGAGAATACCGCCGGAGTCTTCGCAGCCCACTCATACAAATTTAGCCCCACAACCAGCACGTTCATTGTCGAATGCGATCCACAAACATGGACCAACGCAGGCTTCGAAAATATGAGCAGCGATGAGACCCTGGGCTATGTCGGCAACGTCTTCGCGCAGGATCTCAACGGGCACAAGCTACTCTCAAACAATTCGAAGTGGATAAACTTTCTACTGGTAAGAAATAAAAACTGGTTTTTCGAGAATGTTGCGCTGATCGGAGACGCCCTGCACACGGCGCACTTCTCAATTGGATCGGGAACGAAGCTCGCCATGGAAGATTCGATCGCCCTCGCAAATTCATTTCAGCAAACGACAAACGTTCCGGAGGCGCTCAGCCATTTCGCCAAGACGCGACGACCCGTCATTGAGGATTACCAGGCAGCAGCATTTGAAAGCATGCGCTGGTTCGAGAACGCCGCACAGTACATGCAGCTCAGCCCCATCCAACTTGCTTACGTGCTGATGACACGCAGTGGCCGCGTTACATATGAAGATCTTAAGCGACGTGATCCGGTTTTTATCCGCGACTATGAATCGGCCTTAATCAGCGGCTGACCACGGCGGTGGTTCCAACACGCGACGTCCCTTGTCCCACAACTTACACGTCACGGGTTTATGCGCCTGGTCAAGCGCTTCGCAGTAATTTGTGTACGTACAGCGTCGCACCTCGTCACCGCGACCGAGTCTCACTTTCCTAAACCAGTCAGGATCGGCAAGCGCCTGCCGCGCCATGCCGACAACGTCAGCGTGCCCTAAAACCAGGATCTCTTCTGCCTGCTCGAACGTCGATATGCCGCCCGTCGCGACAATCGGTGTGTTGAACCCACTCTCGTTCACTGCTTTCTTGATCGCGGCAACGAGGGGAACACTCCGCCCGAATGGACCAACCTCATCGGAGAGCACGGTCGGCATGCATTCGTATCCGCTTCGACCCGTGTACGGATAAACAGCCTGGCCCACCTTCGGCTGTTGTGCGTCTTCGAACTTGCCGCCTTTTGAGAGCGACAGAAAATCGAATCCGGCCGCCGCAAACTCCTTCGCGTAGAAGATCGCATCTTCAACGCGACTGCCACCGGCGATAACCTCGTCAGCCAGAAAACGCACGCCGACGACGTAATCGCTGCCAACACGATTCCGCACCTCGCCGTAAACCTCGAGCGGCAAACGCACGCGGTGCTCTCGTGAGCCGCCATACCCGTCGGCGCGATCGTTCTGGGCACTCAAGAACCCCGCCATCGTGTAAGCGTGCGCGTAGTGAAGCTCAACGCCGTGGAATCCGGCCTCGCGCGCGCGCTCACCTGCTGCCGCAAAGATTCCGGGCAGCTCGGACGGCAGATCGCGAATGTGTTTCAGGTGCGTGTCCGTCACGCGCTCGCGATACCCGAAGCGCAGCGCTTCCAGCTCACGCGGCGTGAGCACGACCTCGATCAGTTCTTCATCCGCGTTCTGCAAAAACTGTCGAACCTCGTCGTCGGAAGCTTTAAGCCACACCGGCTGATTCATTACTTCCGCGAGGGCGCGGCGATGGTTATCGTCGATCTTCAAAAACCGTTGAAAGTACTTCTCCTTGTCCGGTCGTCTCTTCACTGCGAGAAAGTCGATGATCTGAATGAACAGAAGTGTCTCGCCTTCACTGGCGTCGCGCACAGTCTCAACAAGCCTCCGCAAACCTGGGATAAACCGATCGTCGCCGATGCGAAGCAGTGGACCACTTGGAATATCGCGCACGCCTGTCGCTTCGACCACGAGCACTCCCGGACGTCCTTCCGCAAACCGTCGATACCAGTCGAGGTTCTGCTGCGTCACAAAACCATCTTCGGTCGCACGCCACGGCACCATCGCCGGAACCCACGTCCGGTTGCGCGCCTCGAGATTGCCGATCGCGATCGGACTGAAAAGTCGAGAACGCGCGGCTTCTTCGGCGCTGGGCCAGCGCGTGTCGAGTATCTTGTGACGGATTGGTTTAGCGAATTTCCACATGTTTCACTCGACAGATTACACGGATTACAGACATATGCCGAATCTGTTAAATTAACGGCGGCAGGAGGATGCTTATTTGTCGGACGATTTACTGAAGTGGCGCAGCGAATTTCCCATTCTCGATAAGACTGTCTACCTGATTTCACACAGTCTCGGCGCGATGCCGAAAGCCACCTACGAACGGCTACACGAATACGCCGATACGTGGGCAACGCGCGGCGTGCGCGCGTGGGCGGAAGGATGGTGGGACATGCCCGTCAAGGTGGGCGATGAAGTTGCAAAAATCATCGGCGCTGACCCTGGCACGGTGGTGATGCATCAGAATGTTTCGATTTGCCAGTCGCTCATACTGTCCTGTCTAAAACCGACGCCACAGCGAAACAAGATCGTCTATTCGGAGCTGAACTTCCCGTCAGTAATGTATGTGTACGAGGCGCACGCGCGCGACGGCAGCCTCCGCATCGAAACAGTGAAATCCGACGACGGCATGACAGTGCCGCTCGAAAAAATGCTTGCGGCGATCGACGAAACGACGCTGCTCGTCCCCTTTTCACACGTTCTTTTCAAGAGCGCGTTCTTGCAGGACGCGAAGGCCATCATCGACCGCGCGCATGAAGTGGGCGCGATGGTGGTGCTCGACACCTATCAATCGGCAGGCACAGTACCGTTCAGTGTGAAAGACTTAAACGCCGACTTCGCAACCGGAGGATCGGTGAAATGGCTGTGTGGTGGACCAGGCGCGGGATACTTGTACGTCAGACCTGATCTGCAAGCTAAACTCGAACCCAGGACGACTGGCTGGATGGCCCACGAGTCGCCTTTTTCATTCGACACGTCGCTGCGTTACGCGTCAAACATCACACGATTTCTGCACGGCTCGCCTGCCATTCCCGCGCTCTACGCAGCGCAATCCGGTTACGAAATCATCAATCAGATAGGCGTCGAAAAGATTCGCGAAAAGAGCATGCGACAGACGGAATACCTGATCGGCATAGCCGAAGAGGCGGGGTTCACAGTGACGAGCCCAAAAGATGTAAGACGGCGTGCGGGCACTGTGACGATCGCGCACGAACACGCCGGGGCGATCACGAAGGAGTTGATCCGTCGCGAATTTATTGTCGACTTCAGGCCCGGAGCCGGAATTCGCATCTCACCGCACTTCTACACTACCGACAACGAGCTGGAGCTCGTGATCAAAGAGATGAAGAAGATTGGTGAGACTGAAAGTTATCGAGAACATGAAGCGGCGGGGGCCGCGTTTTGATGTCCAACAACTACGGCGACAATGCGCCACTTTCCTACAACAAGTATCTTCGCGTTCAGGACCTGATCAATCTCCAGGATTGCCTGTCGGATCCCGCACACCATGATGAGCTTCTTTTCATCACCGTACACCAGGCGTACGAGCTGTGGTTCAAACAGATCCTGCACGAGCTCGACGCGGCGATCCAGTTTCTCGAAGACGATCGTGTGCCGGCGGCGACGCGCGCGGTGAGACGCGTCGTTGAGATCGAGAAGCTGCTCGTGAATCAGATTCACATTCTCGAAAGCATGACGCCGATCAGTTTTCTCGCCTTTCGCGATCAACTCAATCCGGCGAGTGGGTTTCAGTCGATGCAGTTTCGTGAGATTGAATTCTCGTCAGGATTAAAAGACAAAAGCATTTTGCGTGAGTTTTCGACTGACGAGTTCGCGCATGAACGGCTCCAGACGCGGATGACGCGCCCGTCACTCGCCGAGTGTTTCTATCGTGTGCTGCAACGTCGTGGCCTGGACGCCCCACAGAATACCGATAGCGACGCGGGGCAGCAGAAGAAGGCTTATGACCAACGCACGCGGGCAGTGCTCGAAGTGCTCACGCATTTCGAAGAACGTTACGAAGAGTTTCAACTCGCGGAGGCATTGCTCGATCATGATGAGTACTTCTCGCTCTGGCGTTCTCACCACATAAAAATGGTTGAGCGCATGGTCGGCGCGAAACGCGGCACCGGCGGGTCCGAAGGCATCGGTTATCTGAAAACGACGCTCGACAAGAAATTCTTTCCCGAAGTTTGGGAAGCGCGCACTTATCTCGACACCGCACACGGCGAACGTGGTTGCCCGTTTGCACACTGACAGACGGTTAATGGAGAAAGACAGAAGATCAGCGCCACGTGCCAGGGTCAAATTACCGGCCCGCTGGGAAGGCGTACTCTCGCGCGAGAACGCCACTGTCACCGATCTGAGCCGTAGCGGCTGTTTCGTACTCACCGGCGGCAAGGTTGAAGTGAAAGAACTCGTCTGGCTCGAGATTCAGCTCACCGCTCACGATAAGGTTAACTTCTGGGCTGAAGTTGTTGACGCAGCGTCAGAGATCGGTTTCGCTTTGAAGTTTAATTCGAGTAGCCCGGAAGATGAAGAGGCGTTAGCAAAGTTTTTGGAAAGTATCTTTCAGTCGCAAGGTCAAAAATAGAACGCAGGTCGCGCTTTGTATCCGTCGTTTCCAGAGCGGTTCAACATGGCCGATTACTTCCTCTACCACAATCTTGAGGAAGGCCGGGAGAACAAAGTCTGTCTCTACTACGAAGATCGGCAGTGGACCTATGGCGACGTAGTGCGGTTTTCAAATCAGACCGGTAACGCGCTGCGTGAGCTGGGCGCGAACATTGAAGATCGCGTGCTGCTGGTCCTGCCTGACTGTCCGGAGTTTGTGTGGACGTGGTTTGGGGCAGCGCGGATCGGGGCAGTGATCACAATGGTCAATCCACTGCTGCCGGTTGCGGACTACGAATATTACCTTGACTACACACGTGCGAAAGTCGCCATCGTTCACGACTCACTGCTGAATACATTCGCTCAAGCCGCAGCGAGCGCGCGCTACCTGCGAGGCGTGCTGGTCGTCGGAAGCACAACCTCGGAAACGAGTTCTGCAAAAATCAAGTGGGCTGACTTTACCGAAACGATAAACGCCTCTTCCGAAGAATGCACACCCGCGGACACACGTCGCGACGATATTGCGATCTGGCTCTTCACTTCCGGCTCCACAGGCCATCCGAAAGGCGCGGTCCATCTTCAACACGACCTTCCTTTCAACACAGAAG
>DAIOGT010000035.1:0-32126 GCA_036745095.1 Pyrinomonadaceae bacterium
CACACGAGATCGGCATCCGCATGGCACTCGGCGCGAGGGCCGGCAACGTGCTGAGGTTGATCATGAAGAACGGGCTGACGCTCGTGCTGGCGGGCATTCTGATCGGCGTCGGCACTGCGTTCATGCTGACGCGTTTTCTAACCACGTTGCTGTTCGGCGTGGAGCCGACGGACAGCACGACGTTTGTCGTCGTCTCGACTGTGTTTCTCGTGATCGCGATGGTAGCGGCGTTCATACCGGCACTGCGAGCGACGCGCGTGGATCCGGTGATTGCGCTGAGGGATGAGTAAAAAGTTTAGACAAGGACTACGGGACTGACATGATGAATTCAATAATCAAAGACCTACGTTTTGCGCTTCGTGGATTACTAAAGCATCCGGGTTTCATGGCGATCGCCGTCGTCACACTCGCGCTCGGGATTGGCGCCAGTACTTCGATTTTTACTGTCGTCAACGCGGCGCTGCTGCGTGGGTTGCCGTACAAGTCGCCCGATCGTCTCTATCACCTCTGGGAGAAAACGCCGCAAGGTGAGTTTTCAAAACGAGAGTTCTCCTATCCGGATTACCAGGACTACCAGCAGAACAACGTCTTTGAAGGTCTTGCGGGTTATACCGGTGGACGCGTCCTACTCAGCGGCGAGGGGGAACCAGACAGCATTCCCGGACCACGCGTTAGCGCAAACTTTTTTTCTGTGTTGGGAGTAGATCCGGTTCTCGGCAGGACCTTTCAAGCGGGTGAAGACACGCCGGGCACACCAAAGACGACAGTGTTGACTTACGGATTCTGGCAACGACGTTTCGGCGGCGATCCATCTGCCGTCGGTCGCACACTCACGATTAACGGCGAAAGCCACACCGTGATTGGCGTGTTGCCCGCGAGTTTTCAATTCGCGCCCAGACCCGCCGATCTCTTTCTTCCGTACCAGCCCACGCAGAACCAGCTGACGCGCCGCTTCATGCACGGTACGAATCTGATCGGACGTCTCAAGCCCGGCGTGGATGCGATGCAGGCGCAATCAGAGTTGAGCATGATCGCGAGTCGCATCGAGCAGCAGTTCGCCGACTCGCACACGGGAACGGCAGTCAGGATCGTACCGCTGCAGGAGGAAGTCGTCGGAACAGTGCGGCCTGTATTGATCGTGCTGCTCGCGGCCGTCGGATTTGTTTTGCTGATTGCATGTGCGAACGTCGCCAGTCTTTTGTTGACTCGCGCACTCGCGCGACAAAAGGAAGTCGCGATCCGTTCGGCGCTCGGAGCCAGTCGCTGGCGCGTGGTGCGACAGTTGTTGACCGAATCGATGTTGCTTTCATTATTCGGAGGCGCTGCCGGACTGCTCATTGCTTACTGGGGCGTGCCCGCGCTTGTGGCAATGCTGCCGCAGAACCAGCTTAACGCGATGCCGTTTCTCAAGACGTTGAGTGTTGATACGAGCATCCTCACTTTCTCGCTTCTTCTTTCATTGCTCACTGGCCTGATTTTCGGACTCGCGCCGGCGTTGCAATCGTCGCGCATGGATCTCAATGAAGCACTGAAAGAAGGCGGGCGCAGCACGTCGATCGGAGCAGGGAACCGGTTGCGAGGGGCAATGGTCGTGACGGAGATCGCACTCGCTGTCGTGCTGCTGGTCGGAGCGGGACTGATGATGAAGAGCCTGCTGCGACTGCTGCAAACAAACATCGGCTTCAATACCGAGAACCTGCTCACGATGGCAGTGGTCCTGCCGCCGGAGAAATACGGGGAAGAAAACCAGCGCGTCAATTTCAACGAACAGATTCAGGAACGGGTGCGGTCGCTGCCCGGCGTCGCGAGTGCGGGAACCGTAGACATCCTGCCTGTTAATGCGGGCAACACCACCCGTTTCTTTATCGACGGCGATCCGGCTCCACAACCTGGTACCGAGACTGAAGCCAACATCAGGATCGTGAGCGACAGTTACTTCCAGACTCTCGGCGTACCGGTTCTCGCGGGCCGCACTTTCGATCAGCGCGATGCGTCTGACAAGCCCAGTGTAGTGATCATCGGTAAGACGATCGCCGATCGAATGTTTGGCGGTCGCGACCCGGTCGGCATGCGGATCAGGTACACGTCGATTCAAGCGGAACCGATCGAGATCGTCGGCGTCGTTGGCGATGTGAAGATAACGGGTCTCGACGAAGCAGTCAGGCCGGTGTTGTATTACCCCTATCGCCAGAACTCCTCGACATTCGCAAACGTCGTAGCTCGCACCGATACCGATCCCAACACACTCGCAACCGCGATCCGCAACGAGATCCGAAATCTCGAACCCAACGCCGCGATCCTCAACGTTCGCACGATGGACGAGATGATCGCGCAGACGCCCGCGTCGTTCATGCGACGTTTCCCGGCGTTGCTGATTAGCATTTTCGCGGGCGTCGCGTTGTTGCTGGCGTCGATCGGGATCTACGGCGTTGTGTCGTATTCGGTCAGCCAGCAGACGCACTACATCGGCGTTCGCATGGCGCTCGGTGCGCGACCGTCTGACATTCTCAAGATGGTTTTAAAGCAGGGTTTGTTTCTCGCGTTGTTGGGTGTGGGGATTGGTGTTGTGGCAGCGCTCGGGCTGATGCGTTTGTTGAGCACGCTGCTTTACCAGGTGAGCACTAGCGACGTGACCACGTTTGCGATTGTCACGGGAACTTTGTTTGTCGTGGCGCTGCTGGCTTGTTTCCTGCCGGCAAGAAGAGCGACGAAGGTCGATCCGCTCGTGGCGCTCCGGTACGAATGAGATGAATGAACTGATCAACGATATTCGTTTTGCGATCCGAGGTTTTATCAAGAAACCTGGATTTACTCTGATTGCCGTGCTCACGCTGGCGCTGGGTATCGGTGCGAATACAGCGATCTTTAGTGTCGTCAATGCAGTGTTGTTGCGGCCTCTGGCTGCTAAAGATCCGGATCGGTTGATGACGTTCTGGCATTCGGTGCCCGCGAAAGGTTTGGACCACGTCGATCTCAACGATGCGCTGTTTGCGTACTATCGCGATCGTACACGCACGTTCGAAGGGCTCGCTGCTTACGAAGATGGTGAGTTTTCTATCACTGGCGGCGGTGAACCTGAAGTCGTGCCGGCCGCGATCGTAACTTACAACTACTTCCACGTGCTGGGCCGTGAGCCGCTCCACGGACGTACCTTCACTCCGCAGGAAGACACGCCCGGCAACAATCACGTCACGCTGTTGAGTTACGCACTGTGGCAGCGTCGTTTCGGCGGTGATCCAAACATCGTCGGACAAGCAATTAATCTTGATAGCGTGCCCTTCAATGTGGTCGGCGTCATGCCGCCGGATTTCGATTTTCCCGATCCCGCCGAGCGAGCGACTATCTCAGGTCCCATTCAACTCTGGGTTCCGAAAGGACTCGATCCCGAGGACACAACCTCGTGGAACCTTTTGGTCGTGGGCCGGTTGCAAGCGGGCAAGACTCCCGACGATGCGCACAAAGAGATCGACGCTTTGTACGCATCATACTCGGCAGACTACCGCTCACGATTCGGTCAAGATGCGATTGACGCGACTGTGTCGACGATCCTCCTCCCGTTGCAGCGTCACATTGTTGGTGAAGTGCGACGGCCTTTGCTTGTGTTGCTGGGAGCGATCTTACTTGTACTCCTGATCGCGTGTGCGAATCTCACGAATCTTTTGCTGGCGCGTGCGTCGGTACGAACGCGCGAGCTTGCAGTACGGCAGTGTCTGGGCGCGAGCTCGATGAGGATCGTGCGGCAGACGCTTACCGAGAGTCTCCTGCTTTCATTTTTCGGAACGATTGCGGGAGTGCTGATGGCGGTCTGGATTGTGACCGCACTCAAGAGCCTGGTGTCCGAGCAAATACCGCATGTGGAAACCACGCGTATTGATGCAACTGTTCTGCTTTTCACGGTGGCAGTCATGTTGCTTACCGGCGTGTTGTGTGGCTTAGCCCCTGCACTGCGCGCCGCCCGCATTAATTTGCAGGACGCGATTAAGGAAGGCGCACGCGGTTCGGCATCAGGCTCTACCAAACGTCTCAACAATGCTTTCGTTGTTTCACAATTGGCCCTCTCGCTCGTGCTGCTGATTGGTGCGGCGCTATTTCTCCAGAGCTTTCGAAATCTCCTGTCAGTCAATCCCGGCTTTCGACCCGAGAACGTGCTGATGGCGCGTATCTCGTTGCCGGAAGTCCGTTACAAAGAGGAAGCGCAGACAGAAAGCTTCTTCAACCAGCTTCGTGCCGGTGTGCAAAGTCTGCCGGGCGTGCAGGCAGTTGAGTTGTGCCAGGTAGTGCCGTTCAGCGGCGACGGTCAGGGTGGACCATTCACGGTCGAAGGTTTCGAGCAACAGAAATGGAAGATTGCATGGCTGCGCAGCTCGACGCCTGGATACTTCGCCGCCATGGGAATGCCGGTGCTCAAAGGTCGCGCATTCGATTCGTCTGACACGGAAACATCTCAGCCGGTGGCGATCGTCGATGAAAAACTCGCCCACATGTATTCGTCCGAAGGCGATCTCGTCGGCAAGCGCATCCGCATTGGCAGTGGTCCAATGCTGACGATCGTCGGCGTCGTTCCCAACGTCAAGAATCGGAAGCTCGACGAAGAAACGTGGCCTTACGTTTATCGCCCGTACAGCCAGTGGGTGCGACGCGAAACGATGCTCGTTGTGCGCAGCGCCACCGATCCCACGTCGATAGTCGTTGGCATCCGCCAGGAAGTGGCGAAACTCGACCCCCAACTTCCACTCTCCGACGTGAGTTCGATCCAGCAGGCAATGGATCGTTCGCTCGTGACTACGCGTCTCACCAATTCGCTGCTCGTCGGTTTTGCTGCAACCGCATTGTTGCTGGCGTTGACCGGAATTTACGGAGTGATGGCGCTGAACGTGACTAATCGGAGGAATGAGTTTGGTATTCGTCTCGCTCTCGGAGCGCAGACGTTGGACGTTTTGCGGTTGATCCTCGGACAGGGACTCAGGCTCGCGATTCTGGGCGTTGCGTTGGGATTAGTCGGGGCGATTGCTTTTACACGATTGTTGAAGGGGTTGTTGTTTGGCATCAGTGCAAGCGATCCGTTGACGTTTGCGGTGATTGCCGCGTTGCTCGTCGGTGTTGCACTGCTCGCGTGTTGGGTTCCGGCCCGGCGCGCCACGAAGGTTAATCCACTCGAAGCGCTGCGTTACGAGTAAGACTTAGCCACGGATGACACAGCTATGGAATCGATCTTCGCGGAAATTCGCTACGGTTTGCGCAGTTTGTTAAAACGGCCCGGGGCGACGTTGATCGCGCTGGTGACGTTAGCACTTGGGATCGGTGTGAACACCGCGATCTTCAGTGCAGTTGATTCGATTCTGCTGCGGCCGCTGCCGTTGAAAGAGCCTGAACGACTCGTTTCGGTCTGGGAGCAAACGCTGAGTTTGGGAATACAGCAGAACCAAGCGGCGCCCGCGAACTTTTTCGATCTTCGTAGTCAGAACGGGGTATTCGAAGACCTCGGAGCCTACGGACCGCTCGACGTCAATCTCACGGGCGACGGCGAGCCGGAGCGACTTGATGGCCAGGTCGTCAGGGCAAACGTCTTTTCAATTCTCGGCGTCGCTCCAGCCATCGGCCGCACGTTTCTTCCGAATGAAGATCAAGTAGGACAAGAGAAGGTTGTTGTACTAAGCGACGCGCTCTGGCAACGACGGTTCAATCGCGACCCCTCGATCCTGAATCGCAACATCTCGCTAAATGGACAATCGTTTACGGTCGTGGGCGTGATGCCACGCGGGTTCTTCTTTCCGCTGCGTGAAACGGAACTGTGGGTGCCCTGGGCCATGGAACCCGAGCAAGCGAGTGGACGTGGCGATCATTACCTGTGGCTCGTCGCGCGTTTAAAGCCGGGAGTCACCCTCGAGAGTGCAAATGCGGATCTCGATGCCATCGCGCAGCGACTGTCAGCCGCGTACCCGCGGACGAATGAAGGACTCGGCTTCACCGCACGTCCATTGCACCAGGACTACGTCGGCAATCTTCGTCTGCCGATTCTGATCCTGTTTGCGGCTGTCGGGCTCGTGCTGCTGATTGCCTGTGCCAACGTTGCAAACCTGCTCCTGGCCCAGGCAACGACGAGACGAAAAGAGATCGCGATTCGTCTCGCGCTCGGTGCACGACGTTCGACGATTGTGCGACAGATGCTGGTCGAGAGTTTGTTGCTGGCGTGCAGCGGCGGCTTGCTCGGTGTCCTCGGGGCTTTCTGGGTTGTTCAGGCGCTTGAGAAGTTGCTGCCCGAGAGTCTTTCGAAACTACACGGCGTCAGCATCGACGCGCGCGTGTTCCTGTTCACCCTCGGCGTGAGCGTACTTACGGCGGTTGTGTTTGGTGGTCTGCCTGCGTGGCTCGCGTCACGCACAAGGCCGGGCGCGACCTTGAACGATGTCGCGAGAGACGTGGCAGGCGGAACTTCGGGCCGGTACGTTCGCCGTGTCCTGGTGGTCTCTGAAGTCGCACTTGCCGTCGTGCTTCTCGTCAGTGCCGGTTTGTTGATCCGAAGCTTTCAATTACTGCGGCAAGTTGATACCGGGCTAAAGACTGAGAACGTGCTGACGATGAGAATGGTCCTGCCGATGCCGAAGTATTTGCAGGCGGAATCGCGTCGCGCGTTTTACGACGAGGTGTTGCGGAGAGTCAAAGAAGTGCCCGGCATTGACGCCGCGGGAGTGATCTCGTTTCTGCCGCTGTCGTTTAGTGGAATGAACTTCAACTTCTCAATCGAGGGACGTGCTGCGTCGCGCGACCTGAACCTGCCCTTCGCGCTGTTCCGCGTAGTCAGTCCCGACTACTTCCGCGCAATGGGGATTCCACTTCTGCGTGGACGCTACTTTGAAGCACACGACTCGCCTGACTCACCGCCCGTCGTTGTCGTCAACCGCCGTCTCGCCGAGCAGTACTGGCCCGGCGAAGAGGCAGTCGGAAAACGACTAAAAGTTGGACCACACGATTCAAAGAACGTGTGGCTCACAGTCGTGGGAGTTGTTGGTGATGTACGCCAGACGGGGCTCTACGAACAGAAGTTGGAATTCTATGTGCCTTACATGCAGGAGCGTCGTTCGTTCGTGGCGCCTCGAGATCTCGTGATTCGCACGAAAGCAGAGCCGGCAGTGGTCGCGGCTGCCGTGCGCCAGGCGGTGTGGGCTGTCGATAAGGACCAGCCGGTCTCGAACGTACGCACCATGGACCAGGTGTTCGCTGCGGCAATCTCGCAAGAACGTTTCCAGGCGCTGATGCTTGGCTTGTTTGCAGGCCTCGCGCTCGTGCTCGCGTGTGTCGGCCTTTACGGCGTGATCTCTTATACCGTCGTGCAGCGCACGCACGAGATCGGAGTGCGGATGGCGCTCGGAGCCCAGCCTGTTGACGTTCTCAGGCTCGTGATCAGGCAGGGAATGTTCTTGACGTTTACGGGTCTCGCTGCCGGGATCGTCGCGGGAATGTTTGTAACGCGTGTTTTGTCAGACATGTTGTTTGGAGTGACGCCAAAAGATCCTTTGACGTTCGTCGGTGTGCCTGTGTTGTTGCTGGTGGTTGCTTTTCTCGCCTGCTACATCCCGGCGCGGCGCGCCACGAGGATCGATCCATTAACCGCGCTGCGATATGAGTGAAAAACTATGAGCACATTGATCCAGGACCTTCGTTATGGCGTGCGGATTTTACTGAAGCAACCGGGTTTCACTCTCGTTGCCGTGATCACGCTCGCGCTCGGCATCGGCGCCAACACTGCGATCTTCAGTCTCGTCAACAGCATCCTGCTGCGGCCGCTGCCCTTCCGTGATCCGGATCGTATCGTGCGTTTGATTCAGGCAAGCCCGAAGCTGGGTCTACCCACCTGGGGTGTTTCGCAGGCCGGCTATGCTGCGTATCGTGAACAGAATCGCTCGTTCGAATCGATTGCGATTTACACCACGACCGCGACCAACCTGACCGGCGCGGGCGAGCCGGAACGATTGCCCATGGCGACTGTTACCGCCGACTTCTTTAAAGTCTTCGGCGTCAACCCACTGCTGGGCCGAACGTTTGTCGAAGGCGAAGACGTAAAGGACAAGAACCAGGTTTGCGTAATCAGTCATGCATTCTGGCAGAGACGCTTCGGCGGCGATCCAAACGTCGTCGGCAAGACGCTGAGTCTCAACAACATGCCGACACAGATAGTCGGCGTCATGCCGCCTGAGTTTAAGTTTCCGCGATACGAGATCGATCTCTGGACGCCGCTCGCACACGATCCCAAGCGCATTGCGCCTTATTTCTATTCTGTCGTCGGCCGTTTGAAACCAGGTGTGGACGTGGCTCAGGCGCAGACTGATACGACGGAAGTGGTCCAGAACTACGGTCGCCAGAACCCAAACGTCAGCGAATCAGTCGGAGTGAGTGAAGGCAATGGTCCACGAACGATCGTGACGCCGGTGAGAGAAGTAATTCTCGGGAGGACGGAGAAGCCGCTGCTCGTTTTGCTTGCCGCAGTTGCACTTGTGCTGCTGATTGCCTGTGCAAACGTCGCGAACCTTCTTCTCGCACGCGCGACATCACGGACGCGAGAGATCGCTGTGCGCGTGTCGCTGGGCGCCTCGCCCGCGCGAGTAGCGCGACAACTATTAACTGAAAGCGTTCTGCTCTCGTTCATAGGCGCTGTCGTCGGCGTTGGCCTAGCGGCGGTTGGCGTTCGCATGCTCGACAAGCTGCCCATCAGCGGCATCGTGCGTATGGAAGAAGTCAGTCTGGACGGCCGTGTGCTCGCATTCACCGCAGGGCTGACGGTGTTCACGGGGTTGTTGTTCGGCTTCATGCCCGCATTGCGCGCGTATGCGATGGGAATCGCGAGTGGCATTCATGAAGGCGCGCGCGGCACGGTCTCGCATCGTCGACTCAATAGCGCGCTGGTAGCCGTGCAGTTTGCACTCTCTCTGGTGCTCCTCATCGGCGCCGGTTTGTTGTTGAAGAGTTTTCAGCGACTCGAATCAGTCGATCTCGGATTCAATCCTGAGCACACGCTCACGATGGTCGCGACTTTGCCGCAGGCAAAGTATGACAACGAGGAGAAGGCGTTGCGCTTTTACGATGCCGCGCTTGAGCGATTGCGCAACTCGCCGGGCATCCGTGCGGTTGGTCTGACTGACAATCTGCCTTTCGGTGACGGTGGAAACATGGATGGCGTCATCGTCGAAGGACAGGAACCGCCGGAAGGTGCAAACATCTCGCAAACTGAGCAGGCCGTAATTCAAAGTCTCACCCCGGGAACATTTACGGCACTCGGAATCCGCCTTTTACAGGGGCGCGATTTCCAGACGACCGACAACGCCGACTCACCACGCGTCGCGATCGTCGATGAACCACTTGTACGTCGTTACTGGCCGGCCGGCGATGCCATCGGCAGACGCCTGCAGATCACCGGTAACCGCCAGTGGCTCACGATCGTCGGGATTGTCGCCGGCGTGAAGCATATCAATCTCGCGGAAGAGAAGCGGCCGCACATCTACTCCCCGCTGGCCCAGGCTCCTTCGCCGCGCGCCTCGTTTGTCGTACGAACTGATGGCCCACCGGTCAGCGCCGCTCCGACTTTTAGAGCAGCGATCAGGGAAATCGATCCCGATATGCCGTTGCAGAGGTTGCGGCCGATGACAGAGATGATCGGACAAACGCTCAGCACGCAACGCCTCACGAATTTTTTACTGACGGCATTCGCAATCATTGCTTTGACGCTCGCAGCCGTCGGCATCTACAGCACGATGTCGGTTTACGTTGGCGGACGGACGAAAGAGTTTGGCATCAAGCTCGCACTCGGCGCGCAACCCAGCGCGTTGCGAAGCTCAGTCATTCGCCAGGGGCTTTGGCTCACCGGCGCCGGTGTGCTGGTGGGAGTCGCTGGAGCACTCGCGTTAACGCGGACGATCAAAAGTCTGTTGTTTGAAGTGAGTGCAACCGATCCGGTCGTGTTTACAGCGATACCGGTGCTGCTGGTGTTGGTGGCGCTGCTCGCGTGCTACATCCCGGCACGACGGGCAACGAAAGTCGATCCACTCGTCGCACTGCGTTACGAGTAAAGATCAGCCACAGATTGCACAGACAAACAGCGAGATTTAGAACAAATGCATACACTTATTCAAGACCTCCGGTACGGCTTCCGGATGTTGCTCAAGCAGAAAGGACTCACGGCGGTCGCGCTACTTTCTCTCGCCCTCGGCATTGGCGCGAACACTGCGTTGTTCAGCATCGTCGATGCAATGCTGTTGAAGATGTTACCGGTGAAAGAGCCGGAGCGATTGGTGCTGTTCAAATCGGTCGCGCCGCCGGATTTCTCAGTCGGCAGCTACAACGGCAGCTCCAACAAAGACGAAAAAACCGGTCTCGTCAACCGCACTTCATTCGCTTATCAGAGTTACCAGCGGCTGCGCGAGCAACAGGGACCAATGTCCGACATCTTCGCGTTTGGCGGTGTCGACCTGACTGTGAATGCTGACGGTCAGGCGGACGTAGCGACCGGTCAGGCTGTGTCAGGTAACTACTATGCGGCGCTCGGCGTGCAACCGGCGGTGGGCCGGTTGCTGACAGATGATGACGACAACGCTGGCTCCAGTCCGGTCGCAGTTTTAGGTCATCGCTACTGGCTGAAACGTTTCGGTGGCGATCCGGCAGTTGTCGGCAAGCAGATCAATTTAAATAACGTCGCGTTTACCGTGGTCGGTATCTCGGCCAAAGGTTTTGACGGCACGATGGGCGTTGGCACGACTCAGGACGTAACCATCAGCGTCGGTATGGAACCACAACTTTACGCAAACAAGCAGCGTTCGTACCTGTCCAACAATGTTTGGTGGTTGAAGATTATGGGCCGCCTGAACCCCGGCGTGACTGAGGCGCAGGCGCAGGCGCAGTTGGAAAACGCGTTTCTCCAATCGGTGCTGGAACATCGGGTTGCGCGGCAGGTCGCAGCGAAGGCGTCCGGCGGCAATGTTATTAGCGATCTGGATCCAAAACAGTACCCACGATTGATTGCAGATCCCGGCGGACAGGGCGAGATGTATCGTCGCCGTTATTACGCGCCTTCGCTCTACCTGTTGCTGGGCGTTGTTGGTCTCGTTCTCCTGATCGCGTGTGCGAATGTTGCGAACCTGCTCTTGTCGCGTGCAGCAGGACGTCAGAAAGAGATCGGTTTGCGATTGGCCCTCGGAGCAAGTCGCTGGCGTTTGGTTCGCCAACTGCTGACTGAAAGCGTGCTGCTCTCAATACTCGGGGGACTCTTCGGCGTCATCTTCGCGATCTGGATCAAAGATGGACTTATAGCGGTCAGCGATTGGGGTGGGCGCGGCATGAACTCACTCGAGCCGCGACTCGATTGGCGCGTGCTCGGTTTCACTTTCGCTCTCTCCCTGTTGACGGGAATCTTTTTTGGACTCGCGCCCGCATGGCGAGCGACACGCGTCGATCTCACGCCGTCGTTGAAAGAGAGTGGGCGTTCATCCAGTGCTGTGCACCGTTCGCTCCTGAGCCGCGGGCTGGTGGTGGTCCAGGTCGCCTTGTCGTTGTTGCTACTGGTCGGCGCCGGATTGTTCGTGCGTACGTTGCTCAATTTGCAACGTGTCGATCCCGGCTTCAACACCCAAAACCTCCTTCTGTTTGAAGTGCAACCCGGCTTGATCGGTTACAAGGACGAAAAGCTGCGCCAGATTTACGGCCAGATCAGCGAACGGCTTGAATCTGTTCCGGGTGTGCAGGCAGTGACATTCTCCCGGATGGCATTGCTGTCGCAGGGTTCCAGCTCGAGCAGTGTGTTTTTGCGCGAAGATTTGTCTGCGACGCCGGATTCCGAAGGGCGTCTGAAGCCACGTGGTGATGGTTACCGGCACGTGGTACGTGAAAACTTTTTGCAAGCGATGGGAATTCCATTGCTGTCCGGCCGCACGTTTGGACCGCAGGACAACACCACCTCGCCGAGAGTCGTAGTCGTCAATCAAACGTTTGCGAATAAATATTTTCCGAACGAAAATGTTATCGGAAAACGCTTCACATTCGATACCAGCAAGCCTGACGAGCTCGAAATCGTCGGTCTCTGCAAGGACGCGAAGTACACCAGCCAGCGTGACGATATTCCTCCGACCATCTACTCGTCATACCGGCAGGAGCGCCCACTAAGCGGCTCAGTATTCGAAGTCAGGACTGCGGGCGATCCCTCGGCGACGATCGCGAGCGTGCGCAACGTCGTGCGCGAGATCGAGCCGAACCTGCCGCTGATGAACGTCAAGTCGCAAATCGAACAGGCGGATGAAACACTTCGGATGGAACGCTTGTTTGCGAAGTTGTTGACGCTGTTTGCGCTTTTGGCCCAACAGCTCGCGGCGATCGGACTGTTTGGCGTGCTTGCTTACACCGTTTCACAACGCACACACGAGATCGGCATTCGCATGGCGCTCGGAGCTAATCAGGCGAGCGTGTTGAAAATGATCGTGAAGCAGGGAATGACCCTCGCGATCATCGGCGTGATTCTCGGTCTTGTAGCTGCGTTCGTGCTCACGAAATACCTCGAGAGCTGGATCAATTTGTCGAAGATGTTGTTTGGCGTGAAGGTATCGGATCCGCTTACATACGGCGCCATCGCGCTGCTGCTCACGATCGTCGCGCTGATCGCCTGTTACATCCCGGCGCGCCGCGCAACGAAGGTGGATCCACTGGTGGCGCTCAGGACTGAGTAAACAGATAAAAAGATGATTCAAGACCTCATTTACGGACTGCGATGGCTACGGAAGAATCCGGGTTTCACGGTGCTGTCTGTGTTGATGCTGGCGGTTGGTATTGGGGTCAACACGGCGATGTTTAGTGTCATCAATGGTGTGCTGTTGAAGCCGCTGCCTTATCCGGAACCCGATCGCATCGTGTGGATGACCGAGTCAGGACCTGAAGTCCAAAATCGGCATGTCTCTTATCCAAACTTTGTTGACTGGCGCGCTCGCAATACCGTCTTCGAATCCATGTCAACATTTCGCGGCTGGTCAGTGAACTTAACGGGCACTGACAAGCCTGAAGCCCTCATGGCGCGAATCATTACTGCCGACTACTTCCGAGTAATGCGGACGACTCCTTTGCTGGGCCGCGATTTCAACGCCGAAGACGACAAGCCGGGGGCAGCGCCAGTCGCACTGATCAGCCACCGGTTCTGGCAGCAACGTTTCGCGGGCGATCCAAATATCGTCGGCAAACAGATCCTGCTTGACGACAAACCGCACACAGTTGTCGGCGTCACGCGGGAAGACTTTATGCATCAGGGTCCGCCTCCGTTGTGGGTCCTGATGGGTCCGCTCGACTGGAAAGAACGTGACGTGCGCACTGGAGGAAACGTAATCGCACGGTTAAAGCCGGGTGTGACGCTCGACCAGGCGCGCGACGAAATGAATCGCATCGCGCAGCAGTTGCGTAAGGAATATCCGATCCACAACGCGGGCGCGAATGTAGTTAATGTCGTGTCTTTACAGAACAGCATCACGGGGAAGGTCAACACGGCCTTAAAGATACTCTTTGCGGCTGTCGGGCTCGTGTTGCTAATCGCGTGCGCCAACGTCGCGAACCTTTTGCTCGCACGTGCTTCTGCACGTCGAAAAGAGTTTGCCGTGCGTGCGGCCCTCGGCGCGTCGCGGTTCAGACTCATGCGGCAAATGTTGATCGAAAGTCTGTTGCTGGCAATTGCCGGCGGCGTGCTCGGGTTCTTCTTTGCGATGTGGACCACCCTCCTGCTTTCGCGAGTAGCGCACCAGACCGTTCCACGCATGAGCAATATCGATCTGAATGGCAAAGTGCTCTTATTCAATATCGCAGTTTCTTTGCTTACGGGCGTGTTGTTTGGTGTGTTGCCGGCCTTGCGTTCGTCACAAACAAACTTGCAGGACACGCTGAAGGACGGCAGTACGACTACAACCGAGAGTGCCGGTAAGAGACTGCGCGGCGGTTTAGTTGTAGCCGAAGTTGCCTTCTCGGTGGCGTTGCTGGTCGGTGCAGGTCTATTGGTGAAGAGTCTGGTGCTGCTGTTTAGCACCTCCCACGGCTTCGATCCGAATGGCGTTCTCACGATGGAGCTGAAGGCTTCGCGAGGTCGTGACAAGGAAGAGCTCAGCCGGCTGCTTCACCAGGTGCTCGACGCAGCGAAGGCTCAGCCCGGTGTTGAGAAAGCATCTCTTTCAGCCGCTCTTCCGGGCATTGCGGATGGATGGCAAACGGATATCAGCGCCGAAGGTTATCGCCGCCAGAAAAAAGACGAGCTGATCAACGTCGATTGGTCCATCGTGACTCCCGATTATTTCGAGACGATGAAGATCCCGATCCTGAGAGGGCGCACGTTCACCAGAGACGAAGACGAACAGGGCAAACCGGTGGTGCTGGTTGATGAAAATCTTGCGCGCCGTTTCTGGCCCAATGAAGAGGCGGTCGGCAAGCACATCGGCTACGACAGTCCGGTGTGGCACGAGATCATCGGCATAGTACCCGAGATCAAGACTTTCGGCTCTGAACAGAAACCACTGATCAGGATCTACACACCGATGGGGCGCATGCCGCAGCGCAACGTGATGCTGTCGATTCGTTCCACAACGAGCGACGTGAAAGCGTTGACCGCCAGTGTCGCGCATGCTGTGCAACAGGTCGAAAAAGATCTACCGATTGCGGAAGTCGCGACATTTGACGACATCCTTGCTCGCGAATCTTCCACGCGTCGCTTCAATGCGGTGCTCTTCTCGGTCTTTGCGGCACTCGCGCTCGTCCTCGCGGTGACGGGCGTCTATGGCGTTCTTGCTTATTCAGTTTCACAACGCACACACGAGGTTGGCATTCGCATGGCCCTCGGCGCAGCGCATCGTGATGTGCTGCGACTGTTTATGGGCCAGGGGATGAAGCTCGTGTTGCTCGGGCTCGTGATTGGGTTGGGCGGAGCGTTTGCACTCACGCGATTGATGTCGAGTTTGCTGTTTGGAGTTTCGACAACTGACACGCCGACGTTTGTTTTGGTGGCGGTGGGACTGACGGTGGTGGGCGTGTTTGCGTGTTACTTGCCCGCACGACGCGCGACGCGTGTCGATCCACTGATCGCGCTCAGGTACGAATAATTTATCAATTTAGCGACCCATAACACTAAGAACTATGAACACACTACTACAGGACATCCGCTTCGGACTGCGCATGCTGCTAAAGTCGCCGAGCGTCAGCATCGTCGCCACGATCGCACTCGCCCTCGGGATCGGCGCCAATACCGCGATTTTCAGCGTCGTCAATGCAGTGTTGCTGCAGCCGTTGCCGTTTCCCGATCCGGATTCACTCGTCGCGGTGTATGAAACACACGCGCAGCGTGGCCAGCAGCGCGGTTCGCATTCTTATCCGAACTTCATGGACCTGCGCGCGCAGAACACGGTTTTCGAGCACGTTGCTTCCTACCACAGCGCCGACTTCATCATGACCGGTCGCGGTGAACCGGCACGTCTGCAAGGTTCCGTCGTGACTGCGGATCTGTTCCCCCTGCTTGGTGTCGCCCCATTGCACGGCCGCACTTTTCTGCCTGATGAAGACAAGCCGAGCGAAACCGGCCGCGTTGTCGTTCTCAGTCACGGACTGTTTCAACGGCGCTTCGGCTCTGATCCATCAATCGTCAACCAGTCGATCACTCTGGACGGTCGCAGCTTCACGGTTGTGGGCGTGATGCCGCCGTCGTTTGAGTTTCCCATTCAGAACGATCCCGTCGAGCTCTGGACCAGCATCGCAGGCGATGCTTCGGGAAAGGAGCCGGTGACGGCCCAACGCGGCGCGCACTTCCTGCGAGTGATCGCACGTCTTAAACCCGGCGTCAGTAAGCAGCAAGCGCAGGCTGAACTCACCACGATCGCGGCGCGTTTGGAACAGCAGTATCCCGATACAAATACGAATCGGAGCCTGCGCGCTGAATCTGCCTTGACGGCCCTCGTAGGAGACATTCGACCGGCGTTGCTGATACTCCTCGGCGCGGTTGCGTGTGTGTTGCTGATCGCGTGTGCGAATGTGGCGAACCTGTTGCTCGCGCGTGCGACGAGCCGTCACAAGGAGATGGCGATTCGTTCCGCACTCGGTGCGAGCCGCGTGCGCGTGATTCGCCAGTTGTTGACTGAGAGTGTGCTGCTGTCGCTGGTCGGCGGCGCGGTTGGGTTGCTGCTGGCTGTGTGGTGGTCCGATCTGCTCGTCGCACTCGGCAAGGAAGACATTCCGCGCGCGGTCCACGTCGGCATGGATTGGCGCGTGCTCGGATTCACGCTGGGCGTGTCCCTCTTGACGGGCCTAATCTTCGGCCTTGCGCCTGCGTTTCATTCTTCGAAAACTGAGCTTGTCGAGTCGTTGAAGGACGGTGGACGAGGGACCAGCGAAGGCGCGCGTCGCAACCGGTTGCGCAACGTTTTAGTGGTGACAGAACTCGCGATTGCCGTGATTCTGCTCGTCGGTGCGGGACTATTGATCCAGAGTCTCTGGCGTCTGCAAAACGTCAACAGCGGTTTGCAGCCTGAGAACCTGCTCACTTTCAACGTCACACTGCCGGAGATCAAGTACAAGAGCGACAAGCAGGGCCAGTTCTTCATCGACTTGAAGCAGCGTCTCGAATCAACCCCGGGCGTGGCATCGGCGAGCGCGATCCTGCCGTTGCCTCTCAGCGGCGACCGGTTCTCGATCTCGTTTGAAATCGAAGGCCAGCCGATGGCGCCAAAGGATCATCCTTCCGCGGACTTCTTCACCACCGGCGTCGGCTATTTCAAGACGATGGGCATCCCTTTGATTAAGGGGCGCGACTTCGACGATCGCGACAAACACGGCTCGACGCCTGTAATCATCATCACTGAAGCGTTCGCGCGGCAGTATTTTCCGAACGAAGACCCCATCGGAAGACGTATTAAACCTGGCATCTCAACTTACGACAACGAAGATTCGACGATGCGCGAGATTATCGGCGTTGCCGGCGACGTGAGGAACCGCGATCTGACTACTGCGCCGCTGCCGGCTTATTACGTGCCACAGACGCAGGTACCGTTCAGCTTTATGGTTGCGGTCGTTAAGACGACGGGCGAACCGCGCAGTCTTATGTCGGCCGTAACGAAACAGGTTGCGGGCATGGATCAGGACATACCGCTGTTTGGTGTGAAGTCGATGGAAGAGTATTTGTCCGCGTCGGTCGCGGCGCCGCGTTTCAGCACGACCTTGCTGACGATCTTTGCGGTGGTGGCATTGGTGCTCACGGTCGTCGGACTATATGGCGTGATGAGTTATTCGGTGGCCCAGCGCACAAACGAGATCGGAATCAGGCTCGCACTAGGAGCGCAGTCTCGCGATGTGTTGCTGATGATCGTCAAACAGGGCTCGACGCTGATTGTGCTCGGGCTCGTGATCGGACTCGCGGGCGCGTTTGCCCTTACACGATTGATTGCGAGCTTGTTGTTTGGTGTGACAACGAAGGATCCGTTCACGTTTGGTGCGGTGGCGGTGTTGCTGGCGATCGTCGCACTGCTGGCGTGCTACGTGCCCGCGTTGCGCGCGACGCGTGTCGATCCGTTGAAAGCGTTGCGTTACGAATGATTTAGCCGCGGATAAATGGATGGCACTGATCTATCACTTCGATCCGGCGTATACGACTGTCGAGTTCGCGATCAGGAACCTCTGGTTCAACGTGACGGGGCGGTTTAGGGATCTTGAAGGCGTGCTTGTTCTCGACGAGGAGGACATCGGCCGCTCATCCGTCACTGCGAAGATCAGGGCGGGCAGCATCGACACCGGCAATAAGCAGCGCGATGCGCACCTGCTGCGGCGCGACTTTTTCGATGTCGAGAAGTTTCCCGAAATTGAATTCAGAAGCACGAGCATCCGACGTGGCAAAGATCGCGACGCGCTCGATCTTGTTGGTGATTTGACGATCAGAGGCAAGACAGTGCCGATTGCCCTTGCAGTTAACGAGATGGACCGCAGCCGTTCACCACGCGGCGAAGAGTTTGTTTATTACAGCGCGACGACTGATCTGGATCGTTATGCCTTTGGCATCAACTACGGACGCGGATTTATTAGCCGGCGCTTGCACGTCACGATCAACGTGCAAGCGTCAAACGAAAGCGATCGGAAAAACGGATATGGAAAACCTGATTAAAGATATTCGATATGGCGTCCGGATGTTGATGAAAAATCCGGGCGTGACGCTGGTTGCCGTGATCACGCTCGCGCTTGGAATCGGGGCTAACACCGCCATCTTCAGCGGCGTAAGCGCGTTTCTGATGCGACCACTCAACGTCCCGAACGCCGGCGAGTTGGTCCGCCCGCTCGAGATGTCGGAAGATCGCGGCACGAGCGATGAGATGTCATATCCCGATTACGCCGACTATCACGCGCAGTCGACTTCGTTCACCGGCCTTGCCGCCGAAGACATGCTTGAGGTCGCGATCGATGCAGAAAACCAGAACGACGTGATCTGGGGACAAGTCGTCTCCGCCAACTACTTTGACGTGCTCCAGGTCACACCCGTTCTCGGTCGAACATTTCTGCCACACGAAGATAAAACGATTGGCGCGAGCCCCGTCGTCGTGTTGAGCCACGGCTTCTGGCAACGACGCATGGGCGCCGATGCGAACATCGTCGGCAAGACGGTCCAACTCAACAATCGCGCGTACGAAGTGATCGGCATCGCGCCGCAAACTTTTGGAGGGACAAAGTTCGCGCTCGCGCTCGACTTCTGGGCGCCGATGTCGATGGCTGAAGATCTGCGCCGGAATCCAGGTTTACTAGCCGACCGCGGCAGTCATTGGATGAACGTGATCGGAAGGCTGAAGCCCGGGGTTTCCATCGCGCAAGCGTCTGCCGAGATGAACGCGATCTCCGCGCGCCTAAATCAGGCGTATCCGGACCATCGCGCCAACACGACACATGCAAAAGTGCTCCCCGAAATCGACGGTCGCTGGGAGGAGCTCGGTGGCGTCTTCAAGAGTGCGGGCGCAATCGCGATGGCCATTGTCGGACTCATTCTCCTGATCGCGTGTGCAAACGTTGCGAACCTCATGCTCGCGAGAGCGGCGGGACGCCGGAAGGAGATCGGCATTCGCCTCGCGTTGGGCGCGAATCGCGCGCGTCTCGTACGACAGCTCCTGACGGAAAGCCTGCTGCTATCAATTGCGGGCGGCGGGCTCGGATTACTGCTCGCGTTCTGGGTCACGGACCTGATGGAAGGTTTCATTCCGATCCTCGAATACAACATCGTCACTAACTTCTTCGCACTCGACTCGCGCGCTCTCGTTTTCACGGTCATCGTTTCATTAGGCACGGGACTCGTGTTTGGGCTCGCGCCTGCGTGGCAATCGTCGAATCCGGACGTGGTGCCGGTGTTGAAAGGTGATCCGGAACATGCGCAAAGAGGGAAGCGAAGGGCCTTTGGCCTGCGAAACGTCCTTGTGGTGGCCCAGGTCGCGTTGTCGCTCGTGGTCCTCGTTTGCGGCGGCTTGTTCATCAAGAGTTTTCGAAAAGCGCAGACGATGGATCCGGGTTTCGATAACAAGAACGGCTTGATCGTGTCGCTGAGTCCGACGCTTATCGGTTACGAAGACGAGCAGTCGCGACAGTTTTACAAGCAGGTGCTCGAACGCGTGTCACACCTTCCGGGAGTCGAAGCCGCCTCGTTTACGCGCACGCTGCCGCTCGGCGACAGCTCAAACTCAACTGGTCCAGTTCTCAAAGAAGGCGAGACGCTCGCGAAAGGCACGGGCGGGCGTGTCATCATGACGAACGTCGTCAGTCCCGGCTACTTCAAGACGATGCAGATCCCAATCCTCGAGGGTCGCGACTTTGACGATCGCGATCAGCCGAAAACCCAACGCGTGGTCATCGTCAATCAAAAGATGGCGCAAAACCTCTGGCCCGGTGAGAGCGCGGTTGGCAAACGCTTTTTCATCGGTAATGAGAGCCGTGATGCGTTGGAAGTTGTCGGCGTCGTGAAGACGGGCAAGTATCGCGCCCTCGCGGAGGATCCAAAACCGTTTTTCTATTACGCGATGGGACAGCTTCGGCCACGGCCGATGGCGATGGTGGTCCGTGCAAGCGTGGACCCACGGTCGTTAGTGAGCGCGATTCGCAGCGAGGCGCAGGCAATCGATCGACGGGTACCGCTGTCGGGCGTGAAGACGATGGACGATCACAGGACGTACGCGCTTTGGGCGCCAAACATGGCCGCGAGTTTCTCGCTCGCGTTTGCCGTCGTCGCGATCCTGTTGAGTGCGGTGGGGCTTTACAGCGTGATGGCCTATGTCGTTTCGCAGCGCACGCGAGAAGTCGGGATTCGCATGGCCCTTGGCGCAAATCGCGCCGATGTGATGAAGATGATCACGCGACAGGGAATGCGTCTCGCGGCGATTGGTGTCGTGATCGGATTGTTAATGGCGTTGGCACTCGCGCAGGTGTTGTCGTCGTTGTTGATCGGAATCAGCGGCTACGACGTGTCGACATTCATCCTCGTCCCAACGCTGTTGTCCGCCGTCGCCCTCGTGGCGTGCTATTTGCCCGCGCGAAGGGCGACGAAAGTCGATCCGCTGATCGCGCTGAGATATGAATAGGATTACTACCAAATGATTAAAGATATTCGCTATGCAATCAGAGGGTTGGTTAAGCGTCCGGGGTTTGTCGCGATTGCTGTGATCACCCTCGCGCTCGGCATCGGCGCCAACACGGCCATTTTCAGTCTTGTGAATACGGTTGTGTTGCGCTCGCTGCCGGTCGATCGTCCGAGCGAGATCGTTTCGGTTGCCGTGCGCGGCAAGGACGATTCGATGTCCGCGTTCTCCTATCCCAATTACAAGGATTTCCGAGATCGCAACGATGTGCTCTCGGGTCTACTCGTCTATCGTTTCGTTCCGTTGAGCCTGAGTCGCGGCGGTGTGAACGAGCGAATCTGGGGCTATGAAGTCTCAGGCAACTACTTTGACGTGCTCAATGTGAAAGCAATTCGCGGCCGCACGTTTCTCACCGAAGAAGACCAGACAAAGCTGTCGCACCCGGTGATCGTCGTCGGTTACGACTGCTGGCAGCGGCGCTTCGCAGGCGATCCCAATCTTGTGGGCAAAGACGTCCTCATCAACAATCACCAGTTCACAGTAATTGGCATCGCACCGGAAGGTTTTAAAGGAACTGAGTTTGTTTACTCGCCGGAGATCTGGTTGACAGCGTCGATGATGGAATGGGCCGAGCCCGGTGCCACCTGGATTGACGATCGTGGCACGAAAAACTTTTTCGCTGTTGGCCGCCTCAAGCCCGGTGTCAGTGCCAGCCAGGCAGAAGCGTCGCTCAACCTCCTGGGCCAGCAACTCGCGAAAGAGTATCCCGACACGAACGAAGGACAGTCGATCAAGATCGACGCGCCGGGATTTATCCTGCCTGATCTGCGTGGTGCGGTTGTAAGTTTTACGTGGGTGATGATGGCAGCGGTCGGACTCGTGCTGTTGGTCACGTGCACGAACCTCGCCGGTCTCATGCTCGCTCGCGCGACCGATCGACGCAGAGAGATCGCGATACGGCTGGCGATGGGTGCGAACCGCCTGCGCCTGGTTCGACAGCTCCTCACGGAAAGTATTTTGCTTTCGTTAGTGGGCGGCATCGCGGGTCTGTTGCTGGCAATGTGGATCGTCAAGGTGTTGTTGGCCTTCAGGCCGCCGATTGATTTTCCACTCGCGCTCGATGTTGGTATCGACTGGCGCGTGCTGCTTTTTTCACTTTCTGTTTCGGTCCTTGCCGGTGCGGTCTTCGGTTTGGCGCCGGCGCTGCAAGCAACGCGGCCCAATCTTTTGGGTGCTTTGAAAGACACTTCCGCTCAGGGTGGCGGCATGAAGACGAGGTTGCGCAGCGTGCTTGTAGTCGCGCAGATCTCGATCTCACTCGTCGTACTCATCGCCGCAGGACTAGTCGTACGCACGTTGCAGCAACTGCAAACGATGAATCCAGGTTTCGACACACAAAACGCGCTCACAATGTCGTTCGATCTCGGTTTGCAGGGTTACGACGAAGCGCGCGGTCAGCAGTTCTATCGCCAACTAACGGAGCGCGTGCAGGCGTTGCCTGGAGTCGAAACGGCAGCCGTCACCGGTTACATCCCGCTGAGTCTCAACTTCAACAGTCGCAATGTGTTTGTGGAAGGTAAACCCGCTGAGCGTGGCGAGAACGTGCCGTTGACGATGAATGCGAGTGCTGGACGGGGTTATTTCAAGACGATGGGCACGCCGATTCTGCAGGGACGGGAGTTTACCGATGCAGACGGCGAGAAGTCGGAAGCAGTGGCGGTGGTCAACGAATATTTTATTCGCCGCATGATGCCGGAACTGCAAACGAGCGCCGAGGCGGTGGGCAAGCGTTTCAGCTTTGCGGGTGCTGGTGGACCATTCATCCGAATTGTCGGCGTCGCGAAAGCGGGCAAGTATTTCAACATCGCGGAAGATCCGCGATCGTTCGTTTGGACGCCGATGAGTCAGGACTACAACTCGAGTGGCATCCTCGTCGTTCGCACCAAAGGTAATCCGGAAGGGTTCTTTAGCGCGGTGCGGGGCGAGGTGCAGGCGCTCGATCCGAATCTGCCGCTCTTCGAGGTCAAAACCTTAACTGAGCACATGAAGCTCGCATTGTTCCCGGCGAAAGTGGCCGCAACGGTGCTCGGCGTGTTTGGACTGGTTGCTTTACTGCTCGCGGCGCTCGGTGTTTACGGAATTACGTCGTACGCCGTCTCACAGCGCACCCATGAGATTGGAGTACGACTCGCGCTTGGTGCGCAACTTGGCGACGTCTTGAAACTCGTACTGAGTCACGGATTGAAACTGACTCTTATCGGCGCCGCGCTCGGATTGTTCGGCGCGTATCTCGCGACCCGCGCGATCACAAGTGTGCTTTACGGTGTGAGTGCGACCGATCCGCTGACCTTCGGCTTTGTGTCGTTGCTGCTGATCGGTGTGGCTTTGGTTGCGTCGTATGTTCCCGCGCGTCGCGCGACAAAAGTCGAACCGCTGATTGCACTGAGAAACGAGTAACACAGATTGAAGTAGAAAAGTTCAGAGTTCAAGCTTTAGCTTGCTCTCGCAAACAGCAGCGTTTGGGAGTGATGGGACTTATATTTCATGGAAACTTTACTTAAAGACATTCGCTACGGGATTCGCGGTCTTTTAAAGAGGCCGGGGTTTACGATTATTGCTCTCGTCACACTCGCGCTCGGCATTGGTGCGAACACCGCGATCTTCAGTGTCGTCAATGCGGTTTTGCTGCGGCCCCTCCCGTTTCCAAATCCCGAAGAGCTCGTGATTGTTTGGGAGGATGCGACGTACGCAGGCTTTCCACACAACACACCCGCGCCGGCAAACTACGTCGACTGGAAAAACCAGAACCAGTCGTTTGCAGACATGGCCGCGAGCCACGAGACCAGCTTCAACCTCACCGGTGACGGTGAGCCTGAACGCGTTTCGGCTTATTCAGTCACATCAAACTTCTTCCCGCTACTCGGCGTGCAACCACTTCTCGGTCGCAGTTTTCTTACGGAAGAAGACCGACCGGGCGCAAACAAAGTCGCAGTGTTGAGCTATAGCCTTTGGCAGAGTCGCTACGGCGCCGATCGCAACGTCCTCAATCGCGAAATTCTGCTCAACGGCGAGAAGCACTCGGTCATCGGTGTGATGCCGGCGAGTTTTCAGTTTTTCGAAAAGGACGCTCGCCTTTGGGTTCCGATCGCTCTCGACCCGGAGAACTGGGCGAATCGCGGTGGTCACTATCTGACAGTCGTCGCGCGCTTAAGGCCCGGTGTGTCTCTGTCGCAGGCCCAGGCTGACATGCAGGCGATCATGCGCCGCATCGGGATGGACCATCCGGAAGAGACGATGGAAGGAAAACTCGGCGCCGTCGTGCTCCCGATGCGCGATGAGTTAGTCGGCGATGCGCGTGGCTCATTGATCGTGTTGCTGGTCGCGGTTGCTTTTGTACTGCTCATCGCGTGTGCGAATGTCGCAGGACTCTTATTGGCGCGTGCTGTTGGACGTCGCAAAGAGATCGCGTTGCGCATGGCGCTCGGGGCCGGTCGTTCGCGAGTGATCAGGCAATTGCTGACGGAGAGTTTGTTGCTTGCCGCTGCGGCGGGTGTGATTGGGTCGTTGCTGGCGTACGCGAGTTTTGCGTTCCTTCAGGGACTTGTCCCGGAACAGATGGCATTAGCGGCGAGCCTCAAGCTCGATGTGCGCATCCTCATGTTCACACTCGCGATTTCGCTCATCACCGGAGTCATCTTCGGTCTTGTCCCCGCGCTCCAGTCCGCCAACTTCGATTTGAACGACGCGTTGAAGCAGAGTAGCGGGCGTGTAACTTCGTCTGGGCGCTTGCGCAGCGCGATGATCGTGTTTGAAGTAGCCGTGTCGCTGGTGTTGCTGGTCGGCGCAGGTCTTCTCATTCAAACGCTGTTTCAACTTTTCCGGCAGTACTCAATCCTCGAGCCGGAAAAAGTCCTCACGATGCGCACGATCTTGCCACGCGAGAAATATAAAGAGCCGCAATTGCGTGACAACTATTACCAGCAGGTTTTGCAACGAGTTGAGAATCTGCCCGGCGTGGTCGCAGCGGGTTACAGCACCTCTGTTCCGCTCTCGTGGAAAGGCGGGACGAGCGGCTTCTATCCGGAAGGTCTCACAGCCCCAATTCCCGGCATGGCTTACGATGCCAATCATCGTCAGGTTAGTACGAATTACCTCAAGGCCATGAACGTTCCGCTGCGCCAGGGACGTTACTTCGAGAGTAGTGACAACGCGCAGTCTCTTCCGGTCGTAATCATCAACGAAACCATGGCGCGACAGTATTGGCCAGGCGAAAACGCGCTTGGCCGGCGTCTTAAAATTGGCGACCCTAATGAGCCGGGAAAACAATGGAAAGAGATCGTCGGAATTGTCGCGGATATACGTCAGATGGGAATCGACGAGCCGGTTAAGGCGGAGATGTATTTGCCTTACCAGCAGATCACGGATTGGCCTGGTTATTTACCGCGTGACCTCGCGATCCGCACGAACGGTGATACGTCAAACCTCGCCGGTCCAGTGAGACAGATCATTCGCGAAGTGGATCCTGACCAGCCTGTTTCGAACGTTGCGACGATGGCGGAGCTGCTGGGCGAGGAAGCCGCGCAGCGACGCATGGGAATGATCATGCTCGCAGGTTTTGCGGCGCTCGCGTTGTTGCTCGCGTCGCTCGGCATTTACGGTGTGCTCGCTTACTTCGTCACGCAACACACGAACGAGATCGGCGTGCGGCAGGCGCTCGGTGCAACACCGCGAAACATCCTGTTTCTCGTTTTGCAAAAGGGGATGGTGCTGACGCTCGCAGGGGTGGTGATTGGTCTAATAGCAGCGTTTGCGCTCACGCGTCTGATGAGCTCGTTGCTGTTTGGAGTGGCCGCCGCAGATCCGTTGACGTTTGCGAGTGTGCCGTTGCTGCTCATCCTCGTGGCATTGTTCGCTTGCTATATTCCGGCGCGTCGCGCTACGAAGGTCGATCCGCTAGTGGCACTGCGATACGAATAGGTCCAATAGGACCAAAAGGACATTATGAGAACGTTGCTCAACGACCTGCGGTACGGAGCGAAGATGCTCTGGAAGAGCAAGGGCGTCACGATTGTGGCCGTGATCTCGCTGGCTGTCGGCATCGGCGCAAACTCCGCGATATTCAGTCTCGTCAATTCACTTTTGCTGCGCCCGCAACCTGTATCGCATCCCGAACAAATCGTTCAGCTGTTCGTCGGCGAAGGCGAGCATCCTTATCACGCGACCTCCTACCCGAGCTACCTCGAGCTGCGCGATCACAACGATGTCCTCAGCGGACTCGCCGCCTACAGCATCCAGCAGTTCAAGTTTGGTGATGTGAACGAGGTCGAGCAGATCTGGGGCGAAGCAGTTTCCGGAAATTACTTTGATGTCTTAGGAGTTCCCGCGCAAAAAGGACGCACTTTCCTCGCGGAGGAAGATCTCGTGCCGCGCCGCAATCCGGTAGCCGTGATCAGCCAAAGCCTCTGGCAGCGTCGCTTCAACTCTAATCCTGATCTCGTCGGCAAAACGATCACACTCAACGACCAGACGCTGACAGTGATCGGGATTGCGCCGCCGCATTACACCGGCATGTTTCGTGGACTCGCATCCGAGATCTGGATCCCGATGGCGATGATGCCCGCCGTCGGTCCACTCGGCGACCGCGCGTTAACCAGTCGCGGAAACCGCTGGATGATTCTTGTAGGACGACTCAAACCCGAAACAACTCTCGCACAGGCACGTGCACGTTTCGATCTGCTCACGCGCGACATGCAGGCCGCGCATCCGGAAGAGTGGCTCTCGAAACACCAATCGACAGGCCGCGTGCGCGTGTCGGCAATCACGGTGTTGCCGGAGAGTGAGACGCGAATTCATCCGGGCATGCAGTCAGCCGCGTATGCGGTGGCTGGATTGCTCTTCGTGATCGTGAATCTGGTGCTGCTCATCGCCTGCATCAATCTCGCGAGCATGCTGCTGGCGCGCGCCGTGACGCGGCGGAGAGAGATGGCGGTGCGACTCGCCATCGGCGCCAGCCGCTTCCGCATCGTGCGACAGTTGCTGACGGAAAGTTTGCTGTTGTCGTTTATAGCAGGCGCAGCGGGGATACTGCTTGCGCTTTGGCTTCTCAATCTAATCATCGCTTTCATGCCGGCCCTGCCCGAAGGCATTCGTGTCGCGCTCGATCTTCGTCTTGACTGGCGCGTCGTGATCTACACGATCGGGTTTTCAACGATCACGGGAATACTTTTTGGACTCGCGCCCGCGCTGAACAGCTCCAAAGCCGACGTTTCGACTGTTTTAAAAGACGATTCGAGTCTGTTCACGGGTTTGTATCGCAAGTCGCGTGCACGCATGGCGCTGGTGGTGGTCCAGGTTGCCTTTTCGTTATTGCTCTTGGTGGGTGCGGGCCTCGTGTTGCGCAGTCTCGAAAAGCTTAGACCAACACGTTTGGGTTTCAGTACGGAGAATATGGTCATCGGGACCGTGAGGCTCGACGAGGCGAAATACGATCGCGCCAAAACACAGGAGTTTTATCGCCAACTATCTGAACGCCTGACCGCTTTGCCGGGTGTGCAGTGGGCGAGTTTGGTCGACCATGTGCCGGTAAGCTTCATGGGTGGTACGCGCAGCAGCATCGAGATTGAAGGTTATCAGCCGGTTGCAAATGAGGACATGCAAATAAATGCGGTCTTAGCCGGACCGCGTTATTTCACGAACATGAGAATCCCGTTCGTGCAGGGCCGCGATTTTGAGGAACGTGATCGTGAAGGCGCACCATGCGTGGCGGTCGTGAATGAAGCGTTCGGTGAGAGATACTTCCGCGGATCTAACTCGCTCGGAAAGCACCTTATGAAATACGGCGGCGCGCCGAATGTGCCAAAGATTCCGTGCGAGATCGTCGGTGTGATACGCGATAACGCGTGGCAAGCATTGGAGAAGGAAGTGCACCCGTTCTACGCGCTCGCGTTGCAACAAACCGGACGAAAACAATTTACACTCGTCGCCAACACCGCCGGCGATCCGACGAGTTTGATCGGCTCAGTGCGCAACACGATCCGCGAGCTCGATCCGAAGATTCCTGTCGCGGACGTTCAGACGTTGGGCGATTACTTCAGTGTCGGGCTTTATCCGTTTCGAATGCTCGCGGCCGTGATGGGTGGCTGCGGCGTGATGGCGTTGCTGCTTGCGACACTTGGAATCTACGGAATCATCTCGTATTCAGTGGCGCAACGCACGCGTGAGCTCGGCATTCGTGTGGCGCTCGGCGCGTTGCAAAAAGATATTCTGCGGCTCGTAATCCGGCAGGGAATGACGCTCGTCTTCATCGGCTTAGCGTTGGGGTTGTTACTGTCGTTTGCGTTGACGCGAGTGTTGACGAGTTCGCTGTTTGAGATCGATCTGCCGTTGCCAGTCAGTGCGACTGATCCGTTGACGTTCGCGGGTGTCACAATCTTGCTGGCCTTTGTAGCGCTCCTCGCTTGTTACATTCCCGCGCGAAGAGCAACGAAAGTCGATCCAATCGAGGCACTTAGATACGAGTAATTAGCAGCGGATTTTACGGGAGGAACTGATTACTGAACGATCTGCGTTACGCTCTCAGAAGTTTGTTTAAGCAGCCGGGGTTTGCGGCGGTGGTGGTGGTCACGCTTGCGCTGGGAATCGGCGCCAGCGCCGCCATCTTCAGCGTCGTAAATGCCGTGCTGCTGCGCCCGCTCCCGTTTCCACACGCCGAGCGCTTGCAAGTCGTATGGGGTAATTACCACTCGCTGAACATCCAACGACTGCCCGCCAAAGCCGCTGAGTACGAAGACTACGCTAAACAGACTGAGATCTTCGACACAGTGGCGGCTTATGCAAACGACAGCTTCAACGTTACTACCGGCCCGGAGCCCGAACGCATCCGCGGTGCTTACGTCTCTGCAAATCTCTTTCCGATGTTGGAGACACAGCCTTCAGTAGGAAGAGTGTTCACGAGCGACGAGCAACAGACTGGTCGTGTCGTCGTGTTGAGCGACGGATTCTGGCAACGCCGCTTTGCAGGTGATCGCGGCGTTATCAATCAGAACATCACGCTCGACAACGATACTTACACGGTAATCGGCGTGATGCCGCCGCGGTTTCAGTTTCCGCATCCGAGTTTTATCCGAGGTGAGCCGGCCGACGTGTGGGTGCCATTGACTTACACACCGGATCAAGTCGTGAACCGTCGTGGTCCTTACTTTCTCAACGTACTCGCACGCCTCAAACCCGGTGTCACGCTCGAACAATCGCGCTCGCACATGAGCGCGCTCGCACAGCGATTCGAGCGCGAGCTAAGTGGCTATCGTGGTCCACAGGGCGAGGATGGTGGCTGGCACATCACGGTCACGCCATTGCAGGAAGAGATCGTGGGCCGTAGTAGACCCGCATTGCTGATGCTGTTGTTTTCGGTTGGTTTACTGCTGCTTATCGCGTGTGCGAATGTCGCGAATCTGCTACTGATGCGTTCGGCGAAGCGACACAAGGAGTTCGCGATCCGTGCGGCGCTGGGTGCGAGTCGTTGGAAGATAGCGCGGCAGTTGTTCGTTGAAGGCCTCTTGCTCGCGACGTTGGGGGCAGTGGTCGGACTTCTTTTTGTGAACTGGGGAATCGACCTGCTTGTGGCGCTTGGTCCATCAATCGTGCCGCGTGCTCAGGAAGTCAATATCGACGCGCGCGTGTTTGCTTTCATGGCCCTGGCCGTCGCGGTGATCAGCATTGGGTTCGGTTTAGTGGCCGCCAGGCCAATCTCCAAACTCGATCTGAATGAGTTTTTGAAGAACACGCGTCCGGCTGGCGGAGTACAACGCCGGCAATGGAGCAACGTGCTGGTGGTTGCGGAAGTCTCGCTTGCGGTGTTGTTGCTGGTCGGCTGCGGTTTACTCGTCAAAAGTTTGGTGCGCTTAGAGCAGACGAACCCCGGCATCACGCCTGAAGATTTAATAAGTGTTGAATTCGATCTCTCAGCAACAACGTATAGCGATGCTGAACGCGCGTCAGACTTCTACCGGCGCCTCGTCACCCACGTGCAGTCGTTGCCGGGCGTGCAGTCCGTCACTTTCGGAACGAACCAGCCCTTGAGTGGGTCCGCCAGAAGCGATCCATTCGCCATCGAAGGGCAAAAGCTCGATCCGACAAACCTCACTTCCGCAGGCTGGCAACTCGTCGGCGCAAATTATTTAAAGACGCTCGGTATTCCGATCGTTAAGGGTCGCGATTTTACGGTTGAGGACATGCAGACAGGCGCGACGCCTGTTGCAGTCATCAACGAACGCATGGCTGCCCGTTACTGGCCCCACGAAGATCCGGTTGGTCGTCGCATCACGCTCGGTCTTCCACGTCATGACAATCCGTGGATCACGATTGTCGGCGTCGCCAAAGACGTACCACATGGCGCAGTCGATTCCCAACCTGAACCCGATTGGTACACGTCGCACGTGGTCTCTCCACAGCGCCGCCGTTACGTGTTTGTGCGCAGCTCGCAACCTTCGTCGACGCTCACTGCCGCAATCCGCAACACAGTAATTGGGATCAATCCGCAGCAGCCGTTAACGAGCGTAAAGACCATGCACGACGTGATAAGCACCACGACCGCGCCGCGACGGTTCAATGCTTTGTTGCTTGGCGTGTTTGCAGCGCTCGCACTTGTTCTCGCGGCGCTCGGAATCTACAGCGTCATCTCTTATTCGATCACGCTCCGGACGCAAGAGATTGGCATCCGCATGGCGCTCGGCGCGCCCACGTCAAAGATACTGTTGATGGTGTTGCGAAAGGGAATTGTGCTGACGCTGATCGGCGTCGCGATCGGGTTAACAGGTGCGTTTGCCCTCACGCATTGGATGTCGTCGCTGCTGTTTGGTGTCTCCGCTTCTGACCCCGCGACATACGTGATAGTGTTTTTTGTAGCCCTCGGCGCCGCGTTGTTGGCCTGCTCGATTCCAGCCTCTCGCGCTACCAGAGTTGATCCTCTCATCGCACTGCGATATGAATAAACCGCAAATTACACGAAAACATAGATGCCTCGCATTCTAATTGCTGACGATCAGGCTGACGTTCTCGCGGCGTTGAGTCTTCTATTAAAGGGTGAACGCTACCAGATTCAGAGCGCGTCCTCGCCCGAAGGTGTGCTCAAAACCATCGACACACACGAGTTCGATGTGGTCCTGATCGATCTCAACTACGCGCGCGATACGACTTCGGGCAGCGAAGGTCTCGACCTGCTCAGTCGCATTCGCGCGGCGGATCCAACGCTTCCAGTGGTCGTCATGACTGCGTGGGGAAGCGTCGATCTCGCGGTCGAGGCAATGCGGCGCGGCGCGCGCGACTTCATACAGAAGCCGTGGGACAACGCGCGTCTGCTTGCCGTATTGCGCACACAGGTCGAGCTCGCGGAGGCGTTGCGTCGTGGCCGGCGTCTGGAAGCCGAAAACATGGCGCTGCGTGACGAGTCGTCGAGTGAGTTGCCGCAGATCGCGGCTGAATCGCCGGCGATGAAGTCTGTGCTAAATCTTGTCGAGCGAATTGGTCCGGCTGACGCGAATGTATTGATCACGGGCGAGAACGGCACGGGTAAGGAAGTGGTTACGCGTCTGCTCCATTCGATCTCGTCGCGACGCAACAAGCCGCTGATCTCTCTAAACGCCGGCGCGCTTGCTGAGGGTGTTTTCGAGAGCGAGCTGTTCGGACATGTTCGTGGCGCGTTCACGGACGCAAAGAGTGATCGGGTTGGACGTTTCGAGCTCGCAGACGGTGGCACCTTGTTTCTCGACGAGATTGGAAACGTGCCGTTGAATCTGCAGGCGAAGTTGTTGCGCGTGCTGGAGACGGGTGAGTTTGAGCGCGTCGGATCGTCGAAGACACAGAAGGTGAATGTGCGTCTACTTTCGGCAACGAATGCCGACCTGCATGCGGAAGTGGCGCAGGGACGATTTCGTCAGGATCTGCTATTCCGTCTCAATACGGTGGAGATTCGTTTACCGCCGTTGCGCGATCGTATCGAAGACATACCGGTGCTGGCGGAGCATTTTTTGAAACTGCATCGCGAGCGTTATCGACGGCCGATCATGGGATTCACGCCGGAAGCTCTTGATGCGTTGCGACAGCATTTGTGGCCGGGGAACGTGCGTGAGTTGGACCACGTAATCGAGCGGGCAGTGCTGATGAGTCCGGGGAACATCGTCACGGCTTTCGATCTCGCGCTCGAGGCGACTCCGGATGCGCGCTTGTCGGCGCGACTGGAGGAGATGAGCCTCGAAGATGCAGAGCGGCTTTTGATCAAGAAAGCACTTGCGAGGTTCGAAGGCAACGCCAACCGCGCAGCCGAAGCTCTCGGCCTCAGCCGCAGCGCGTTGTATCGTCGCTTGCAGAAATATGGGCTGGGATCTTAGCCACAACGGTACAAAGAAAACTAGCCACAAAAAGGCACAAAGGTCACAAAACAAAAGATTCTTGTAACGGGCGCTCGCCGGGAGTTAATTACTTAGGCCATCATCCATTGTGTCTTTTGTAGCTATCCTTGCTACGTGGAGTGAGGGAACGGAGTCG
>DAIOGT010000036.1:0-32125 GCA_036745095.1 Pyrinomonadaceae bacterium
GCACTTCCTTCATGTTCTTGTAATTCTCTTTGACGTCGATCGTGATCTTCACTTCCGGAAACTTCGCCGCAGTCTGCGCAACCATGTCGCGTAACAGTTTCTCTTTCGCATCGAGCCCGCTCACGTCGAAGTCGCGCAGCAGGACCTTCACGTTCGAACTCTCAACGTCGATCACACCGGCGTATGGATGTACGAAGCCGACACGCCCTTCGGTTGTTTCGGGCAACATGTCGTGCGGAAAGCGATTGAGATAATCCCCGATCGCGTACATCGCATTGACGAGGATTCCCTTCGCGGATCCCGGATGCGTGCTTTTCCCCTGGAACGTAACTGTCGCGGTACGCGCGCTCCACGTCTCCTCGCTGATCTCGCCGAGCTCTCCGCCGTCCACCGTGTAAGCGAACTTCGCTCCAAAACCTTTGACGTCAAACTTTTCGATTCCCGTACCAACTTCCTCGTCCGGCGTGAAAGCAATCGCGAGGGTTCCGTGTTTGATTTGCGGGTTCTGACGCAGGATGTCGATCATCGTCATGATCTCCGAGATCCCTGCTTTGTCGTCCGACCCGAGCAGCGTGGTCCCATCGGCCGTGATGATATCGTCGCCGACGAGCGTTTTAAGAACAGGGTTCTTCGCAACTGAGATTACCTGCGTCGGATCTTTCGGCAACACGATATCGCCGCCCTGGTAGTTCTTGTGAATGATCGCGTTAACATTCTCGCCAGAAACCGCCGGCGACGTGTCCATATGCGCGATCAATCCGAGTACTGGCACTTTTGAGTTGTCCGGAAGATTGCCGGGCACCGTCGCGTAAACAATTCCAAACTCGCTGACGCGCACGTTCTGTGCACCGAGCGCGGTCAACTCCTTCGCCAGCAGGTTCGCGAGGTTGAGTTGTTTGCGCGTGCTGGGCGTGGTCGTCTGGTCTTCCTGCGACTGCGTGTCAATCTTCACGTAACGAAGAAAGCGATCCATCACGGATTCGGTAGGGGCTTTAAGCTGCGCGTTCGAAACACTCACAAAAATAAGACAAAGCAAAGAAGCAAGCACCAGTTTCATAAATAAACACCCTTTCTAAACGGCGATTACAAGGATTTTAATCGAGCGAGTTGCGCCACTCTTCGCTCTGATGATTCAAATCGTCGAGAGTTTGCTGCAATTCGTCTCGTTTGGATGCAAGCATGTTCTCGTCAGCGTCGGCTGGAACGTAAATTGGCGGCGCGACGTAAACGCGGGCGCGCGTAAATGGTTTTGGGATTTGGAACTGATCCCAGCTCGGCGTCGTCCAGTAGCGTTGAAGCGCCATCGTGACCGGCACGATCGGCTGTCTCGACTTTTTCGCGAGCATGACCGCGCCCATTTTCGCGACGTATCGTGGGCCCTTCGGACCATCAATCGTGAATGCGGTGGTGCATCCGGCGCGAATCAGACGAGCCATCTCAATGATCGCTCCTACGCCGCCGCGTGTGCTCGACCCGCGCACTGCTCCGTAGCCAAACCGCTGAATAAACCGCGCGATGTACTCACCATCGAAGCTTTGCGACGTCATCACGACGATACGTCGATTGCGCCACCAGTAAGTCGTCAGAAAAATGCGGTCGTGCCAGAAGACGTAAATCGGGAGACCGCCGTTCGCTTCCGCTTTCTCGTGATTTTCCCAGCCGATGACCTCGAAACGCGCAGTCAATCCGATCAGATTTATCAACAAATAAAACACCCAGTCAGCGGCCCGGATCTTCAAACGATCTACAAAAGAGTAGTTCGAGAGGTCGGCGAATTCGTATGCTCGATCGACCCGGCTACTCATAGATTTTAGGCTCTCCGGGCGGGCGTGTCTTCCAGCGCTTGTGAATCCACAGCCACTGTCCCGGAAACTGCCGGATCTGGTTCTCGACTCGCCGGGTAACTTCCATCGTCACCCGCCGCACGTCGGCCTCTTCATCGCCCGTGCACTCAGCCGGAATCGGCGGTTCGACAATCAGCAGATACTTTTTCTTTTCTTCACTCCACGGCGCGAAGAAGGGAACGAGAGGCGTGTTCGTCCGCACCGCAAGCTTCGCAACTACAAATGTTGTCGCCGCGGGGACGCCGAAAAAATCGACAAAGATCGCTTCGTCATCGAGTGTGTTCAGGTCAGGCAACAGCCCTAACGGAGTTTCGCCGGAGCGGAGAACTTTAATCATCGATCGCGCCGCGGATAGTTTATCGATTGTTTTGTTACCAAACTTTGTGCGCACACCATCGACCAGTTCCTCGATTTTAGGATTATCGAGTCTGCGTACAAGGAATGTTAATGGGTAACCGAGAATTGAGACGCCGAAACTCGTCATTTCCCACGCGCCAAGATGGCCCGTGTAGTAAATCAACCGCGCGCCGCGCTCGATCCTTGTCTTTTCAAAATTTTCCCAGCCGTGTACTTCGATGAAGTCACGGAGCTCTTCACGAGAGCGCGATGCCATTTGGCTGAAGGCTCCAAGCTGGCGACCGAGACTGTCAAAACATTCACGCAGGAGTGCGGCGCGCTCTTCGTCAGTTTTTTCAGGAAATGCCAGGCGGAGGTTGATAGCGCCAGTGCGACGAAGATCGCCGGCGAGAAGGTAAGCGATTTTGCTGAGTGATCGACCAACTCGATACGCCGCTGGAGGAGGTAATTGCCCGAGACCTACCAGCACACTTTTGACGGCCGCATATTCCAAAAATGTTCGAAGCTTTCCGTGTTTCGCCATACGAGGCACTTCATTTACAAGATTTACACGATTATCTGATATATTTCGAACGCGGGGCGATAGATTTTCGTACAGGCCATCGAAGTATCTCTCCTCAATTACCAGTTTAGATTGGAGTTTGATGGAAAAACGCCGGATCCTCATCGTCGATAATAACGATGAGTTGCGTGTTCTGCTCGAACAGGCGCTCGGCCGGCTCGGTCATGAAGTTGTCGTGACTGCCGAACGAACGAAGGCGCTCCGTCGTGATGACCTCGATAGTTTCGATCTCATAATCAGCGACCTCTCCGAAGCCGAAGTAAACGGCGAACCAATCAGTGAACTGCACCGCAAGCATCTCGTAACTCCACTCGGCGAGCAATTCAAGGGGCTCGGTGTAATCAAGGCGTTCAAAATGGGCGCCGCCAATTACCTCCGACTCCCCTACAACCGCGAAGAGCTTCGTGAAATAGTTGAACAGACACTCGCCCACAAACTTCGCTACGTCGACGACCCCACCATCTTTTCTCACGTCCACGAAAAGATTGAATTCGAACTTCCGAGCGATCTCGCCCTCATGAATGGCGTGCTCGAATATTTACAGGAACGCGTGGCGAAGCTTGGTTTGATTCGTCCCGACCGCTCGAACCTGTTTGTCGCTCTCGACGAAGCGTTTGTGAACGCGGTCAAGCACGGCAACAAAAACGACCCGACGAAACTGTTGAAGATCAGTGCTGAACTGTCGCCGAAGGAAGCGAGTTTTACTGTCGAAGACGAAGGTGAAGGCTTCAACGTTCGTGAGATTCCGGATCCATGCGACCCCGAGAACCTGTTCCGAACTTCGGGCCGAGGCGTCCTCCTCATCTACAACATCATGGACGAAGTTGAGTACAATGCGCAGGGTAATCGCGTAAAGATGGTTAAACGGCCGGATTCTCCGGTTGAAGCTCAACTCGTTGACCCAAATACCCCTGACGACAAACACGTCTGAGACGTTTCCATTCATACAATCCAGTGCCCCGACTGGTGCTGCCTCGTTTTGGCGCGCATGGCGATGGTGGTTGCCGCCGGCAGTTATCGCGTTAGCCCTCGTTCTGTATTTTGTCGATCCATTCATCGGCGATTGGGATGGTCTGGATTACACGATCCTCTCTGTGGAGGGGTACCCGTCGTCGATGGCGCTCGGTCGCAACCTCTTTATTTTTGGCAACCACGTTCTCTACCTCGTGGGCCGTTCGCTTTTTGATATTGAGCGTGACAGCGCTTATCTGATTTTTAAGTATGCGGTGGTGGCCCAGGCGCCGCTCGCTGTGATCGCGTGCTGGATACTAGCGCGCGATATCAGCGGTTCGCTGTACACGGCGACGACGGCGATGCTGTTGATTGTCTTCTCACCCGTGTTCGTGCTTTACGGCGGGCAGGTCATGACCGACGTTCCGTCAGTACTCTTGCTCGCGACCGCCCTAATCATTCACCTGCGTGGGATTCGGCAAAAGAAGTTTTGGATGGTGCTCGTTGGCGCCGGCATTTTGGGCCTGGGAGTGAATCTGCGTGAGACGATGGGATTTTACGCGCCGTGGCTGGTGCTTGCGCCGTTTCTTTTGGGCTGGAAGTTTCAACGCAGAGAAGTGTTTTGGGTAGCGGCGTCATGTGTTGTTTTTGTGGTGCTTGCGTTTGGATGGTTCGCCTACTGGTTCATCACGGATGCACATTACCGCGGGGTTTGGCATGGTTGGCGCGAGTCGATGCGTGAGGAGTCATCAAGACATCCGGTGCAGCTCAATAATTTGCGTCCGTACGTGCTGTTGTACTTCATCAGCGCTCCGCTCGTGTTTTTGACAAACCTTTTTGCCCCCGTCCTCGAATGGCGCAGGCGCAAAATGTCGCCGATGCTGGTGCTTTGGTCCGCTGCGTTCTTCGCGAACTTGTTGTTGTTTCTCAACTACAGCACGACAGTTAACTGGCGTTACTTTTTAACTGGCTTGCCGGGACTCGTGCCGTTGGGTGCCTTCTGGTTATTGCGTATTGCCGAGAAACATCTCGGAAGTGAGCGCCGCGCATTTTTCGCATCGACGTTTGTCATCGGGCTGCTCGCATTGCTCTTGTTCATTTTTATGCGGCCCATAAGTTATGAGTTCATCGAGCGCCGCGCGATGAGCAAGGAATACAAGCATCAACTCGAACAGTTGCCGGACGACGCGATCATGATCTCGGGCGCGCAGACGATTGCGGTTAACTACTGGGCCTCAATTGGCCACAAGCGTTGGAAGTCAATCGGAACGGGTGGCGGTTGGCCGGGTCACGAGTTGTTCGCGATTGTTCAGAATCATTTGAATGAGGGGCGACGTGTGTTTATTGACGCGGACCCGCGATGGTGGATGCCATGTGGATGGCAGCGAGACGAAATACCGTTGATCGTCGAGTTGGAGAAACGTTTTAGTTTCCGGCGTGTGAGTGACACGATCTATGAGATCAAACGACCCGAGGATCCGGCCGCGCGGGATAATCCGAATTTGAGCCGGTTGTTGCCGGAGAACAGACCGGAAGATACGAAGAAGTGTCCGCCTTCCAAGCCGTAGCCACAGATAACACAGATGCCGTACGAGATTTTTCTAGCGCTTCGATATCTTCGCTCGCGGCATAAAAGGCGTTTGGCACGCGCGACGTCGTTAGCCGCGATACTCGGAATTGCGATGGGTGTTGCGGCGCTGATCGTGGCGTTTGCGTTGTCGAATGGCTTTCGCGATGAGATGCGGCAAAAGATTTTGCAGGGCACGGCGCATCTCAGCGTGGTTCGCGCGGACGGACGCGCAATTGAGAATTATTCGGAGCTCGCGAATCGCATCAAGCAAATCAACGGCGTCGCGAGTGCTTCAGCGACGACCTATGACGGCGCACTCGCGCGCGGTTCGAAAGGTTCAGGCTACGCGGTCGTTCGCGGCATCGAGAAAGACGCCGCGCAATTAGCCGACCGCCAATGGTTGCGTGAAGGATCGTTTGGACCATTGTTTGAGACGTCGTCTGGCGAGTCTCCGTCTGCCGTCGTCGGTGCAGATCTCGCAACGCGAATCGGAGTCACGGTCGGTGATTTTTTCCAGGTGCTGCCTGCGAATGGATCGACAACACATCGCTTGCGCATTACCGGCGTATTTCGTTCCGGTCTTTTCGAGTACGACTCGACGTGGATCTATGTCGGCATGCAAACGGCGAGCGCGTTCGCCGGAAACAACCATGCAGCGTCAGTAATGAGTGTGCAGGTGCACGACGTCGATAGTGTGAAGGTAGTCAGCGCTGAAGTCTCAAAAGCACTGGGGAACAGCTACACCATCATCGATTGGCAAGAGGCAAACCAGCCACTCTTTTCTGCACTCGCGCTCGAACGTCGCATGGGCCTGTTCATCATTGGTCTAATCATCGCGATCGCGACACTCAACATCACGACGATGCTGATTCTCGTCGTAGTCGAACGACGACGCGACATCGCGATCCTCAACGCACTCGGCGCTACGCGCACAGGTGTGATGTTGCTATTCGTCATAGAAGGCGCGATTGTCGGCGCGATCGGCGCGGCGGCGGGAGTTGCAATCGGTTTTATCGCCTGCGCGCTTGGAAATCACTACAAGGTCGTGAGTTTGCCGGCAGACGTTTACTCGATCAGCAACGTGCCGCTGATCGCGAGGCCGAGTGAGATGTTTCTCGCTGCCATCGTTGCATTCGGCCTAAGTGTTCTCGCGACGATCTATCCCGCGCGTGCGGCGTCGCGCATGCGACCCGTCGAGGCACTGCGCGATTCATGATCAGCGTCGTAGATCTGCGTAAGAGTTTCGTCGCGCCGAATGGTGAGCGGATCGAGGTCTTGCGTGGGGTCACGTTCGAGGCGAATGCGGGTGAGAGCGTAGCGATCACAGGCGCTTCGGGATCGGGGAAATCGACGCTCCTTCATTTGCTGGGTGGTTTGGAGGCCCCGGACCACGGCAACATCACGCTCGACGGTCATCGCAAACAGATCGGGTTTGTTTTCCAGTTTCACTACCTGTTGCCGGATCTTTCCGCCCTCGAGAACGTGGCGTTGCCTTTATTGATTGCGCGCTGGAAAAAGAAGCGCGCCTTCGATCGAGCTATGGAGCTGCTGAAGCAAACCGGTTTAGGCGAGCGGGCGGAGCATCCGATTTCACATCTTTCGGGCGGCGAGCAGCAGCGCGTGGCGGTCGCGCGGGCGTTGGTAACCGAGCCAACATTGTTGTTGGCCGACGAACCCACAGGCAATCTGGACGACGAAATCAGCGATCAAATTGGCCGCGCACTCGTCGATTATGCGCACAAACACTCAGCGATTACGATAATCGCCACTCATAGCACGCACCTTTCCCGGTTGTGTGACCGCACACTCATCATCGAAGCCGGGCGATGTAAATATATGTGACTATGGCTGATCACTGAAATCACCTCTTCGTTACCACTTTTATCTAGGTTATAATGCGCCCAAGCTGCCGAGCATGGTTTCCCCCGGCAAACGTAATTATAAGGACTTCTTACAGAGAACAAGATGTTCGAACGCTATACTGAAAAAGCGCGGCGCGTGATCTTTTTTGCACGCTACGAAGCGTCACAGTTTGGAGCTCCGGCGATTGAACCAGAGCACCTGCTGCTGGGCCTGATGCGCGAAGACAAGACCTTAACCGGTCGCTTTTTCCCGCGCGCCCAAGTTTCAATCGAGTCGATTCGCAAAGAGATCGAGGGTCGCACGCTTCTGCGCGAAAAGATTTCAACTTCGGTCGAACTGCCGCTCGCGCCGGAAACGAAACACGTTCTCGCGTACGCGCACGAAGAAAGCGATCGGCTGCAACATCGACACATCGGCACCGAGCATCTTTTGCTCGGCCTGCTTCGTGAAGAACGTTCGATGGCAGCAGAGATTCTTTACGAACGTGGCCTGCGGCTGAACGCAGTTCGCGACGAGATTGCACGACAGTCAGGAGCGGATGCGCGCTCGTCCCAAAAAAAAGACACACCGCACCTCGTTGAGTTTTCTCGCGATCTCACTGAAGACGCTGCCAATGACAAACTCGATCCTTTGATCGGTCGTGAAGCCGAGATCGAGCGCGTTGTCCAGATCCTTTGCCGCCGTACGAAAAATAATCCCGTGCTGATCGGTGAGCCTGGCGTCGGCAAGACTGCGATCGTCGAAGGTCTCGCACAGCGAATCGTGCGCGGCGACGTGCCGTCGTTCCTCGAACACAAACGAATCCTCTCACTCGATCTCTCGCTGATCGTCGCGGGTACGAAGTATCGCGGCCAGTTTGAAGAGCGACTGAAACAGATCATGCGCGAGCTCGTCGAGAACCCGCAGTACATCGTTTTCATCGACGAGCTGCACACGCTTGTTGGCGCCGGATCGGCTGAAGGTTCTCTCGACGCTGCCAACATTTTGAAACCCGCATTATCGCGTGGTGAGATTCAGTGCATCGGCGCAACAACGCCGGCGGAGTTTCGCAAGTCGATCGAGAAGGATCGCTCGCTGGAACGACGTTTCCAGGCAGTAAAAGTTCCGCCCCCATCGGAAGCAGAAGCCGTGAGCATTCTCGATGGCGTGCGCGAACGTTACGAGAGCTTTCATCAGGTTCGCTACACTGATGACGCGCTGCAAGCCGCTGTCTACCAGTCTCATCGTTACATTCCGGATCGTTTCCTGCCTGACAAAGCAATCGACGTGATTGACGAAGCGGGCGCGCGTGTGAAGCTGCGCGTGCGACGCGAGCAGGGCAACCTCGCTGACTGGAACGAGGTGAATGAATGGTCGCGATCATACGGCGACACTTCGAACCTTCGCATGCATCACGAAGATGCACTCGTCTCGGCGGAAGTGACGCGCGACGACGTTGAAGACGTGATCGCGCGTTGGACCGGCATTCCCGTCAATTCGCTAAAGGAAGAAGAGACGCAGAAGCTTTTGCGGATCGAAGTCGAGCTTCATAAACGTGTGATTTCTCAACGACCAGCGATCTCGGCGCTCGCTCGTGCAATCAGACGCTCGCGCGCGGGGTTGAAGAACCCGCTGCGTCCCGTGGGTTCGTTCCTGTTCTTAGGTCCAACTGGTGTTGGCAAGACGGAAGTCGCCCGCTCGCTCGCGCAGTTCTTATTCAGCAGTGAACGCGCGCTAATCCGGTTCGACATGTCGGAGTTCATGGAGAAGCATTCGGTCTCCAAACTAATCGGCTCGCCGCCGGGTTACGTCGGGCACGAAGAAGGCGGCCAGCTTACTGAACGAATCAAACGCTCGCCGTATTCAGTATTGTTGTTTGACGAGATCGAAAAGGCCCATCCCGACATCTTTAACATTCTCTTGCAGGTGTTTGAAGACGGCATACTGACGGACGCTCTCGGCAACACAGTAGATTTCAAGAACGCCATCATCATCATGACGTCGAACATCGGGGCGCGCTTTATCCAGAAGAAGGGCACGCTCGGGTTCCAGGCCAATTCCGACGCCACACGCGAAAAGGTGGAAGAGATGGTGATGTCGTCAGTGCGCCAGACGTTCAATCCCGAGTTCATCAACCGTCTCGACGAGATCATCATCTTCGACCAGCTACTCGACAACGAGCTGCTGGAAGTCGTCCAGTTGCAACTCGATCAAATCAACAAGACGATGAGCCGGCACGGGTTCGAGATCACCCTTACACCCGAGGCGAAGAGATGGATTGTCGAAAAGACGTGTGCAGATCGGCTGTATGGCGCGAGACCGATCCGGCGCGCATTGCAGAAATACGTCGAAGATCCATTGTCTGAGGCGTTGATCCAGGGCCAGCTCGCAGGCGCGACTGTCGTTGAAGTCTTCCTGAAAGGCCAGGAGCTTGATTTCCGGCCGGAAGGCGTTGAAGCCGCTGACGACGCCCTGCTCATCCATTGATTACTCACAAAGAGGCACAAAAAGCACAATTCAGAAATAAATGTTTTGTGCTTTCTGTGCCTTTTTGTGACTAATACACTTTTGGAGTTTCTACTTTTTTCCTTTATAATGCGCCACTTTGCTACTCAAAAGCTGGCAACTGGCAATTCTGACAGTGAATCAAAGGGCTGTCTTCGTAACCAGTACAGCACTCAAAAGCTCCCCGAAGTTTCTGAGGCCCGGAAAGAACTATTGAGGGAATTGGTGCCTATGCACTCATATCGCGCGCTTTGGCTCTTCTTTTTGAGCCTGTTGGCTGGGATCACCGCAACCTTAGTAACGCCGGGACGGGTCATAGCCCAGCAAACTCAACCGCAATCCCAACAGAGAATCGTCGAGAACGTTGACATCATTGGAAATCGACGTCTGCGCAAAGACGATATTCTCTATTACATTCAGACCAGGCCAGGCGACCCTTACAACGTCGATCAGGTCCAACGCGACTACCAAACGCTGCTCTCACTAACCTTCTTCGATAAGACCGCGACTCGTGTGCTGACTGAAAACGGCCCGCGCGGCGGTGTAAACATCATCTTCGAAGTCAAAGAGTTGCCGATCATTCGCGACTTGACGTTTGAAGGTCTCAAGAGTGTGGCTGAATCGGATGTGCTCAAGGCATTCCGCGAGCGCCGTGTAGGCGTGTCGAAGGAGAGCATTTACGATCCTGTAAAAGTCCGCACCGCGATCCGGGTTATGAAAGAGCTGCTCTCGGCAGGCGGGCATCCCAACGCGACGATCACAGAAAGCATTGAAGAAGTTTCAGCCACGTCCGTCGCGATCACATTCAACGTTGACGAAGGCGATCGCGTTCGCGTTGTTGATATCCAGTTTGAAGGCAATACGGTTTTCAGCGACGGCGCGCTCCGTGGCGCGATGAAGTACGTGAAAGAAGCGGGATTGATCTCACGCTTCAAGAGTACCGACATCCTCGACCGCGAGAAACTCGAATACGACCTGCGCCTCGTGGACAACTACATGCGCTCGAAGGGATATCTGCAAGCGCGTCACGGTGAGCCGCGCGTGGAGAGCGTTGGCCGCCGGCGTACTGGTTTCCCGATTCTGCCGCTGCCGCTCTTGTCTTCGGTCGATGAGGGGTTACGAGTCACCGTTCCGATCGTGGAAGGCAAGGTTTATCGCCTCGGCGAGTTCAAAGTCGAAGGCAACTCGATCTTCTCCGAACAGCAAATCAGGGCAGTAATCGGTCTCAACAAGGGCGACATCGCCGACGGCGAAAAAGTCAGCAAGGGCTTGTTTGAGAACCTCAAGAAGTTTTACGGTCAACAGGGATTTATCGAATACACCGCCGAACCCGTTCCAACCTTCAAAGACAATCCAGCGAATCCAAACGAGGGCATCGTCGATTTCACCGTCACGATCGAAGAAGGCAAACAGTTCACACTGCGCCGCCTCGAGTTCGTTGGCAACACGTTCACGCGCGACAACGTGTTGCGTCGTGAAGTGCTGATCAACGAAGGCGACATCTACAACGATGCGTACTGGGAATACTCAGTCGTCAAGCTCAACCAGCTCGGCTACTTCAACCCGATCGACAAAGACAAAGACGTCGACCGTCGCACAAACGATGAAGAAGCGAATGTCGATCTGTACTTGAAAGTTAGTGAGCGTGGTCGTCAGCAGATCTCATTCAACGGCGGTATTTCAGGAATCGGCGGCTCGTTCTTCGGTCTGGAATACTCGACCAACAACCTGCTCGGTCGTGGTGAAGTACTTTCGTTCAATCTCGCTGCGGGCAATCGCCAGCGGTCGTTCCAGTTTTCGTTTACCGAACCGTACATTAAGGACAGGCCGATCAGTGCCGGCTTCTCGATATTTGCGTTTTCGCAGAAGTTCTTCGGCGAGGGTACGTTCCTGTCGCAAAACATCAGCGCGCAGGAAGACCTGCTGGGCTCGTCGTTCAACTTCAACGACATCAACGAAGCGAACCTGTTCACGAGAGATTCTTACGGCGGATCGCTTTATGTCAGCGCGCCGCTCTCAGAGTTTTACCGGAAGCGACGTTTCACGCAGTTTTCGCGTGTCGGCGCTTCTTATCAATTATCGCTCTCGAGCGTGAAGGATCCGGAAGCCAACACAGATCCGAACAATCCGAGTTCTTTCATCCCCGTGGTCTACCGGCAGCCAAACATTCTGACGAGCCGCGGCACGTTGACTTTTTCTTATGACACGCGCAACGCGAGCGTCGATCCTACCAGCGGTCGTGAGCTCTCGGCGGCGCTTGCGATTGCGGGCCTGGGCGGAGACGTTCGCACCTACCAGCCGACGCTCTCTTACACGCAGTACTTCCCGATGCGACGTAAGAGGTCGGAGAATCCGGAAGTTTTTGGGTTCCGTATCATCGCCGGAACTGTTGGTAGTTTCGCTACTACTTCGAAAGTGCGGGAAGCCAACTCGCTCGCGTTTGTCGCCGGCGTTCCGATCTTCGAGCGGTTCTTCCTCGGCGACGAATTTACGATTCGCGGTTACAACGTGCGTTCAATCAGCCCGATCTCCCCGGTCGACACGTTTATCACTTCTCAGGGCGTCGTAGTTGCATCGAACGCGGCCGGTGACCCGCAGGAGTTAACCGGCTTCCCGGCGTCGGCCGCTGCCCTCGGCGTTTTCACTGGTTTTGGCGGGAACAACGTTGCCGCGTTGCCGCGCTCGTTTACTTCAGTGGGCGGCGATACGCAGCTACTCGGAAACTTCGAGTACCGCATTCCGATCATCGGCAACACGGTGAGTCTGGCAGCTTTCGCGGACATTGGGGCCGCGTTCAACCTCCGGTCCAAGAGCGATCAGCAGTTCTCGAGTGAGTTTTTGCCGGATCAGCCATTTCTTTCCACCGTTGGCGCAATCAACTGCGCCAGGTTCGTCTCGAATGGCGTACCCATTCCCGTCCCCATCAGCTTGAGCTCGCTGGCTCTTTGCAACAATAACAATCTGGCATCGACAGGTTTTTTCAGTCTGGTAGCGCGCGACAATCGTATCGTGACCGCAGCCGAGCTTGAAGCCGCACAGCGACTGGATCCACCGGATCCGTTCACGTTGCTGCCTCCGGGTTTCCAGCCCGTGTTCCTTCGCGGCGAGGCTCAGACTAACAGTGTCGTCAGGTTGTCAGAGTCGTTGTTTGCGGGGCTGGGCGATTACAGGTCCAGCATGGGTATGGAGGTCAGGGTCCAGGTTCCGGTCATCAATGTACCGTTTCGTTTGATCTTTGCGTATAATCCGAACGCCCGGGCAAACCAATTCATTGACGGGTTTCCGTTCTTCTTTAACGAAAAAAAGAGAGTCATTCGCTTTAGCGTCGGGCGCACTTTCTGATCGCCTGAGCCAACCTTTGACGGCTGGACAAACAACTAAAGAGTTTGTCCAATCGTCCTCAACTTTAAGGAGTACTACAAGAAAGTCATGAAGATAGCTCGTTTTTTCGCTGCGGTTGCCGTGCTGACGGTTGCTGCATTTGGCGTGTCAGCACAACAGAGACCAGCAACAACTCCCGCAGCCCCGGCGGCGACAGCGGCACAGACCGTGGCCGTCCCCGACAGCAAGATGGCGATGATCTATTCGGATGCGTTTCTCGATCCGAAGACCGGTATTGCCAGATTCAATAGTTTGCTCGGCACTTTGAATCGTGAATTTCAGCCCCGCCAGGCTGATTTGCAGGGTTTGCAGACGAGGATCAACACTCTGACCAAAGAGATTGAAGACACTCAGAGCGTGGCGGATCCAAACGCAATCCGGCAAAAGAGAGATCAGCTTACGCAGATGACAACCGAGTTCAAACGCAAAGGCGAGGACGCTGAAGCTGCTTACACCAAGCGCCGCCAGGAGATCTTCCTGCCATTGCAACAGGACATCGGCAAAGCACTCGAGGCTTTTGCCAAAGCGCGCGGCATCACTGTGATTGTTGATGGCAGCCAGGTGCCGGTGGTCTATGCGGCAGAGAACATCGATATCACGCGTGCTTTCATCAGCGACTTCAACAGCAAGAACCCGGCAACGGCGTCAGTAACGAAGCCATAAGTTTAGTAATTCTTGTAATAGGTCCTATATGTTTATAGGACCTATCAAACTAAGAGCCGGTAAAGCGGCAACCACCATGATCAGACATCACCTGTTTCCAGTCACCGCATTGCTCGTCGTAGCATTTGCTGCGTCAGCCGGCGCACAACAGCCGGCAGGACGTCCTCCTGCTGTTCAACCCACGCCGACTCCGGCAGCCACCGCTCCAACAACGCCGGCTCCGGCCGCCGTGCAGTTGCCGATGAGCAAGATGGGCGTTATTTACACGGATGTTTTTCTCGATCAGAAAACGGGTATCGCGAAATTCAACAGCGTGGTGGCAAAGCTGAACGGTGAGTTTCAGAAGGTAAAGGACGAGATCACCCAGATGCAGACGCGCGCGCAGACGCTCGAGGCCGAAATTACAAAACTGCGCGAAGCACCTCCGGGAACGCCGATCGATCAAAAGTCGTTGCAGGCGAAGATCGATCAACTTGATCAGTTGAAAAAAGACATTCAGCGCAGGGGCGAGGACGCTCAAGCTTCATACAATCGTCGCCGGCAGGAGCTCTTTACTCCGTTGCAGGATGAGATTGGCAAGGCTCTCGAAGTGTTCGCCAAAGCCCGCGGCATTAACGTGATCATCGACGGCGCGCAAGTGCCTTTGCTCTACGCGGCTGAAAGTATCGACATTACTCGCGCCTTCATTGCTGACTTCAATAGCAAGAATCCCGTTACTGCCGCAACGACCGCTACGCCACCTGAATAAGATCGCAACAACGCACAAGAAGCACAAAGTCGAAGTTGTGCCTCTTGTGCTTTTTTGTGGCCTCAGTTGACTGCCAATGGAAACAGTTCTCGACGCACAGGCCATTCAAAAACTCCTGCCGCACCGTTATCCCTTTCTCCTCGTCGATCGAATTGTCGAGCTCGTGCCGCGCGAAAGAATCGTCGGCATTAAACAGGTCAGTATCAACGAGCTGTTCTTTCAGGGCCACTTTCCCGGCGCGCCCGTGATGCCGGGTGTGCTGGTGGTCGAGGCGCTCGCGCAGGTTGGCGCCGTGCTGGCATTGCGTGAAATCGAAGATCGCGATCAGAAACTCGTTTTGTTTACCGGCATCAAAGAAGCGCGTTTTCGTCGACCAGTCGTTCCCGGCGATACTTTGGTACTCGAAGTGACTGCGTTGCGCATCGGCTCGCGCGTGCAACGCATGCGCGGCGAGGCGAAGGTCGATGGTCAACTGGCCGCTGACGCCGAGATCATGAGTATCGTCGCGCCGAGGGAATCGACCGAAGCGCTATAGGACCGGTTCTTAGTCTCATGTCCACAGCCACTCACCCGACCAGCATTCATCCGACCGCGGTTGTCAGTCCGGGTGCGCAAATCGGCGACGACTGCTTCATCGGTCCATATTGCATCGTCGGCGAGGAAGTTCAGATCGGCGACGGCGTGCGGCTCGAATCTCACTGCGTCGTCGATGGTCGCACTGCAATCGGCGCGGGCACACACGTTTTCCCTTTCGTATCGATCGGTCTCGCCTCGCAGGATCTGAAGTACAAAGGCGAGCCTTCGGAAACACGAATCGGCAAGCGCAACAAGATACGCGAGTTTGTCACGATTCACAGAGGCACCGCCGGCGGCGGCATGCTCACCAAAATCGGTGACGACTGCCTCATCATGGCCCAGGCCCACGTCGCACATGATTGCCTGATTGGCGACGGCGTTATCATGGCAAACGCCGCCACGCTCGCGGGGCACGTAATCATCGAGGATCGCGCGAACATCGGCGCGTATTCCGGTGTGCACCAGTTCTGTCGTATCGGCAAAGAGGCTTACATCGGTGGCTACTCGGTCGTCGTCAAAGATGCGTTGCCGTTTGCTCTGACTGTCGGCAACCACGCGAAGTGCTACGGGTTGAACATCACGGGTATGAAACGGCGCGGTTATTCACGCGAGACGATCGACGCTCTCCATCACGCATTTCACCTTTTGCTTTCCGCCAAGCTCAACACTACTCAGGCCGTCGAACGTATCGAACAGGAGATCACTGGCTCTCCGGAAGTCATCGATTTGCTTCGTTTCATCGCAGATTCCAATCGCGGCGTTACCAAATGAAGTTTGGATTGATCGCTGGGAACGGCCAGTTTCCCTTCATGGTCGTCGAGGGCGCGCGCCGGTCGGGTGTGCCGCTCGTCGTCGCGGCGATCCGCGAAGAGACAGACCCATCTATGGACCAGCGCGCCGAGCGCGTGAAATGGATCGGCATCGGCCAGCTCGGACGCATGATTCGTTTCTTCAAGGAAGAAGGTGTCGAGAAGGCGATCATGGCGGGGCAGGTGAAGCATGTTCAGATCTTCAGCCGCGCCGTGCCGGATGCACGTATGTTAAAAGTGCTGTTGAAGCTGCCACGCCGAAATACCGACTCTTTAATCGGCGCGATTGCCTCTGAGCTGGAAAGCGAAGGCATCGAGCTGGTTGACTCCACGTGTTTTCTTCAGGATTCGTTACCGACGACCGGTACTCTCACGCGCCGTGAGCCTTCCAAACAGGAACGCGAAGACATTCAGTATGGTCTGGAGATCGCACGCGAGATCGCGCGGTTGGACCTGGGCCAGACGATCGTGATTCGCGGCAAGGCGTGTGTGGCGATTGAAGCGATGGAAGGCACTGACGAGACGATTCGTCGGGCAGGCAGTCTTGCTAATGGGCGATTAACTGTCGTGAAAGTGGCGAAACCGAATCAGGATATGCGATTCGACGTGCCGGTGGTTGGTGTGCCGACGATTCAAACGATGGCGGACGCGGGTGCGACGTGTCTCAGCATCACGGCCGGAAAGACGTTAATGTTTGATCGCGACGAGATGATCCGCACCGCCGAGAAACACCGAATCAGTATTACAGCCACCGCTCAAACTGATTAATACCCTGGCGGATTTGCCTCCGCGGTTTGATCGGCCTTGGGATCGTATGGCGCGGCCAGGTATTTCTTCGCGATCGCCTGCGCGTTATCGTAATCAATCCCTGACTGAACAGCCTTCTGATACTCAGCCACCGCACGGTTGCGCTCACCTTTCGCGTCGTAAGCGTTGCCACGTTTGATGTGGGCCCACACTTCGATCCACGACGGCTTCAAGTTACCGATAAGCGAAGCTTCAAGATTGTCGAGAGCCTGTTGCCAGTTACGCTGTTCGAGAAACAGCAGACCGAGATTGTAGTAAACCCACGAATTTGAACGGTCGAGTTTCAGGGCGGCTTCAAACTGTTGCTGCGCCTCGGCGTAGATACCTTCCTTCATCTGCTCGATACCGCGTCGCGCGATAATCGAAACACGCAGGTCGTCTGACATCCGCAGTATCTTGTTGTTCGGGTCAACAACGACCTCAATCGGCTGCCCATTCGATTCGAAGTCGAAGTCTTCGCTGCGGCCCTCAATACGAACGATCTTCTGCTGGTTGTCGCCCTCGGCCCGCAGCAGCAACTCGACCGGCATGCGCAACGCCTCGAGGTTCTGTTTCACCGTGCCGCGCGTGCGGAACTTGCCCGAGCGTGTGCGAATGATTTGATAATCGACAGTAAACTCGGGAACGCCCGTACCTTCAACCCACTGCGCAAAGAAGTAACGTAGGTTCTCCTGCGAGATCTTCGACGCGAGTTTTTCAAATTCGTCGATCGACGCATTCTTGCCTTTATAAGTTTCAAGGTAAGTAGCGAGCAGCCGATCAAAGTTTTCTTTTCCGATCGTTTCGCGCAACATGCGAAAGATCATCGAGCCTTTATAAAAGACGATGGACTGGTAAGCTGCTGATTGATCGTCGAGTGCACTCGGCGCACGCGCAATCGATGCGGTCTGTTCGAACGTCAGCGCCCGCTCCTGCTGTTCACGCTGGGCGGAATCGAGGCCACCGGCAGTCAACGTGCTCTCGCGATAAGCAAACGCGCTCCACTCAGCCAGCCCCTGCGAAAGCCAGGCATCGTCAAACGATTTCAAACCGACGGTCTGGCCCCACCACTGGTAAGCAATTTCTCTCTGGATCTTTTCTTCTGGAACTGGCCGCGTTGTGTCAAACATCTTGCTCGACAGGAAGACGATTCCCGGTCCGGAGTAGGTATCCAGACTCTCGTCGTCGATTTGGACGACCACTAACTTGCGGCCAAAGAGGGGATTGCCGTACTTCTTCGTGTAGAACTCCAGCACGCGTCCCGTGAGCTCAGCAAACTGCTCCAGCCGTTTTTCACTGCCTGGCATCGCGTACAACTGAAGATCGTAGTTCGCGTAGCGCAGGTTTTTGTTGATGTACTGTCCGGCGGCGAAATTTCCGATCAGCACTGGCTGTCGGTGCACGAAGCGATAACGGACGGCGCCTTCTTTCGGCGATGGTTGAGCCACTACTGCATCGTCGCTTGTGCCTGCCACCTGCAAACCTGACGGCACGATGAAAGTGATGTCAGAGGTGGCACGATCGGCGGCATAGTCATGAAAAGGGAACCAGCGCGAGGCATACATCAGGTACGAACCTTCGTTGCCGACATAGGCCAGTCGCCGCGTCGCGAGTGGCCCGCCTTCCGGCGAAACGAGTGCGCCGGCCCAGCGGATTCGGAGTGTCACAGGCTGGTTTGCGGGAACAACGCTGCCCAGATCCACGCGTAAGCTTGGACCGAGGGAGCCGACTCCGACCGCATCCTGAACGTAGCCGGTCAGTGGTTTCCCGTCCTTCTCAATGCTTTCGACTTTTAGCGAGCCATTGAGCTCGAAAACGACCGAACGCGTCGCATCCAGCGGCACAAACGTTACGTCGGCGCCGGCCCGGAGCATGTGTTCATCCGGGATGATCTGAGCTTCGATCCGGTAGTGCGTTACGTCAAAACGGCTGGCGGCTTGCTGAGGAGCGGGCTGCTGCGACCTTACCGAGAGGGCCAGCGTTAGCACGGCAAAGACCGCCATAACACCGGAGATGAGCTTTATTCTATTCATGGCTTTAGTGCGACGATTATACAGTCGAGGACTTTGGATGGTAAGAAGTGGGGCGCGGTTGGCTACTATAACCCCCGTATTTACGCATTAATGTACATTGACACGAATCACCGGATCTGGCCCGCTGGCCGCTTGACACGGTACTGTCAAGCGCATAAAGTCCTGCCACGCGGTAGTAGTCCAAAACCTTCGACCGATAACACATCCACATTCAAAGGAGTTTGAGCATGAGACGCGTCTCTAAGTTTTTGTCCCCTCTGTTTGTCTGCGCGCTCGCGGTTCTCTCAGCCCAGGCACAGGGCCCTCGCAACGTGCGAGTTGATTTTAAAGAGACAACCTTGAAGAACGGCCTGCGCGTAATCACTGTTGAAGATCATTCCGCGCCCGTAGTGGCAATTTCCATCACTTACAACGTCGGCTCGCGCAACGAACGCAAGGGTCGCACCGGGTTCGCGCATCTCTTTGAACACATGATGTTCAAAGGCTCCGAAAATGTTGGATCTGGTGAGCATTTCCTGCTCGTTTTCAACAACGGCGGTAACATGAACGGCACCACCAACGAAGATCGTACAAACTATTTCGAGGTGCTCCCCGCTAACCAGCTCGACCTCGCTCTCTTCCTCGAAGCAGATCGCATGAAGAGCCTGGCAATTACCAAAGAGAACCTCGACAACCAGCGCAATGCGGTCCAGGAAGAGCGACGCCTCGGCGTTGACAACCAACCGTACGGCAAAAGTAACGAGCTACAGCAGGAGTTACTCTACGACAACTTCGCATACAAGCATTCGGTGATCGGATCGATGGACGATCTGAATGCTGCGACTGTCGACGACGTCTCCGAATTCTTCAAGATGTACTACGCGCCCAACAACGCGGTGCTGGTCCTCGTTGGTGACTTCAAGACCGCCGACGCTCTCGCGAAGATTCGCACTAACTTCGAGAGTCTGCCGCGTCAGCCGGATCCGCCGGCGGTGGACATGACCGAGCCAGCGCAAAAAGCAGAAAGACGCGCGACTGTTGACGACATGCTCGCACGCGCGCCCCGTGTCGATCTCGCCTTCAAAGCGGTGCAGGGAAACACACCTGACTTCTACGCCTTACAGGTGCTCGCGGCAGTATTGCAGAGTGGCCAGAGCTCGCGCCTGTACCAGAAGCTCGTCAAGGAAAAAGAGATGGTCACCAATGTTGGTGGTTTCATGGACGAGAAGCGTGGCATCGGTGCGTTCTACACAAACGCGACGCTTAGACCAGGCGTGAAGACGGCAGACATCGAAACTACAATCTACGCCGAGATCGACCGGCTGAAGAAAGAGCCGATTGCTGACTGGGAACTCCAGAAAGCCAAGAACACGACACGACGTAACCTGATCAATGGCCTGGCAAGCGCACTCTCGCGAGCAATCACGATCGGCCAGTACACGGTCTACTACAACGATCCGAACCTGATCAACGAGCGACTCAACAAGGTCGCCGCAGTCACGAAGGAAGACGTGCAGCGTGTTGCCAACAAGTATTTGGTTGACACCAATCGCACGGTTGTAATCACCATGCCGCAGGCGAAGCCCAAGCCCGCAACCGGCGCATCAGGACAGTAAAGGAGTTACAGCAATGAGAATGATGAAGACTAAAAGCAACATTATTGTCGCACTGATCCTGATCATGGTTGTGTCATCTCTGGCTTTCGGCCAGGGAGCCGCGCCGCAGACTGGTCCAGGACAGCAAAGCACGAAGGGCGCCGTCATCAAAGGCAAAGCCCCTGTTAACAAGGAAATACTGAAAGTAAAACTCCCGCGCGCTGAAGAAACGACGCTGAAAAACGGATTGCGTGTGGTACTGCTTCCGTCACACAAAGTTCCGACGTTCAACATGCAGCTCGTGGTGTTAAGTGGCGGTCTATCAGACAAGCCAGACTATCGCGGTCTAGCGACCTTCACCGCATCGCTGTTGCGTGAAGGCACCGCCAAGCGCTCCAGCAAAGACATCGCGGAGCAGGTTGATGCACTCGGCGCCACATTGGGCGCCAACTCCGGCCTGTCGGCTATGACGAGCGTCGTCAACACCAGCGGCCTGGTCGAAAATTTGGACCAGACGCTCGAGTTGTTTGCCGACGTCATTCGCAATCCGACCTTTCCGCAGGCTGAAGTCGATAAATACAAAACGCGCACTCTCGCGCAGCTTCAGTTTCAAAGATCGATTCCGCAGTTTCTCGCGGCGGAGCAATTCCAAAAGGCGATCTACGGAACGAGCCATCCGGCTTCGTTGATCGCGCCGCCCGCGGACTCGCTGAAGAAGCTGACGAGCAAAGACCTGACTGACTTCCACGCCACTTACTATCGTCCGAACAATGCCATTCTCGCGATCGTCGGCGACGTCACCATGAAGGAGATTTTGCCCAAGCTCGAGAAGGTGTTTGGCGACTGGCAGAAGGGCGATGTGCCGGCAATGACCGTTCCGCAGGCGCCGGCGCAGTCAGAATCCCGGATCTACCTGATCGATCGTCCCGGCTCCGTGCAGACTGTGTTGCAGCTCGGCACCCTCGGTATTGAGCGGACCAGTCCTGACTATTTCGCAGTGCTGCTGGCTGATCGCGTTCTCGGTGGTGGTCCATCAGGACGGCTCTTCATGAACTTGCGTGAGGACAAGGGCTACACCTACGGTGCGTACAGTAATTTTGGCGGCTCGAAATTCAGAGGTACATGGGTTTCCAGTTCTGAAGTTCGCACTGACGTTACCGAAGGCGCGATGAAGGAGTTCATGTACGAGCTGAACCGGCTGCGGACTGACGCCGTTCCTGCGGAAGAACTCGATAACGCGAAGCGAGCCATCACCGGCAGCTTTGCGTTGTCGCTCGAACAGCCTACGACTCTCTTGCAGAACATCATCACGCAAAAGCTCTACAACCTTCCGGCGGATTACTGGGACACGTATCCGCAGAAGGTTGCGGCGATTACGGCTGTTGACGTTCAAAATGCCGCGAAGAAGTATCTCGACATGGGCCATCTCCAGGTGGTTGCAGTTGGTGATGCTGCGAAGGCGCGTGAGATCCTGGCGAAGTACGGGAAAGTTGAACTGTACGACGCTGAAGGAAAACTCATTCCCGGCTCTGAGAACAATAATAAATAACTAAAGAAAACCCAGCCACGGATTACACGGATCATATGTGTAATCCGTGGTTATGGTTTAGTTCCCGCGAAGTCGATCCCCTTCAAATCCTCAAACAATCCCGGCAGCGTACGGTCAATCGGAGTGAAAGTGTAACCCTGCAACGAAGGGATCACTCTGTAAGTTTTCTCTGACGGCGCCACCTTGAATGTGTAATAGCCTTCGTTATCACTCGTCGCTGCCAGCACAGTGCCTGACGGACTAATCAACACCACCACGACATTCGCGATTCCCACCTGGTTTGCATCGACGATACGTCCGGTGATCTTGACGGTGGATCGCAATCGCGACGCCGCGCTCCGTAGAGCTTCGTCAGACATCGGCTGGGGCGACGGCGTAGCCTCGGGTGTCGGTGCGGGTGTTGGGTCTGAACTCAGTGTCTCTGGTTTGGGCGTCTCTTCTTTTGGCGCCTGCGTCTTTGCCGGTTCTTGAGTTGGCATCGGTTCTGCAGATGGCGTAGTTGCTGCCGTTACTGCCCCGAGTTTTTCGTTGAGTCCGTCAAGCGAACCATTGACGCGTTTGTAGAGTTGTTCAATGACTGATCGACGAACCGACGATGGCGTCGGTTCACCGCGATAACTCCTGATGTACGCGTCGAGCGCTTGTTCCTGCTGTCCTGACTGTTCATAGGTCACGCCGAGATGCCAGAGCGCAGTGCGCCATGCTGGGGTCTCAGCCGGTAAAATCTCCGCCGCTTTATTCAGGTGCGTGATTGCTTCTGGATATTTCTCGTCGTTGAAGAGCGCCCACCCTTCAAGGTCTTCCAAGCGTCCCTTGTAAATGTTCGCGAGCACCTCCGCCGGAGCCGGCGAAACGTCGGGAACATTGCCCGACGCAATCGCGGTGGCGCGCAGATCGCGAAATTCATCAGCTTGCACCGCCAGCGTAGACATCGGAACTTTGAGCGCTTCGTTGGTTGCTCTTCTGGCTTCGGCGATCAGATCGAGTGCGGTGCGTATGCCGACACCGTTTCGCACGAGACGGCTGGCTGCATACACCTGTCGAAAAGGACGCATGTCGTCATCGCCGAAAGCGAACTCCTTCGCAGCCGCCACTGCCGTCGCTTCTGCGATCTTCTCGCCATCCGCGGGCGTGATTGCAGTATTGAAAGCAAGCAGCGCTTTCATCGTCTTCGCATTCGCAGCGTTATCAGCTGAAGCCGGCTGGTAAATACCGGCGCGTCTCTCGGGCGCAAGCAAGTTAAGAAAACTCTCGTCGCTTGCTGCCAGATGTCCGGCGAGGAGCGTGTGAATCTGATCATCTTTTATTGTGAACGACTCACGTAGAACCTCGGCCGCTTCATCGTAGAGACCCATTGACGCCAGCACATTCGCGAGCTCATAAGTCAGCGTCGGAAACTTCCCAAACTGTCGCGCGTAGCGCAGCGCGCGCTCTGCATCGAGTGGGCGCGTCGCGCCGACGAGCGCGCGGGCCAACGCGATCTGTGCCCATGTGTAACGTCTTTCGACGGCCGTCGCCTTGAGCGCCAGATCCAAAGCCTTCTCGTGATTGTTATGGGCCGTGAGCCAGTACGCTGCGCCCGAAAGCAACGGCAGGTTTCGCGGGTCATCCGCGAGTGCGGCTTCGAGAGCGCTGTTTGCTTCTTGCATTCGATTGAGCTCAAACAGCGAGATTACTTTACCGGCGCGTGCGGCTTTGTCTGTCGGATCCGCAGCGAGCTGTTCGTTGTAGAGAGCGAGTGCCTCTTCCGTTTTGCCCGCAGCGCGATACATATCTGCCAGACTGACGCGCGAGACTTTCGACGCAGGTTCAAGCTCGAGAGTCTTCTTGTACTCCGCCGCAGCTTCATCGAGGCGCAGAGACATGTGTAGTCCGACTGCGAGAATCCGATGAGCTTCAGCAAGATCCGGCGCGAGTTTGACTGCGTTTTCAGCAACTCGCACCGTGTCGCTTCCTCGCTCGATTCCGAGATAGAAGCCAGCAATGGCAAGTAAACGCTTCGGGTCGTTTCCAAACTTCGCCTCGACGTTCTGCGCCGCCTTGAACGCTGCGGCACGCTCGCCACGCAAGTACAAATTCATGGGAATTTGCGCGATCACTCCGGAGAAAAGTTTGTCGGAGACGTTCGTGTCGGCCTCATCGATCGCGCGCATCATTTGATCGATGCCGCCAGCGATATCGCCAGTTTTCAACTTTTGATCGCCCAGGCCCGCGTGCGTGCTGATCAACAACTCGATCGCGCGTGGTCTCGCTTTCGATTCGGGATGCGTATCGAGAAACTCTTTCAACAAAACCGCGCGTTCCGGCAAAGGTTTGGTTAGTGTCAACTCGACTTCGTCGATCTCATCGAGCTCTTCTTCTGCGATCTCGGCAGCGCTTTTCTTCGGTTGTGACGTTTTGGAAACCGCGGCCGTGGGTTTGTCGCGTCCTGGTTTCGCGGTGTCGGTCTTCGGTGCTTCTTCTGTTTTCGGCGACTCTGTGGGCGATGGCTCTGTATTCAGCGGTTCAGTTGGGGCGGACTCGGCGACCGGACTTTCCGTTGGCGACGGTTCTGTTCTCGGTGGGTCGGCCGGTGGTGTCGCTTCTGCTTCTGCTTTCGGCGCTTCACTGACCACACGCGGACGAGTGCTCGGAACATCCTTCGCACTCACGAGGACTTGCTGGGGCGTGTCAGTCGCAGCTTGCGCGGTGTTACTTGCGGTTGAAATCTCGATATCCGAAACCTTGAAACCGATCTTCTCGGCGAGTGCATTGGCAAACACGCGCACGCCACTGTCCACTGCTTCGGTGAATCGTCCATCGCTCAAAGGCCCGTTCATGCGATAACTCATTTCACCCAACACGCCGTCCGGCAGGTCTACCTGCGCCGTGCGGCTGAATTGTGTGAATGACGACTTCGACGCAGCCGAAACAACTAGCAGCAACGTCTTGTTGCGAGTGGTCTTCGCGCCGATGTTCCAATCACGCGCGAGCTGTTGTGAGAAAGCCGAAATCTCCTGGGCGCCGGTGCTTTCAACTACGGCGACGTATAGATCGATTTTGCTCTTGTCCTTCACGCCCTGAAGAAGCTGTTCCAGCCTGGTCTTGGTGTCAGCGTCGATCACACCTGCAAAGTCGCTGATGTGACTGCCTGGCGCGGGCAGTTTGTTTGACTGTGCCGACGGGTTTGCGCTGATCAGTAGGAACAGGCCAACCGCTGGGATTACGGTTAAAAGGCGCTTTAGCGCGCGATACGATGGGGTCATGTTGATATGTTCCGCATCCGGGATTGTGGGGGGACGATTCGGCGCTCATGATACCATCGGCGAGCAAATATGAGCGAACTTGATGAAGCGTGGGCAGCGGCATTGTCGGAAGCGGAGCGCAAAGCTCGGCTGGCCGGCCGCGCTGAAGTTGCCGAATACCTCAAGCTGAAAAATTCCAACGACCTCTTGCGCAAGGCGGGAGTCGATTGGCTGCTCACTGCGTTCACGGTTTTGGCGGGTGAAGCGAATCGCGCGGGCGGGAGTATTCAACTTTCAAAACAGGAAGGACATCGTTTTCCCACTGCCACGTCGACGATGGTTGGACACCTTCTAACGCTCACGAACGGTGTTCGCACGTTGTATGTTGAAGCAGGATGGCCGAGGACGCCGCGCGATGGTGTGGTGCGTGGCGGAGGGTTAGCGGCCGCAAATATTCGTCACCTCGGAATACGCTCAGCGAATGAGGAGTTGTTGTTAACAAAATCCAAAACCGGTGCACCGGAATGGAAATCTGCTTCACACGGTGCGGTCTTGCAGGCGGATTTGCGGCGACATATCTTCATCCTGCTGGATCAGCGGCGCTGAAATTTCACCGTACGTTTTCGTTACCTCGTGCACGTTTTGGCACTTCCTGCCCCGAAATACCCCCATTTTTCTCTCCATTTCCGCACAGGCACGACACTTGCCAAATACCCGGGCAACGACATCGGGTACACGCGTAGAAGTCGGCCCGAGGGATTAACGAGGAGAAATACGAGAGATGAACAGACACACACTGAAGTTTTCAATTTTCGCTGCGGCGATCCTGGCGCTTGCTTTGCCGGCTGCAGCGTCCGCGCAATGGGGACGCTATCCCGATAGTCGCGGTAATGGACGCTACGACGATCGCGGACTCCGCGATTCCGTGCACCGTCTCGATCGTCTGGCAAAAGATTTCGAACGCGACATGGACCGCGCACTGGATCGAAGCCGGGCCAACGGCACCAACCGTGAAGATCGAATTAACGATCAGGTCCACCAGTTTCGTGATGCCGTAGGCGATCTGAAATCGCGAGTTGGCAATGGCCGTGATCTGAATCGCAGCGCCAACGAAGCACGTCGAGTGCTACAGGAAGCAGATCAAATTGATCGCGTCGCGCGACGTGGGTTTGATGGCCGCACGGTTTCACAGTGGTCGCAGATCCAACAGGAGCTTCGCTACATCAGCGGCGTTTACGGATTTGGCTACGGCGGCGGATACGGCCGAGATGACGATTGGCGTCGTAACGACCGTCGCAACGATCGATACGATCGCAACAGCGATTGGTGGAGACGAATTCCATTCCCTCGGAACTAACCCGCATCTGACTTCCGCTTGTAACCTGCTGGTCTACCCTGCCAAAGGCCTCGGCGAAAACGCCGGGGCCTTTTTCTGTCTTGCTGATTTGTTAATCGTGTAATCCTGTCTAAAATGCTTGCCGATCATGCCCGGCACTCTCTATCTCGTCGCCACACCTATCGGCAACCTTGCGGACATCACGCATCGCGCCCTTCAAGTCCTTAGCGATGTAGATCTAATCGCGTGTGAAGACACGCGTCACACACATAAGTTACTTAACCATTACGGCATCAACACTAAAACGATCAGCTATCACGAACACAACGAGCAGCAACGCGCAACAGAACTGATCCAGCGGTTGAAGCAGGGAATTAATGTAGCCGTCGTTTCGGACGCCGGCACGCCTTCAATTAGCGATCCTGGTTTTCGTCTGGTGCGGGCGGCGATTGAGAGCGAGATTCAGGTTGTCCCGGTGCCTGGACCAAGTGCGCTGATCTCCGCATTGATTGCGGCCGGTCTGCCCACAGACGAGTTTTTCTTTGCCGGCTTTTTGCCGTCGCGAGCCAATGCGCGTCGGACTCGGCTCGCGGAGTTGCAGTCCGTACCGGGCACGTTGATCTTCTACGAGGGGCCGCACCGTCTCGCGGAAACACTCAGGGACGCTTACGAAATACTCGGCGAGCGTGAAGCCGTTGTCGCGAGGGAGCTCACGAAGTTACACGAGGAGATCCGTCGTGGAAAACTAAGCGAGGTCGCGGCGCATTATGCTGAGAAGAAAGATATTCGCGGCGAGATTGTGGTGCTTATCGATCGAAATGTTATCGGCGCTGCAAGAACCGAGGCGGTCAGCGTTGTCGCGTTAGTCGACCAGTTTGAACGGGACGGCTTGGACCACCGCGCCGCCCTGAAAAAAGCGGCGCGTGAGCTGGGACTCTCACGCGCCGAAGCTTATCGACGGTTGATTTCGGAACGCGGATCCGCGACTTAGTTAACGCTGATCTGCGCCGGCATCGGCTTATCAACTTTCAACCGCGCCGGCCGCGACGCAATCTCCCACAGCGTCATATAAACCGTCCGCGTAACCTTCTCCATTTTCTGATAATCGATCTTGTCCGCCGTGTCGCCCGGACGGTGATAATCTTCGTGAACACCGTCAAAGAAGAACATAATCGGAATTCCTTTGCGCGCGTAATTGATGTGATCGCTGCGGTAGAAGAAGCGATTAGGATCGCTTGGATCGTCGTAACGCGTGTCAAAGGTGAGGTTCAGGAACGACTTGTTAACGGCGTTGACGATTTCTCCCAACTCGGTGCTCATCATCGTGGAGCCGATTAGATAAATCGAGTCTGGTCCTGTCAGGTCAACGTTGCGCCGGTTGGTGTCGCCCTCTTTCCTGCTACGGCCGATCATGTCGAGGTTAATCTGCGCCACAATCTGGTTGAGCGGCACGGTCGGATACTGCGTGAAATAACGCGAGCCCCACAATCCTTTCTCCTCGCCGCAGTGCCAAACAAACAATACCGAGCGCTTGGGGCGGGTCGGCGCTTTGGCTAGTGCTTCCGCCATTCCTAATAACGCCGTCGTGCCGGAGCCATCGTCGTCCGCGCCATTGCAAATCGTGTCAGTCCCGGCTGGCGGGCAGCCGGTGCCCACGTGATCGTAGTGCGCGCCGAGCGCGACGTACTCAGTTTTCAAAACCGGATCGCTGCCTTCCCAAACCGCAACCACGTTCTGCGTCGGAACAGTCTCGGTGGCGTTGGCTAAACTCATCGTAATTTTCTTGGAATCGCTCATCAGGAAGGGCGCCGGCAGCGTGGACCCGCTAGAGCTGTAAGACGCGTTGAAGATTCCCGAAGCCGACTCCCGCTCGCCCGCGAAAAGTATGTTTGCCATTTCCGGCGAGAATACAATCGACGGCAATGGCGCCGTTGTTTGCGTTGTAAACTTCGCGACAACGGTTGAGCCACGTTCGGTCATTCGCTGATTGCGTTGCCAGTTTGCGAAGTATTGAAAGTCAGGCACGTAAATCAAACCGACGACGCCTTTGCTGCGGGCGTAATCGCTCGGATTCATTGAGTCTTCGCCAGGCTTGCCGAAGTCAGCGCGTGAGATGCCGCGCGGAGTCCTATTTGGCGTTCCAAAGATCACCGCAATTCGTCCTGCCGGATCGACGCCCTTGTACGCGTCGATGGCTTTCGACTTTACAAACCAGCCATTGCCTGCGAAGACGAGTTGACCGTTTACATTGCCGGAGCCGCCGGCTGGAATGTAGTCCGTTCCCGTCACGAGTGTGCGCCCGCCGTACTCAACTTTCGTTTGCCCACCATCAGCTCGATTCCGTTGCAAATCGATCCGTTGAAAAAAGCTGTTGTCATCACCCGCCGGCTTAAGCCCCCAACGCGCGAGATTCATTGCCAGAAACTTCGCGGTTATGTCGAGGCCGCGCGACGGTGTGTCGCGCCCTTCCATTTCGTCCGAGGCGATGAAGGTCAGGTACTCTCGGATTTGGCTTGCGGAAATCGTCTCAACTCCGCGTTGAGCTGTTACAGATGCGGCTGCCTTTTTCGATCGGTCGGAAGCACGCTGAGCGTAAGTCGCGGGGAGTGTGGTGACGAGCAGACTCGCCAGCACGAGTGCAGTTAAAAATCTTCTCATGCAGTCTCCAGTTTTTTGTGCTTATGATTTACGCGTGTTGCACCGCTTGCACCAGCCGAGTCAACGTGTCTTTCGCGTCGCCATACAGCATGCCTGTTACCGGCTTGAAAAATAATGGATTCTCAAGTCCAGAAAAACCTTTGCCCTGACCACGCTTCAAGACCACGACTGACTTCGACCGATCGACTTCAAGAATCGGCATACCGGCGATGGGACTTCCTGGATTGTCGCGTGCATCCGGATTAACAACGTCATTTGCTCCGATGACGACAGCGACGTCCGTGGTTGGAAACTCAGGATTGATTTGCTCGAGCTCGTACAGTGCTGAATACGGAACATTTGCTTCCGCCAACAGTACGTTCATATGTCCAGGCATGCGACCGGCTACAGGATGGATTCCATATTTAACCGTGACTCCGCGCTTCTCCAGCACGTCGGCGAGCTCACGCACCGCGTGCTGCGCCTGCGCAGTCGCGAGTCCGTAACCGGGCACGAATATGACTTTGTTTGCGTAAGCGAGTTGGGTCGCGATGTCGTCCAAACCGACTTCGCGCATCGATCCCTGTTGCTCGTCGCCGGCAGTGGCTGTGGCTGCGCTTCCGAAGGCACCAAACAGAACATTCGTGAGCGAGCGATTCATCGCGCGGCACATCAGCACCGAAAGTATGAATCCGGAAAACCCGTCGAGTGTGCCCGCGATGATCAGCACTTTGTTTGAAAGCACGAAACCCGTCGCTGCCGAAGCGAGCCCGGCGTAAGAATTTAGCAACGACATCACGACCGGCATGTCAGCCGAACCGATGGGCATTACGAGCAACAGTCCAAAGACAAACGCCAGACCGACCATCGTGAAAAACAACGGCATCGAACCCGGCACGATGACCAGATACACGAAGATTCCGATCGTCACCGCGAGCAGCGCCATGTTGAAGATGTTCTGGCCGCGGTAGGTCATCGGCGTACCGCGCACAAGCCCCTGAAGTTTTGCAAAAGCCAGCAGGCTGCCCGTGGTTGTGAGTGCACCCAGCATGACTTCGAATCCGAGCGCGCCCATCATGAACCGGTTCTCGAGATGACCGCCGTATCTGTAAAACTCGGAAATACCGACGAGGGCCGCGGCGAAAGCGCCAAACGCGTGCGACAACGCAGTACGTTGTGGCATCGCCGTCATCGGCACCCACACGCCCATCGCGAGTCCAACGAGCGAGCCGACCGCGAGGCCCGCAAGTATCCACGTGTAAGTGATGATCTCGTGATGCATCAGCGTGCCGATGATGGCCATCAACATGCCAAACTCGGCGAGATGCATTCCGCGCTTCGCGGTTTCGGGATGGCTCAATCCTTTCAATCCGAGAATGAAAAGGATTGAAGCGAGCAGGTAACTGAGTTCGATAAAGTAGAATTGCAGCAAGGGCGTGGGTGTTAATCCTTCTTCGCGATTTCCTTCCGCTTGAACATCTTCAACATCCGATCGGTAATGACGAACCCGCCGACAACGTTCGTGGTGGAGCAAACTACCGCGATGAAACCGAGAACCGTGCTGACCGTGTTGTACTGCGCACCCGCCGTCACGATCGAGCCGACGAGTGAGATACCCGAAATTGCGTTAGTCGCCGACATCAGCGGCGTGTGCAGCAGTGGCGGCACTCGCGAGATCACCTGGTAACCAAGAAATGCCGCGAGCGCGAAAACGTAAAGCGCCGATATCAGAAGGATTCTTTGAACGAAAGGATCTTCTAGATGCATCGATAACTCCTAACCCGGTTGGGCCTGCAACGCGGCTGCGACGCGCTGGTTTACGACTTCACCGTTGTGGGTCACGCATGATGGTCCAACAACGTCGTCCTTCATGTCGACCTGCAACTGGCCGTCTTTAATCAACAGCGTCAGGAACGACGTGACGTTACGAGAGTAAAGCTGGCTTGCGTGGACCGGAATGGTCGCCGGCAGGTTCGTGGGCGCGATGATCGTTACGCCGTCACGTTCTATCGTCACGTCTGCCTGACTGAGTGCGCAGTTGCCGCCTGTTGAGCCTGCGAGATCGATGATCATCGAGCCGCGCTTCATGCCGTCTACGGCTGCTTCAGTAATCAGTAGCGGAGCGCGTCTGCCCGGCACTTGGGCGGTCGTGATCACCACGTCCGCCGTGCTGGCATGTTCTGCGATTAACGCACGCCCGCGGTTCATAGCTTCTTCCGACAGTTCGACTGCGTAACCACCTGCATCTTCAGTTTTGATTCCGCCGAGATCGACTTCGAGAAACTTCGCGCCCAACGATTTCACTTGCTCGCCAGCGGCTGCGCGTACGTCATAGCCTTCCACTACTGCGCCAAGACGTCGTGCGGTGGCGATCGCTTGCAGTCCGGCAACGCCCGCGCCCAGCACGAGGACGCGCGCGGGTGGAACAGTGCCCGCGGCAGTCATCAGTAATGGAAACATTCGTGGGATGTGCGCGGCGGCGATCAGGACGGCTTTGTAGCCTGCGACAGTGGCCATCGAAGACAGTGCATCCATCGCTTGCGCCCTTGTGATTCGTGGAATGAGCTCGACGGAGAAAGTCGTGACGCCGCGATCGAGTGCCGGCAACAGCGCGGCAGGCTCGTCGAGCGGCCGCAGAAAGCCGATCACAACAGCGCCTTTTTTTAGTCGTGCAAAATCGTTGGCGGAAGGTCGATTTACAACTGCGACGACATCGGCATCGACGAGGAGGGCCTCTCGATCGGAGTTTATTTCGGCGCCGGCCTCGCGAAAGTCGTCGTCCGTGCGTGCGGCGCTGAGTCCGGCGCGGGTTTCGATGTGTACGGAGGTCCCGAGTCCGACGAGTTTCTTAACGGATTCGGGCATGAGCGCGACGCGTGCTTCACCCTCTTGTGTCTCCCGCAACACAACAATCTTCATAGCACCCGCAATAAGTTCGAGGATTGGTTAGAGCCCAAGCGCGGGCAGTATAGCAAATCACGCCACGGATGCGCGTCCACTTGCGTAATCTGCGGCGTTAACTTGCGATCCGCGCCGCCACGCACCTATAATTCGAGTCCGCTGCGGCGCATTGGTGTAGTCGGTTAACACGCTGCCCTCTCAAGGCAGAGATCACGGGTTCGAGTCCCGTATGCGCTGCCAAATTCCTCAACCCTTCAACCAAGGAGTAAATCATGCA
>DAIOGT010000037.1:0-32024 GCA_036745095.1 Pyrinomonadaceae bacterium
AGTTAACTGCCAGCTCAGGCTTGAATGGCTGGCGATGATTGAACAACTTGTTGAATACCTTCAACAGTCGCGCCATCATGATTTCGCGATTCTTCATCGCGTATCCCTGGGCCCACTTCAGATCCTTCCAGTAGGCCTTGAATTCCGGCGTACCGGAAATGAAGTAAGCGAGATCCGGTGCCGGCAGCTCGTTCAAGCGCCACAAGCTCTTCGCAGTGGCGATGTGACGATCGGCCAACTCCTTCCCGATGTTGCGCGAACCCGAGTGAAGCATCAGCCACACGAAGTTTTCGGTGTCGAGACAAACTTCGATGAAGTGGTTTCCACCACCAAGCGTGCCCAACTGCACCATCGCTTTCGCTTTGCGATCGTGAACACCTTCGTGAAGATCTTTGAACTCGTTCCAGCCTTCCCAGTACGAGGACTCGTCAACCGACTCCTTGTACTGACTGAATCCGGTTGGAATTGCTTCTTCGATCTTCAGGCGCAGCTCCTTCAACTTACCGTCGAGGATGCCGCTCTTGAACGGTGTCTTTACAGCCATCATGCCGCAACCGATATCGACGCCGACTGTTGCCGGAATCACTGCTTCCTTAGTGGCAACGACGGAACCGACCATGCTTCCTTTTCCCAAATGCGCGTCGGGCATGAGCGCGACGTGCTTGAACAGGCATGGCAAACGCGAAACATTGCGCAGCATGTTTTGCTCTTCAATGCTGAACTCGTGATTAGCCCACGACAAAATTTCGCGTTGAGCTCCGCCGAGTTGTAGCTTTTCATAAGGCATACGTCGCACCTCCTTTCCAAAGGTATTTCGAACGTCAAAAACTGAAGGAGCGGGCTCAAAGCCTCCGGGGAAGCTGCCCGCTCCTTACAATTCTCGCGACTTTTTAGTTGGAGATTGGGAGCGGGAGTCCGCTCCCGCTGATCAGAACCTGTACCGGCTATCGAGGGTTGATAAGCTCAGACCCAGACCACACCTGGCCGTGCCGATAAAGGCATTCGGTCGCCGTTCGACGGTGTGTTGTATGTGTTTCCAGCTCATCATCATGGGATTCACCTCTTCAGGGCGAAGCGCCTTGTATAAAATAGCAAGCGTGGTCCTGTCAAGAACTTTTTTGACCGAAGCCACAAAAAGGCACAAAACATGAAGTTTAGAGTTCAGCCTTTAAGCTGCTGTGTTTCGGTTGAAAGCCAAGCTAAAGCTTGAACTCTAGACTGAATATTTTTGTGCGTTCTGCGGCTACTTTGCGTAGTAACCGGGCCGGTGTCGGATTTCGAGTTTTTCTTTTTTCAACTCGGGATTTGTGATTTCGATCGTGACCTTCCGGTAAGATCCGTCGCGCTTTTTGTTCGTCGACGAATATGCGAGCAGATACTGCGTGCGCAACTCCCGCTCGATCTCCGCAAACGCAGCATTCAAATCAAACTTCTTGTCCGGAAAAAACGCGCGGCCACCAGTGCGTTGGGCTACCTCACGCAACGCATCGCGATCCAACCCGTCACGCTTACTACCGATCCCGATCGCGTAGACCACAGCTTCAGCCGCCAGCACGCCATTGATCGCTTCCTTCTGACTCAAGCGGCCGGCGGTGTTCAACCCATCAGTCAACAGGATGATTGCGCGTCGTCTGAGACCTGCCGCGTTCGCCAACACATTGCTCGACGTGAGTGCCACGGCATCCCAAATCGCGGTAGTGCCCTCGTCCGGTGGCGCGGCGAGGCCTGGACCAGTCGGTATCCCAGTCAACGGCCTGCCGGCGCCAAAGTACGCGGGCATCGCAGGTTCGATCCGTTGCAACACGCGATAGACGCTCAACAAATCGCGCGTCAACGGCTGTTCGAGATACGCCAGACCTGTGAATGGAACAATCGCAACCTGATCTTTGTTTGACTCGATCACTTTTTCGATAAACGTTCTTGCCGCCGCCTTTTCATCGGGGAGCGTTGACTCCTGCGAGATGCTCACATCGATCAAAAACGCGATGGCAAGCGGCCTGTCTGTTTCCTGTTGAAACGTAAAAAGCTGTTGCGGCACGCCGTCTTCAAGCACGCGCAGATCCTCAGCACGGAGCGTCGTGATAAAGCGTCGCTGCTTGTCCATGGCTGTGAAGGGAAGGTTTGTGACGTCAGTCTCGACGCGAATCACATCGTCCTGATCGGCAGTTTGTGAGAGCAAAACCGGCGCGCAGAAGAGCAGCATTAGAATCAGGAGCATGACTCGCATGTGATGATTTTACTCGGGTAGTCCCATCCGGCGCACGAGCTCCTTGAATCTGGGGTCGGACCGAAACTTCTCAAACTCGTAATCGACGCTTAGAAGTGTCATGCGAAAGTCGCGTTGCTCGTAACCTTTCTCCAGCCACATCAGCGTTTCCTCTTTGCGATCCAATCGTGCATAGAGAGTGGCGAGCACGTAGGGCGGGAAATTTCTCTGTGCCAGCAATTGGTCAACATTCATTTGTACGTAAGCTCTAAAACCGGATCTGGCATACGTCTCCTGCAGTTTTTTAATCTCTTCAGGCGAAACTCCATTGATCGCCTGCGACTTCGAATATTCCGCAACAGCCTGATCGTACATGCCTTTCGCTTCGTACGCGCGACCGAGAAAGAAATGCGCTGTCGGGAAATTGGGGTCGAGCTCAAGCGTTTTCTGATACTGCTGAATCGCTTCGTCGACCCGCGATCCGTCCATCAGAATGTCCGCGTAAATGCGATTCATAATCACTGAAACCGGATCGAGGTCGAGTGCACGCTGAATCTCTACGATGGCCTCATCGATTCGCTTCATCGCCGAAAGGTGCTCTGCAAGCCACTGGTGCGCGGTTGCGTAATTCGGGTTGAGCTCGATGGCGCGACGATACTCTCGCTCGGCAGTTGGAAAATCGTAATCGTAGTAAGAAGTGATTTGTCCGAGAGACGCATGTGCTTCCGCGAGGTTATCGTCCAGCGCCAGCGCTTTGAGTGCGGCCTGTTTTGCTTTCGGCATCAACTCTCGCGGAAGCGTGTTTGTGTAAGCAGTCAGGAGTGCAAGACTATCGGCGAGACCGGAGTAAGCCAACGCGTAATTCGGATCTTTCTCGATTGCCTGTTCAAAAAACGTCACAGCCTTTTGCAGATCGGCCGGCGTGCGCTTGTTCCAATAGTAACGACCCTTGAGATAAAGCTGATACGCGTCGGCGCTCGCGGTGTACTGCTTATCCATGCGCGACTGATCGACACCCGATAACGTCGGTCGCAGGTTGCTGGTGATCTCGCGCGCGATCTCTCGTTGCACGGAAAGCATGTCGGCGAGCTGTCGCTGGTACTGCTCGCCCCAGAGCTGTTTGTTGTCGCGAATGTCGATCAGCTCGGCACTGATGAGCATCGTCCCATCACGCTGCATGAGCCTGCCGGTTAAAACCGCACGCACACCCAGTTCTTTACCGACAGCGATAGGATCCGTTTCCCTGCCCTTGTAACGAAACACAGAGCTGCGCGCGATCACTTTCAGGTTCGGTACTTGGGTGAGGCTGTTGATAATGCTTTCGGTGAGTCCATCTGAGATCCATTCCGCATTCTGATCTTTGTTCTGGTTAACGAACGGAATCACGGCGATCGATTCCACCGCGGCCTCTGTGCCGCGCGCGTTCAGATAGGATCTGATACCAAACACAGCAGCGGCGCCCACGATCAGGACCAATACGGCGCCCGTGATCGTCAGTGTCTTGTGCCGTTTCAACTCGTTGACGATGAACTCTGCGCTCGAGGCGCGCGTTGAAGCTGAAGCCGGCGACTCCGCAGTCGCAGGTTGCGATTGCACGCGAGTAGTTTCACCTTTCCAGATCGTCCGAGCTTCGCTGCCGGCTGACGAAACCGGAGGCACAGTGCTCTCGATCCCGCGCTCTTGCATCTCGCGGCGGACGTCCTTCAATTCGATCGCAACGTCTTTGATGTTCTGGTAACGCTGTTCGGGATCCTTCGCAAGGCAACGCCGCACGATGCGTTGCAGATCAGCGGATGCATTTGGATCGAACGACGAGAGCGGCGGGGCAGGCTCGCGGATCAGTTTGTTGAGTACTTCGATGTGGTCCTTGCCGGTAAATGGTCTCTGTCCGGTGATTGCTTCAAACAAAATGCAGCCAAAAGAAAAAATGTCTGAACGATGATCGATCTGTTTTGTCTTGCCCTGCGCCTGTTCGGGCGACATGTAACCCATCGTGCCGAGTATCAAACCAGGAGTTGATTGCGGCTGCAAGATAGTGGGCTCTTCGCCACCGGGAACACTGTTAATGGTGGTTTGCGGCTCGATGAGCTTGGCGAGTCCGAAGTCCAGGATCTTCGCGTGACCGTCGGACGTGAGCATGATGTTGTCGGGCTTGAGATCGCGATGAACGATGCCTGCATCGTGGGCCTTCGCGAGTCCTTCGGCGACGTGTTGCAACGTGCGCAGGAGTTTGGAGAGTTCTTCGTGCTCTTTGTGGATCTTGTCGCGCAGTGTTGGACCATCGACGTATTCCATCGCGATGAAGTGGAGATCGCCTGACTGTCCGATCTCGTAAATGTGCGCGATGTTTGGGTGATTGAGCGATGCGGCTGAGGTCGCCTCCTGTTTGAAGCGCCGCATGCGATCCGCGTTCGAGGCGACGTCGGCGGGCAGGACCTTCAAAGCGACTTTTCGATGCAGGCTCGTGTCCTGCGCGAGATAGACTTCACCCATGCCACCCGCGCCGAGGAGCGAGCGAATCTCGTAACGCCCAAGCTGTGTTTGGGGGGCAAGGGTCATTTAAAAACATTCTAGCCACAGATCACACGGATTTATATCATCCGCGTAACCTGTGGCTAAAACGTTCTCGCTTACGAGGCGCTCTTAGCGGCGGTGTCTGGCTGACCGGCTCCCTGCTTATTCGGCTGCGGTGTAATGCGCAGGTAGGGCTTCGGAGCTCTCCAGCCACCAGGGAATTTTTCCTTAGCAGCTTCATCAGACAACGACGGAACGATGATCACGTCGTCGCCATCCTTCCAGTTGACCGGCGTTGCAACGCTGTACTTCGCAGTCAGCTGCAACGAATCGATCACGCGCAGGATCTCGTCGAAGTTGCGTCCCGTGCTCGCCGGATAAGTGATCATCAACTTGATCTTCTTGTCTGGGCCAATGACGAAAACTGAACGAACCGTGAACACGTCGCTGATCTCGGGGTGGATCATGTCGTAGAGTTCGGCAATCTTGTGATCGGGGTCGGCAATCACAGGAAAATTGAGTTCTGATCCCTGGGTCTCTTTGATGTCCTCAGCCCAGCGCTTGTGAGAATCAGTAGCGTCAACGCTGAGACCAATTACCTTTACGCCGCGTTTTTCGAAGTCGGGCTTACAGCGCGCGACGTATCCAAGTTCCGTCGTGCAGACCGGAGTAAAATCTTTAGGGTGCGAAAACAGAACTGCCCAGCTGTCGCCAATCCATTCGTGGAAGCGAATCGGGCCTTCAGTTGTATCTGCTGTGAAATCGGGTGCAATGTCGCCAAGTCGTAGGGCCATTTGTATCTCCTTCTATTTCGGAAAAAACCGATTCCCGGTCAATCACCGGGAAGTAGGGAAGCGGATTAAGTTTTCCAGGTTAGCCCGTTTTACAACTATTGGCAGCGCCAAGTCAAACCCCGTCGTGCGCCGTGATATGCTGGCCCGGTTAAATAACTGATTCAGCACTTTTACCCCTTCAAACGATGAAACTTGCACTTAACGGCGCCACCACGATGAGGGCCGACCTCGTCACCGACTTGCACGCGGCCAAGGCAGCCGGGTTCGATTATCTCGAAATCTGGGCAGCAAAACTCCGTGCTTTTCTGAAAGAAAGATCGACTGCTGACCTCAAGGATCTCTTCGTAGAATCGGGCCTGTCGTCCTTGAGCATAAACTCGATCGAGCATGTCACTTTTCGCGACGCCGCGGCATACGAAGCGATCAAGCAGGAGTGCGAAGAGCTGAGCAGCATCGCGGCGGCGGTCGGCTGTCCTTGCATCGTCGTGGTTCCGGGACGGCTGCCGAGTGGGGGAGCATCGCGCGAGACGGTGATCGCAGAGTCAGTGAGAGTCTTGAATGAGCTCTGCGATATCGCGGCGAAGCACAAGGTCTCACTCGCTTTTGAATTCCTCGGACAAACTGATTGCAGCGTGCCCACACTCGATCTCTGCGCCGAGATTGTTCGCGCAGTGAACCGCAAAGACCTCGGCCTGGTAATTGATAGTTTTCACTTCTACGCCGGCAACTCAACCTTCGAAATGATCGAAGCGCTTGATCCGAGCATGATCCAGATCTTTCACATCAACGACGCCGAAGATCTGCCGCGCACAGAGCTGGAAGATCGTCACCGGCTCCTGCCTGGTCTCGGAATCCTGCCGTTGCAAAAGATGATCGCGGCCTTTCGAAAAATCGGTTACGACAAAGTCGCGAGTGTTGAGATCTTCCGTCCTGAGTACTGGGAACGCGACCCATTCGCGCTCGCACGAGAGGCGCACGCGGCGACGGAACGAGTCCTCGCGGAGGCATAATGGCAAAGATTAGAATCGGCATCATCGGCGCAGGATTTATTGCAAGAGTTCACGCGAGTGTGTTGGCGCGCGACGAACGTTGCCACGTTGCAGCGGTTTACGATGTAGTTCCCGAGTGCGCCGAACGACTCGCCAGTTCGCACAACGCCACCGCCGTTGCCAATATTCCCGAACTACTCGAAAGATCTGACGCTGTTTTCATCACAACTCCAAACACTCAACACGTTTCGTTAGCCATAACCTCGATCGAAACGGGCAAACACGTGTTTTGCGAGAAGCCACTCGCAACCAGTATCGCGGATGCGGAACGAGTCTTCAAAAAAGCGGACGAGAGGCGCGCCGTGTTCCAGGTGGGCCACAACCGTCGCTTCGCGCCTGTTTACGCAACGCTCAAGCAGATGCTCTCGGAAACGCACCCGCCACATTCAGCGCACGTAAAGATGAATCGCGGGGAGCTACTCAAACCGGAATGGACCGGCAATCCAGCCGTCACCGGAGGATTTCTTTACGAGACTCCGATCCACATGTTCGACATGATGCGTTTTTTATTCGGTGAAGTTGAATCGTTGCATGCTGCCGGTTCCACCCACGAGTACAAGGAGGTCGACGACTTCTCCGTGCTCCTGAAATTCGTGAATGGCATGCACGCAACGCTCGCAACTGCGGCAGATGCGAGTTGGTTGTTTCCATTCGAGCGAGTGGAAGTCTTTACCCATCACGGAACGATCGTCACACGCGAAATGGAAAGTCTCACTTACAGCACGGGCCTCGCAGGCGACTTTACAGAACAGACGATGCAGCAGTTGCCTCGTGAAGAGAAGTGGGGCTACGTGCAGGAGGATCGCGCGTTTATTGATGCGATCGTTAACGGCGCCGAGCCGCCAGTCACGGCGTTTGACGGCCTGATGTCGGTTAAATTAGTCGAGGCCGTTTACAAATCCGTGCGTTCAGGGAGTGCGGTGACAATCCGCCAAGTATCCGCATAATCTGAGGTTTAGTGTTACTATCAGTCCACCCGGCGCGGCCCCCTGCAAGTTGTGACCATCCCCTTTGAGCTCGCCATGTCTCAAGAGGCCTATTCACGTCAGGAAGTTTTTGCTGAGCCGGCCGCTCGCCCTGTCGAACTGCACGCTGATCTCTATCGAGAGATCTTCGCCCATTCGAAGGAGGCGATCGCCATCATCGATCCGCAGGGTTACTACCTCCAACAGAACGGCGCACACTTCACATTGCTCGGCTATGCGGACCACGATCTCGAAGGTAAAACGCCGGCCATCTATCTCGGTGAAGAAACTTTCCAGAAAATTCTAAACGAACTCATTCGCGAAGGCGATTACGCGGGCGAGACGATTTGTCGCACCAAGAGTGGTGAAGAAAGAACGATCGAGCTTTCGGTATTCACGATGCGTAGTGGCCTTGGCGAACCACAGTGTTACGTCAGTATCAAGCGCGACATCACAGCGCGGAAAAGCACTGAAGCGAAGCTGGCCCAACTGCTCCTGCGCGAACGCGCGGCACGCGCCGATGCAGAAAAAGCGAACCGGCTGAAAGATGAGTTTCTTGCCACGCTCTCACACGAGTTGCGCACGCCGCTGAATGCGGTGATTGGTTGGTCGCGCATCCTGAAGGCTGGACGTCTCGATAATGAAAGCTCGACGCACGCGATCGAAGTCATCGAGAGAAACGCGTGGGCACAGAAACAGATCATCGAAGATATTCTCGACGTCTCGCGCGTCATCACGGGAAAACTTCAGCTTCACCTTGGACCAGTCAATCTAATCTCGGTCGTGAATGCCGCGCTCGATGCAGTCAGGCCAGCGCTGGAAGCAAAGGACATTCGCATCGAAACAGCGTTTCAGGAAGATTTGAAAGTAATTGCCGGGGACGTCGACCGTCTGCAGCAAGTCGTCTGGAACCTTCTGTCGAATGCTTCGAAGTTTACTCCTGGCGGCGGGACTGTCGGCGTCTTTATCAGCCAGGATGAACATTACGTGCAGATCGAGGTGCGCGACACTGGACCGGGCATCGCTGCTGACTTTCTGCCACACGTCTTCGAGCGCTTTCGACAGGCAGATGGTTCGACCACGCGCACGCATGGCGGCCTCGGTCTCGGACTCGCGATCGTGCGCCACTTAGTCGAGCTGCACGGCGGTTTGATCGCCGCGGAAAATGTAGCAGCGGGGACAGGGGCGGTTTTTACAGTGAAACTTCCGCTTCCGAGTAGCGAGTTGAGTCTCGAGACTGTGCCGGCGGCGATGCGTGTCGATCAGAACGTGTCGGAAGGTGATCTGGAAAACGTGCGGATTCTGGTGGTTGAAGATGAGTTGGATGCGCTCGATCTGATCACGATTGACCTCACGGCCCACGGCGCGCAAGTGCGCGGTGCTTCGTCGGCGGCGGAAGCACTCGAGCTGCTTCGGACAGAGCAGTTTGATCTAATGATTAGTGATATCGGGATGGCCGATACCGATGGTTACAACCTGATCAAGCAAGTGCGTACGCAGGAAAGTGAACGCGGCAAGCACATTCCCGCGATCGCGCTTACGGCTTACGCGCGGACGCAGGATCGCATACGTGCGCTCAGCGCCGGCTACAACACGCACGTCGCGAAACCGGTCGAGATAAAAGAGCTCGTCACGGTCGTAAAGTGCCTGATCGGGAAGATCGGTTAGACGGGATTCCTGTAGAATCCTGTTATGAAACGTTGCTCCTGGGCCACCACGCCGTTATCGATCGCTTACCATGACGAAGAGTGGGGCGTACCTGTTCACGACGATAACCGCCTGTTTGAGTTTCTGATTCTCGAAGGAGCGCAGGCCGGGCTCAGTTGGGAAACCATCCTGCGAAAACGTGATAACTACCGGACCGCCTTTGATCGCTTTAATCCCGCAAAGGTCGCGAAATACGATCAGCGAAAAATCGATGCGTTACTAAACAACGAAGGCATCATCCGCAATCGACTGAAGATCAATTCCGCAGTTACGAACGCCATCGCATTTCTCGAAACGCAAAAGGAATTTGGTAGTTTCGATGGGTACGTGTGGCGGTTTGTGAACGGCAAGCCGCTGAAGCGGAAGCCGGGCGAGCCTATCGCCGCGCGGACCGAGATCTCCGACGCGCTCAGCAAGGACCTGCAGAAACGCGGGTTCAAGTTTGTCGGGTCAACGATCTGTTATTCGTTCATGCAGGCAGTTGGGTTGGTTAACGATCACGATGCGAGTTGTTTCCGGTATCGACAAGTATCTCCCGCACGCTGACAAGCCGCTGAGAAGATTCTGTTCAGAGTTCAAGTTTTAGCTTGCCTCGTCCCTCAGCAGCAGCCTTAGGCTGAACTCTGAACGAACTTCTGACGAAATCTCTTTGCGGGACAACTGCTTTGTGAGAAATTATCCGTCAACTTTTCGCTACTGGAGGTCCCTCGATTTGCGATTGAAATTTCTGTTCGTTGCTCTTTTCGCCGTTCTTTCACTTACGCGCGCTGTCGTAGCCCAGAACTCCGCCGCCGCGCTTGCCAATCTGCCCGAAGCGGACGCACTCATCTACGTGAGCCCGCAACGCATTCTCAACGAAGCCGCCCCACGCGTCATCGCTCCGGCTGAACTAACAAAGATGCGAAGTGCGTTCGCGGATATTAAGAAGTCGGCCGGCGTCGATCCGTCCGCTATTGAATATCTCGTGTTGGCAGTGCGCTTTCACAAACCCGCTGCGGATTTGAGTTTTGTCGCACCGGATCTGATGGCCGTCGTGGGAGGCGACTTCAGCTCCGATTCGCTGATGACGCTGGCCCAACTCTACCTGCAAGACAAGGCGCGAGTTGAAAAGCATGGATCGAAGTCAATCATGCTGATGAAGGTCGATCCGATCGCAGCCCAGGCAGAGAAGACGCCGATACTCCAACCATACTCTGAGATCGGTGTAGTGCCGTTAACAGCAAACTCTATAGCGATCGGAAATCTGCGTTATATCAAGTCTGCGATCGATGCGGCAGAGGGCACCGGCCGGATCAATCCGCTGACCGTTCAGTCGTTGCTACGCGATCCGAATGTTCTGCTTTCCGCTTCGGGCGCGCCGCTCACGGCTTTTGCGAAAAGCTTCGGCATGATGGGACTCGAAAACACCGCGCGCGAGTCGTGCTGTGATACGCAGTTTGGCAACTTCTATGCAGCCGTTACAATGACGGGAACCAACTTCAGTCTGCGCGGTGCAATGAACGCCGATAATCCCGACACCGCCAAGATTATCAACAACTTGCTCTCGGCGTTGATGCAACAGGGCATCAGTGCGGTACCGGATAAAGAAGCGCAGGTGATTTTGCAGAGCCTGAAAATGTCGGCGCGAGAGAATGAGATCGTTTGGGAAGCCGACATTCCCGAAAAGACAGTAGCGGACTTCATTCGCAGGACGCCAAAACCAGCCACCGAAGCGCCGAAGGCTGCGCCCAAACGCCCCGTGAGAAAGAAACGCACGAAGTAAATTTAAGGAGAAACTCTAACCGATGCGAAAATCAATCTTGCCGATCCTCGCCTTTTCGTCGTTGCTGGCAGTCGGAGTAATTTTTGTGACTTCATTCGACGTCGCGATCACGTCGTCAGCGCAGAATGCGAACAGCAGTGTGCCGGCCACAAACAAAAATCAGAACGACACGCGTTCGATTACCCCGGCTCCGGGCGCCGGCGCACAACAGGACTTCTCGAAGAACACGTGGGAGCTTCCTGAAGACGCTGATAAGACGAAGAACCCTACAGCCACGTCGCCCGAGTCAATCGCGAAGGGCAAAGAGCTCTACCTGGAGCGGACAAAGGGCAACTGTGTGTTTTGTCATGGCGAGACAGGTACGGGCAACGAGGCAAACCTCGCGAGGCTGCGTCGCAAACCCGCCGACCTTACGAACAAGGAACGGATGACGGCGATGACTGATGGCGAGGTTTTCTGGAAGGTGTCGAAGGGGATAGAGGGGATTATGCCCGCCGGTGAGAAACGCATGAGCGAGGAGGAACGCTGGCACGTCGTGAATTATGTGCGCACGCTTGCGAAAGAAAACCAATAGTTTAGCCGCGGGAATCTGCGGTTAAAAATATCTCTCAGCGTAGTCGCGGATTTCCCGGAGCGATGTTTCCGCCAACACCCTGAACACCTTGACCTCGCAGCCCGCGGGAATACGCGGCGCCATCAGCGAGTCGGTAATCACAAACGCCGCGGAACGCAACCCTTTCTCCCAGTTGCGTTCGCGCGCGTCACGAAAACTCAGCGCATCAGCATCCAGTCCCGCCGCCACGAGCATCGTCCTGGCCCAACGCAAAAATTCAGGCCAACGCGAGACAACCGCCACCAGCGCGTCCCGCGATGGTCTCGTCTGACCACGCATCCTCTCGACCACCGAAGCGGAATGAAGCACGAGCACATCAGTCTCCGGCTTAATGCGATCTGCAAATTGGACCATGTGCCCATAAAGAACTACCGGCATTGCTCCGGTCAGCGCGCCATCTGCTTCTTCTGGCCCAACCCCTTTCACTTTGACGTTCGTCGCTGCGGCGATCTCGGCTACAAGGATCGCGCGCAGCTCGGGATCGGTCTCCATTAAAAGGAAGTGATCCGGACGTTGCACTGACAACGACCGCTGCACACCGGCCTGAATTTCCGCGAGCGAGTAACCCTCCTCACGCAGGTTCCTGAAGAAACGTGCGATGAGTTGATCGAGCGCGAGCCCGTTCTCGATTGGCTCGTCGTTTCGTGGCAGCACGTAAACACCGCTGCCCTTGCGAAACTCGACCCAACCGCGTCGCGCGAGCTCGCGATATGCGGAGCTGACTGTATTGGCGTGTATATCGTAACGTCGTGCCAGATCGCGCGTGCTCGGCAGGCGCTCCGCAACTTTGAGATCGTTACTGACGATACCGAGCACGATCTGCGTTACGAGCTGTTCGCGGATCGGGACTTCGCTGCTTTTGGAGATCCATAGGCGCATCGGGGACCTACGCTACCGCAAGGGTTCTGTTCAAGATATCATGAGACACATGCGTTCGGCGTCGTATCTGGCACTGCTGGAAGAAGGTAAGCTCGAAGCTCGCGTCGAGCAACTCGAGCGCTTGCTCGAAAGCTGCACCGTCTGCCCGCGCGATTGCCTCAACAATCGTCTTAAGGATGAGATCGCGGCATGCTATTCGGGCCGGCTTCCGATCGTTTCTTCGTACACGGCACACTTTGGTGAAGAGCCGCCACTGGTCGGAACGAAGGGCGCCGGAAACGTTTTCTTCGGCAACTGTAATCTTCGCTGCGTCTACTGCCAGAACTTCCAGATCTCACAAACGCACAAGCAGCAACTCAAGAACGAAGTTACTCACGAGCGTTTGGCCGAAATGCTGCTCGAGTTGCAATCACGCGGCTGCCATAACGTCAACTTCGTTTCGCCGACACACTTCGTACCGCAGATGGCGCGATCGATCCTGATTGCTGCGCGGAAGGGATTGCATGTGCCGGTCGTTTACAACACGAACGCTTATGACTCAGTTGCCGTGTTGAAACTGCTTGACGGTATTGTCGACATCTACCTGCCGGATTTGAAATACGCCGATGACGAATCGGGCTATCTCTATTCGAAGGTGAGCGGCTACAAGGAATTCTCGCGCGCGGCGCTGCGTGAGATGTATCGACAGACAGGCGATGAGCTGGTGTTTGATGCCGCTGGCTTGTTGAAACGCGGTCTCGTCGTGCGGCTGCTCGTGTTGCCGAATGACATCGGCAGTGTCAGCGAATCGATTGAATGGATCAGGGACGAGTTGAGTCCGCGCGTGGCGATTTCGTTGATGGCGCAGTATTACCCGACGCACCAGGCGGAAACAAACAAGCGCTACGTTCTGTTGTCGCGACGAATCAGGGAAAGCGAGTGGCTCAAAGCGACTGCTGCACTCGAAGAGTTAGAGATGACGGAGGGTTGGGTACAGGAATTTGATGGAGCGTCTTATTACTACCGCCCCGACTTCACCGAGGCTGATCGACCTTTTCGCGACATCAGAGATTTCGAGTAAATCCGCTTTTCATTCGCGTTCGTCCGCGGTCTCATACCTGACTGCGGGACTGCCCGCCGGATAAAACACACCCAATAGTCGCAGCTCACCCGAGCCGGTGTTCTCCACGCAATGAACCTGTCGCCTCGGAAGATAAATGCACGAGCCGGGGCCGATCGGTGTGTTAGTCTCGCCCGCCCACATTCGTCCCTCGCCACGCAGAATGAACAGCACTTCCTCGTACTCGTGAAAATGATCGGGCGCGCGGCCCGGCGGGATCGAGCCGACAAACTGTGTTACCTGCTCGCTCCCGATCTCATCATCGACCAACACGCGATACCAGCGATCGGCAGTCGGCAGGGCTTTGCGATCCGAGAGCTTCACGATAGGCGGCAGATCGGACTTTGGCGGCTGGTCCAATGATCCAATCTCCTCGCTTCCCTCCTCAGGACATTGCGAACTGACAAATCGAACCACATCCCGTCCGGAGTTTTGCACGCGGAGCGTTTGTCCGGGACGCATGTAAACACCAGTCTCTGGTCCAAGCTGGTACGCGACCTCATCAATTACCACAGTGCAATCGCCGTCCAACAGATAAAACACTTCGTCGCATGATTGATTACGCAACGCGGGGGACCTGCCTGGTCCAAATTCGAGCAGGCGCAACGAAATTGCTTTCGCGCCACTCGCCTTACCGATCTGGTTCCAGATCTTGAGTGAACCGTCTACACGAGGATCACCTTCATGCATCGTCGAGACTCGGCAACCACCTTCCAAAACGACAGCCATCGACAAGCTCCTACGATTTGCTCGTGTTCAAGTGATAAGTTGTGTGCTCAGTGATTGAGGGCTGTGGTCGCGCTGCGGGTGCCAGCTCGTTAGTCAGATTCGCTCCCGCAGGCAGGTTCGCAACTGCGGGCGCTTCGTACGGAAGGCGGTTCACATTCGCGTCTGAGTCGAGAACCCTTTGTGAGAGAGCATCGTAAGCGTCGCCAGGAAGCGTCTTGCGCGGCACAGTAAACACAAGCCCGTTGACAATTACACCGATCCCGACAAGGAACGTAATAAGCGCGGGCGTGATGAAGGGAAAGAGGTCCGTTTTGTCGACCGCCATGAGAAGCAGAACGATCGTCGCACCAAGACCGATTGCGGCAGTGATGATGCCCGCGCGAATGCGTCGGAGGCGCTTCTCTTCCGGCGATTCGAGAAACTTCTCGAAGTGCGGCAAGACGTCCTCCGCAACTTTTTCGAGATCCTTCGCCGAACTCATCTGCCGGATCTTATCCGCGACCGCCATGCCGATATGCTCGCGCGCTGAGATCGCCGACTGTGTCACCGCATCAGGGTTTTCGAGCGAATTTCGGACAATACGGAGGTCGGTGCCGCAGGCTCGACAGAACTGGCTCAGTTGTCGTTCTTCAGAACCGCAGGATGGGCAGTACATGTCGAGGGATTATACGGCAACAACGCCGCGAAGTTCCTACAGAACCCAGCGCCGTGGCGCGTCGTTTAGAGTTCAAGCTTAGCTGTCGTCGGCCGTTCAGGAAGACGGCCCAGTCGGCAACGTGTTAAAATTCGACGAACTCTTCCCAGAGGTATCGCCATGAAAAAATTTACTACCTTCACCCTGATACTCGCTTTGCTGTGTTGTTCCGCGTCGCTGGTGATTGCCCAGGACCAGGCGGATCAACCGCCCTCTGCCGAAGAGCTTGAAAAACAGAAAGCCGAGCGCGAGAAGAACGCTTACCGCCTGCTCGAGCAGGTGATCGACGAAGCGCAGTCGCTGCGACTCGCCGAGAACCGCGTTCGCATACAGATCAACGCGGCAGACATGCTCTGGGACCAGAATCAGGGTCGCGCGCGTTCACTTTTCGCGAATGCGGCTGAGGGAGTCGCTGAAGTTATGCGGACCCAGCCGGCCAACAACAATCGACGCAACACAATGGTTCAGGACGGCGCGAGCTTTGCTGTGTTTCAGGGTGGGCCGCAAAACATGCGCACGCATCAGTTGCGCCAGGAGTTGATACTGGCCGCCGCTCGTCACGATGCGGCACTTGCCTACCAACTGCTTGCCGCAACCAAGCCACCGCCAAACACACAACCGGCTGTTGAGGCACGTGGTCCACGGGCAATGCTGACCGAGGACAGCCTTGAACAAACACTACTCGGTCGTATCGCTGCGCTCGATCCAAAACTCGCGGCGCAAAACGCCGACCAGATGATGGACAAGGGCCAGTTTCCGACAACTCTTCCTGAAGTCATCAATCAACTCTACAAGCAGGATCCGGACGCTGCGGAAAAACTTGCGGACAAGGCCGTCAAGAGAATTCAGGCAACAAACATTTTGGCTAAGACTGAGGTGGCGGGACTGGTTATGGGACTGTTAAGAGCTGGTCCACGTCCCACGGTCGAGACGAACGATCCGGCCGCACAACGGCAGAATACGTCAGGACCGATGGTGCTCGGACAAACCGCCTACGTTGATCTTCTCACCACCCTTGTCGATGCGGCATTGAAAGCCACGCCTCCTGCGCAAAACCAGCGCGGCGGTGGTCCAGTCAATGCGCGGCGTGCAGGCGTCGGTCGGGGAAACGCTGGTTCACAACAACCGACCGAAGCTCAAATTGAGCAGAACACCGCGCGTCGTTTGCTGGCAGGATTGCAAATGACTTTACCGCTCATCGATCAGTATCTGCCGGCGAAAGCGAGCCTTGTGAGACAGAAGTTGACGGAGATGGGGTTGTCGACGAGTCCACAGATAAATGTGGCACTCGCGGGAAACGGGACCGCCGATGCGCTCGCGCAGGCCGCGGCTGCGGCGCCGCAACAGTTTCAGGCGCGCCTCTACCAGCAAGCCGCCTACAAAGCGCTCGAGGAGGGCGACACGGAGCGGGCCCGCCAGATCGCAAATGATCATCTGTCAACGAAGGCTCGCGAAATTCTGATGCAGCGAATCGATTTTCGTGAAGCGACGAAGAAGGCAGAAGGATCTCGCATCGAAGAAATCCGGCAGTCAGTTGCGCGGATTTCGACTGACAACGAAAAGCTCGACTTTTTGATACAAGTTGCGGGGGACGTACAGAAAAGTAATCAGAAACTCGCGATTCAGTTGCTCGACGAAGCAAGACAGATCGTGAACCGGCGTGCCTCGAGTTATCAGCATTTCGAACAGCAGTTGAAGGTTGCACACGCGTTCGCGAGTGTAGATGCTGCGCGTGCCTTCGAGATGTTGGATCCGGGCATCAGCCAGCTTAACGAGTTGCTGCAAGCGGCGTCAGTGTTGAGCGGTTTCGAAATCAACATGTTTCGCGATGGCGAGATGGCGATGCAGGGCGGAAATGGAATGACTGCTATCGTCAACCGCTATGGCCAGGAACTCGCCGTACTTGCACGAAGCGACTTCGAGCGTTCGGAAATACTGGCGGGACGTTTTCAATTTCCAGAGCCGAGGATCATGACGCGGCTTGCGATTGTGCAGGGGCTGCTGGGCGTCAGATCCGGCAGTGGGTCCAGGACCCTCGTGGGAAGTTTTGGTGAGAACGTCGTGATTAGACCGGAATAAAATCACTGCACGATGCTGCAAATGTTTAGCGAAGGAATTTGATTTGCAGCGTTTCAAGGATAAACCGGACATTCCGCCGACAACACCATATGATCCAGGGGATCCGGTACAAACACCGGATCCCCTTCCGTTGCCGCCCGACTCAAATCCCCACCCTCCGGCGCCAATCCGTGAGCCGGATCAGCCTCCACCAATCACTGACCCCGCTACGCCTGAACCGACCAGACTGTAAAGGGGAAATCTCGATTGCTGGAAAATTTAAGCCCTCTACTCGTTATCTCAACGACCGGGTGGGTGCTGCGAACCTTCATGAGGCTCGGATTGCTCGGCCTCTTCCTGATGAGCGTGTTCGACTCATCGTTCCTCGTGCTGCCTTTCGGAAACGATCTACTGCTAATCGCGCTCGTGAGCTCAAACCGCGAAGGACTCGGCTGGATCGGTTACGTGATTATCTCGGCGATCGGCTCCGTCATCGGCGTCTTTATCATCGATCTGTTGATGCGAAAGACTGGTGAAAAGGGACTGGAGCGTTTTATTAGTCAAAAAAGGATCGAAAAATTAAAGTCCAAACTCGAAAACAAAGCCGGTGTGACAGTCTTCGTTGCGACGTTGATACCGCCGCCCTTCCCATTCACTCCTGTCGTCATGACCGCCTCGGCGTTGCAGTCTCCACGCCGCCAGCTGCTGATAGCGGTGTTTTTGGGACGGCTAGTCCGCTTCGGTATCGAAGCTGTGCTCGCGCTCTATTTCGGGCGACAGGTGATCGCGTTCATGAACTCTGACGTGGTCACGTATATCGTGTATGGACTGATCGGAATCGCAGTCGTCCTGAGTACGTTATCTCTAATGAAATGGCTTAAGCGCAGCAAGTGACCACTAAGCGCGCCGCATATGGAATTTTTTGTAAGTTTTGTGGCGCTTTGGGGCCGATCCGGTTAGCAATTCGATTTTGCACTGTGTAAAATCCCCGTTCAAAAAATACCTCCTGAAGGGAGCCAACCAGGCATGCCAGAAACACGGGGCATTCAAGCCACCGATGAAGTAAAAGCAGAATGGTCCCTTGCGTACAAGTACTATCTCAGAGCGCCGGGTGACCGGTTCGATAAGAAAAAAGATCGGACTCAACGCATTGACTACGTAGCCCAGGAAATGAAATTGACTCGCAAACAGGCCAAACGCCGTATCCGAAATTACGAAGCCTGGCAGCGAAATATAAAGAAAGGCATCGTTCGCGCGTAGCGATTCGAAACTTTCAACCTCGTGACTGGACCTCACCCAGTCGTTTATCCCGCGCATTAGTCGGTCGTCTGTTGAGCATCAACGCACACGTCCGTTATAGTGGTCCTAATCCCCTGCCAGTTTTCGAGTCAATTCTTCTGAGGAGGTTTACGGTGAGCTTCATTTGTCAGAGGCGCCAACTGTGGCTGGGTCTTTTCTTTCTTCTCAGTGTGGGACTTGCGCTTATGTCGTGTACTGATAATCCAAATACATTTTCATCTGCCGGCTCTGCTAAAGACGAGGCCGAGAAGTTTCTTGCAGACGCTGAAAAGCGTTTGCTCGATTTGAACATCAAAGCCGGACGTGCCGATTGGGTTAAAAGCAATTTCATAACCGACGACACAGAGTTTCTGGCTGCCGAAGCAAACGAGGATATGATCGCAGCGACAACCGAGCTCGCCGAGCAGTCGCGAAAATATGAAAATGTCGATCTCTCGCCCGAGGCAAAACGCAAACTCAAGTTGTTGAAACTTTCACTCACACTCCCGGCGCCGAAAGATCCGGCAGAGCGCACCGAGCTCACAAAGCTCACAGCTTCGATGGAGGGCGAGTATGGCAAGGGCAAATACTGTCCGGACGGCGACAAAGGAAAATGCCTGAGTCTAACTGAGCTGGAAGAGATCATCGGCAACAGTCGCGATCCCGAAGAGCTGAAGAAAGCGTGGCTCGGATGGCATCAGATCGCTATTCCGATTCGCAAAGAATACGTACGCTTCGTCGAGCTCAGTAATAAGGGCGCGAAGGAGATGGGATTCAAAGACACGGGCGCGATGTGGCGGTCGAAGTACGACATGGAACCCGACGCTTTTGCCTCCGAGATGGAGCGTTTGTGGCAACAAGTCAAACCGCTTTACGACTCGCTCTACACGTACACGCGTCGCAAACTGTCAGAGAAGTACGGCAAAGAAGTCGTTCCGGAAGACAAGCCAATTCCCGCGCACCTGCTTGGAAACATGTGGGCGCAGCAGTGGGGCAACATTTATCCATTGCTCGCTCCGGCAAATGCCGATCGTGGTTACGATCTAACGCAAATACTAAAAACGAGAAACACTGACGCGAAGCAGATGGTTCGCTACGGCGAGGCGTTCTTCACGTCGCTTGGTTTTGATCCGTTGCCTGCAACCTTTTGGGAACGATCGTTGTTTGTGAAACCGTCCGATCGAGAAGTCGTTTGTCACGCGAGCGCGTGGGACCTCGACTACGAAAAAGACGTGCGGCTGAAAATGTGCGTGCAGATAAACGAGGAAGATTTCTCCACCGTGCATCACGAGCTCGGCCATAACTATTACCAGATGGCCTACTCCGCGAGGCCGTTTCTCTTCCGCGAAAGCGCAAACGACGCGTTTCACGAAGCGATAGGCGATACGGTCGCATTGTCCGTCACGCCGCCTTACCTGAAACAGCTCGGGTTGATCGATAAAGTCCCTGAGCCAACGGCGGACATCGCTTTCCTGTTGAATCGGGCGCTGGATAAAGTCGCGTTTCTTCCGTTTGGGTATCTCGTAGACCAGTGGCGCTGGAAAGTCTTTTCGGGTGAAGTTGGACCAAACGATTACAACAAAGCGTGGTGGGAGTTGCGCGAGAGATATCAGGGAGTAGCGCCGCCAGTGCCGCGCAGCGAACAGGATTTCGATCCCGGCGCGAAGTATCACGTTCCAGCTAACACGCCTTACGCGCGATACTTTCTCGCACACATTCTACAGTTTCAATTTCACCGGGCGCTGTGTCGCGAAGCGGGATTTAGTGGTCCGCTGTATCAATGCTCGATCTACGGAAATAAAAAGGCCGGTGAGAAACTGAAGGCAATGCTTGCGATGGGTTCCAGTGAGCCGTGGCCGGCAGCGCTAAAGGCGATGACCGGCGAAGAGAAGATGGACGCAACCGCGATTATTGATTATTTCGCACCGCTCAAAACGTGGCTCGACGAGCAAAACAAGCAAGCGACTGCGTCCGAATAATTCTATCGAGACACAGGCGTAATGCTCCTGTCGCGAGTCACGTAATGTGGCGTTTGCAGTTCGGTGATGATCTCGGCCGTTTGGAATTTGCGCAACACTTCCGGCGGCCACACGCGATGTGTTTGACCTTCGCGGACAGTGGCGTTGTTAACACGCATAAACTCTGCGGCAGAGGGCACCCACGTCTTCGGCTTCAAAAGCGAATACTTCAGCGTACGACGAGTGGCCAGTGGAAACTGTAACGAGAGGATTGAGTTTGTTTGGGCTAGTGCTTTCATAGTTACCTTGTTGAACTGGGATTAACTCCTGTCCAACTAAAGGCAGTTCCAATCGGCCATCGTTTCCAGCTTTTTGTTTACCATCGGATAAAAAACGAGAGGGGCGCCACAATAAATGGCGCCCCTCAAGTTCATTGTTTATGCTGACTTAGCTGTTAGTAACGCGGCCAGCGATTGTCGCGACCCCTACGATCGTAGCCGGATCGCTGGAATCCCTCTCGGTAACCCTGTTCGAACGCATCACGGAAGATCTGCTTGTACTGTCCCTTGTTTCCAAAGGACGAGTTGTAGCCTTCAGTCGCGTTTTTCCAGTAGCGTGAACGCTGCGGGTTATAGCTCTGGCCACGCTGTGCGTCAGCCGAACCGACGCTCATTCCGTAGCTGTAGCCCTGCTGGCGAGCTTGCTGATAGCCGTAATTTCTATCGCGGTATCGATCGTCTCTACGATCCCACCGGTCGTCTCTGCGGTCCTGGCGATCGTCTCTGCGGTCCCGGCGTTCGTCTCTCCGGTCCCGGCGATCCCACTGAGCCTGAGCGCTTGAACTGGCGACTGTTATAATTCCAAACAGCAGGAAGAAAGCCAGTAAATATCCACCAATTTTTTTACTCGAGTAAGCTAGTTTCATTTTGTCCTCAACCCCCTGCGCTCCTTTGGCAACCGCTGTACCAATGAGTTAATGCTGCTTATTGTTGATTCGGAAAGGGGTTTTGACACGATATCGTGCGGCGAACCACGAGTTGGGACGAGAATCTCGGACAAAATCTCAAGCAGGACGTTGGAGATAGGATCGAAGCTCGGGCCGCGTAGCTTTGCGCATCAACGCGGCCTTCGCTTTCCACTCCATTGCGCGACTCAGCTCAATCAGGAAGTGAGTTTCGCCTGATTCAAACGATGCGATGGGCACGCCGTCATGATAGAGGATCCGGTTGCTGGTGTGTGCGGTAATGCGTGGTCCGGGAATGATGATGCCGACAAGGTTTAAAGGATCGGCGGCGCTCACCGAAATCAAACTTTCCTGTGCGCCGGCACGACGGATCGCGCGCAGCATTCCGATCGCGTCAGGCAGTGCAAACTGTTCACCTGAAATTCCCGCCACAAAACGTCCGCCACGAATCTCACCACGTGCTTCCAGTCGATGATAGAAACGCAGCAGCACACGCCACGGGAGTGACATGCCTTCGCGTTCAAGCAAACGTTTGAAAACCACGCCGTAACGTTTGAGCAGCGCCCACGCGACTTCCTCGGTTAGCGCCTGGTCGTTTGAGTTTGGCGCAACGGTGGTGTTGCGTTGCAGGATGGACCAGCGGCCGGCACTGGCCATCTCGTAAACGGGCTGCCGGTGTTTTCTGCGGGCCGCCGCCTGCGTCTTCCGGCTTCCAGGTGTTAACAACGCACGCAGTCCCGCGAAACTGTCGGACACGACCACACCATTCGCTACGAGGTCGGCTAATGCTTCTTCGACTTGACTACGCAACAACTTCGTATTCTCAACAATGTCAGAGAAGAAGGAAGCGCCCCGTGTGGCGAGATAGTCATAGACCATCTGCGTTGTAGTTGAAAACTCTGATGTGACTGCCGGCGCTGATTGCGGAAACACGGAGCTCCAAAGCGCAAAATTTTTACGTCGCAAGAGTGCAATGGGCGTGTTGCGAACCGGGCCGGAGCCTCGCGTTCTTTCCGCGTTGTCTGTGGCGGAGCGCGCGAGTGGAGTCAGCCGCGCCCAAACTACTTCGCCAGACAAACACAAAGCGTCGAGCCATGCGGGATCGTAATCAACCATTCGGGACGGAAGCAGCTCACCTTCCCATGCCGCCGCAGGTGCTTCAACACCTTCCAACTGATCGATAATCGCCTTGAGGCTTTCCGGACCCTCCATCTGATGATCCGGCGCGACCTTCTGCCACGCGAGCAGAAAGCGTATGAAGTCGCTGCTCGCGACCGGTTCGATCTCCTGTCGCAATCGATTCAGGGTGTAACTGTGAATTCGAGCGAGCAGCCGACGCGCGCTCCACTCGGTCGCAGTCGTTCCGGGAGTAAATTTACCGCGGATTACAAAACCCTCAGCCTCGAGTTTCAGCAAAGCCGTTTCGATTTCCAGTTTGTTTAAGCCGGAGGAGATTACAAGTTGATCGACTGTTACTGGTCCAAGTCCTTCCAAACGTCCGCGCACAATCTCGACGAGTGCGTCTTCGAAGGCCCACGGAGTACGAGCGACACTCTCGGGCGCAACAATCGGCGGCTGCAACGCCGCGTCTGGATAGACGATTTGCAGTTGCGGCAGGCGTTCGGCTGCTACCCACAATGTGTTCGCAATGGAAGTTCCGGTTGACAGCACTGCCGCACGACGATCCGCATTCAACTCCGCGAAGAACTCCTGCCACGTGGAGCCTTCCTCTTCTGTCACAAACCCGAGTTCCACAAGCGCGTCGTGAAGCTCGTCCGCATTGCGCGGCTCGGGCCAAACTTCGTCACGCACGCGATCGATGGCGGCCTGATCGAGCTTTCCCATGTCTGCTGCGGTTTCCGGATCAAGCCAGCGTCGTTGAAACACAGCGCGTGTGCGACGCTCTTCAAGCGGTGCATCGTCGAGATATGCGTACGGTCGCGCGTTGAGAATTTCCTGCGAAAGTGGCGAAGCTTCGATCACGTCGCATGCGAACAGATTTTTCTCGTTTCGCTCGATCGACGTCAGCAGACGCTCGAGGCCCTCGATGTCCATCGCCTCTTCAAGACAGTCTTTCACTGTTTGATCGACAAGCGGGTGCGACGGGATCTCACGTTCGCCGGTCGGAAGATTTTCAGCACACGCGACCTGGTCCGGGAAGATGGCGGTCAGCAGGTCCTCTGCGTCCATCCGCTGCAACTGTGGCGGGATCTTTTTGCCGCCACGACGTCGCAAGACCGCGAGAGAGCGCGTCACGTTCCAACGCCAACGAATGTTCCACATCGGCGCGTCGAGCAAAGCCTGGCACAAAACCTGGCGCACCGTTTTTGAGTTTAAATAATGGAAGACGTCCTCGAGTGGAAAACTGTGCGTTGGCCCAAGTGAGAGCACGATCGCGTCTTCAGTGGCGGCCGCTTGCAACTCAAAATTAAACTTTCGACAGAATCGCTTTCGAAGCGCGAGTCCCCAGGCACGATTCAGACGACTGCCAAACGGTGCGTGCAACACGAGTTGCATGCTGCCACTATCATCGAAGAACCTTTCCAGAACGAGATTGTCCTGCGAAGGCATCACACCCAGCACGATCTTCGCCCCCGCCAGATACTCGACAATCTGCTCCGCAGCCGACTCGGATAAAGCCACCTCATCCGTCAACCACTTCAGGGCCGCGGCAAGATTAACCCCCGATCCATCTTTGCCGGCGTCAACCCGCGCCGCGACTTCTTCCCGCAGACGCGACACCGAAACTGATAACTCCTGAGTCCGCGCGGGCGCCTCGCCCAGCCAGAACGGAATCGATGGCGGTTGTCCATGCGCATCCTCGACCCGCACCTTCCCCTGCTCGACTCGCAGCACGCGCCACGAAGTGTTTCCGAGTTGAAAAATATCGCCTTGTAAACTCTCGATCGCAAAATCTTCGTTGACTGAGCCGATAACGAGGTCGCTCGGCTCGAGCACCACTGCGTAATCCGCGGTGTCAGGAATGGCGCCGCCGGAAGTGATCGCCGCCAGACGTGCGCCTCTCCGACCACGCAACCGCTTGTTCACGGCATCGTGATGAAGATAGGTCGAGCGCCGTCCGCGCTTCGTGCTGAAGCCCTCGGCGAGCATGCGCACGATCGAATCAAACTGCTCACGTTCCAAATTGCGATATGGATAGGCACGACTAACCATCCGGAAGAGATCGTCTTCGCCCCACTCCTCGGCGGCGACGGCAGCAACAATCTGCTGCGCGAGAATGTCGAGCGGCCGTTCCGGAATCTCCAAACGATCCAACTCGCCACGACGAACCGAATCAACGATCGCAGCACATTCGACCAGCTCGTCGCGGGAAAGCGGAAAGATTCTTCCCTTTGGGAAACCTTCGACCGTGTGGTTCGACCGGCCAACGCGCTGGAGGAAGCTCGCGATCGAACGAGTTGAGCCAAGCTGGCAGACTAGATTTACGTCACCGATGTCAATACCGAGCTCGAGCGATGCAGTGGCGACGAGCGCACTCAGCTCGCCAGACTTCAGTCGTTGCTCTGCTACCAAACGGTGCTCGCGCGCGAGACTGCCGTGATGCGCAGCAATGTTCTCCTCGCCAATTCGCTCGCCGAGATGCCGTGCCACTCGTTCTGCGAGCCGGCGCGTGTTGACAAAGACAAGTGTCGTATTGTGCTGGCGAATCAGTTGGGCCAGTCGATCGTAAACCTCGTCCCAAACCTCACCGGACATTACGGCTTGCAAAGGCGACTCGGGCAGTTCGATGGCGATGTCGAGTTTTCGCGCATGGCCACTGTCGATAATCGTGCAGTTGTGCTGGTTGTTGGCGTCCAGGTTTCCACTGCCTACGAGGAATCGCGCGACTTCTTCGATTGGTCGTTGCGTCGCTGACAAGCCGATGCGAGTCAACGAAGCATTGCTGGAGTACTGTCGCACGAGTTGTTCGAGACGCTCGATGGAAAGCGCGAGATGCGAGCCGCGCTTGTCGCCGACCACAGCGTGAATTTCGTCCACGATCAGCGTGCGCGCGGTTTCCAGCATCCGGCGACCGCCGTCGCTGGTCAACAGGATGTAAAGCGACTCGGGAGTCGTGACAACGATGTGCGGTGGACGCTTGGTCATCGCAGTTCGCTCGGCGGCGGGCGTGTCGCCAGTGCGAACGAGAGTGCGAATGTTAACTTCAGGCAAACCGAGGGCTTTCAATTCCTCTTGAATACCTTCGAGTGGAACCTGGAGATTTCGTTGTACGTCGTTGCTGAGGGCCTTTAGTGGCGAGACATAGATGACGTGCGTTGAGTTGTCGAGTTTTCCTTCGACGCCGAGCCGGACCAGATCGTCGATGGCAGACAAAAAGGCAGCGAGAGTTTTACCGGATCCAGTAGGCGCAGCAATCAGTGTATGCCGCTGTTTTTTGATTTCGGGCCATGCCCGCGATTGCGGTTCCGTGGGACCGGGAAAGCTGCGCGCAAACCAGCGCGCCACCGCTGGATGAAATATTTCCAGGTTCATAAGGGACAGACATTATACTTCCGTCACGTGCGATTTGCATAGCTGAATCGCGAGCCCAGCCGTGAAACAAATCCTGGTTTTCAATCCGCGTAAATAGGTGTTACTCAAACTGCCTTCTAAACTGTTCAAACTGTTCTTTCAGCGCTGCAACCTCTGCGCTGAGCTCTTCGACCTTTTGCTCCAAATTGATTCGCCGCGACGGACTGGCCGCAGCTACGCGCTCCGTTTCCGCCAGAGCTTCGAGGTCAATATCGCCCGAAAGCAGATGCGCAAACCTGCCTTCCTTCTGTCCCGGCTGTCGCGGCAAACGTGCAACGAGTGGCTCAGGATCACGCGAGATAAGTGCGTTCAGAGTTGTCTCAACTTCTTCCAAACTGGAAAAGTCGTGCAGGCGGGAAGCGTTGCCACGCAACTCGCCGAGCGTCTGCGCGCCACGTAACATCAGGGCGCACATCAACGCCACCTCGGCATGACTGAGGTGCATAACCTCGGTCATCACGTGCTTGTACTTCGGAACCCGGCTCGTGCTGCCATAGAAAACGTAAGTGAGGTTTTTCTCACGCAGGCTCTCAAGCCCATCTGCAACCTGGTTCTCAGAATATGACGTGACGGGGTTGCGATTGTTCTTCTGATTGCACGCGAGCGTTAGGGCATTGAGCGTAAGCGGGTAGTATTCGGGTGTCGTGATTTGTTTCTCGATCAGCGATCCGAGGACGCGGGTTTCAAGTTCTGTAAGAATTGTTTGCATTGCAACTAAGCGTCAAAAATATGGGTCCTACAGGGCAAATAGGACCCATATCTTCAATTGGAATTTGCCCTATTGATTGTCGTCTTCCGCGGTGCTTGGTCCTTGTCCTTGCCGACGTGGTTCAGGACGTCCAACATTCAAGTTGTCGTAATTCAAAGCCGCATTGAACAACAGGAAAAACTCGCCCTGCGTTTGATGTCGCCACATCGGATTCGTCGCAAACATCACGACGTGCCCGCGTCCAACCGGGACATCAACCACCGCCGGGCGGTTAGCAAGCTCATTTCCTCCAGCCAGCATGCCGCTGATAAGTAGGTTCTTCTCATCAGAACCGAAACGCAGCACGACGCGCGGTCGCAATTGCGGTGGTACGAAAAACGGACTCTCGCGCTGATCCTGCTCCGGGTCACGACGGTTCGCAGGATCCGCGGGCCGTGGCTGAGGCATTGCTTGAATGACGTCGGGATCATTAACACCACCGCGTCCTGAAGCGCGCGAACCGGTACCAGCGCCGCCCTGGCCGCCGCCACCACCGCCACCACCGGGGCCGCCACCGCCGCCAGTCGCAACCTGAAACAGCGGCGACTGGCTAAAGTAAATCGGCAATCCGGCATCGTAGCCGTACGCAATCGGACTCTTTCGATCTGAGAACGTGGAGTTATAGATCGAGCCACGAGCTTGAAGCCGTTCGGCCGGTTGAATGGAAACGCCAGAAGTGATGCCGTAGTCGATCGGCACATGAGAAACGTTGCCGATCGTGATGAACAATCCCCCTTCTTCGATAAACCTTTGCAGGTTGGCGACGCCGACCACTGTCATTCCACCGCGCATATCGTCCGTTTGGTCCGGCGAGTTGCCGAAGTTCGGCGTCAGTGCCGACGCCTTCCACGGAATCGGATCACCACGCCTCGGCATTCCGTTCACGATCGCCTGTGCCGAACCACCGACGGGCGGGAAGATCAGCACGTCGAATTTCTCGCGCAGGTTCGGTGTGTTCCGAATCACGTGATCGGAGATGTACGTGTAGGGAATGCGGAGACGGTCAAACTCAATGCGGAACCAGCCTTCGTTTTGCGTGTTCGTCCACGTGTGAACAATCGCGATACGCGGAACAGCAAGCTCGTGAGTCTTCACCTCAGGCAGCTTTTCCACACCAACGGCTTTCAGTCCCAAATCAGTGACAGCCGACTCCAGACGCGACCGCAAATCCCCTGGGTTGCCGTCTTTCTTGATGATGAACGAGCCGGTGTTGAACTGCTGATCGCCGATCTTGAACGAATCCTCGGCGGTGCTCATCTTCACGTCTTTCAATCGGAAACGAAACGTCGCGAGGGTGTTGTCAGTGTTGTGATTGATTACGTAAGCGACCGCGGTTGCGGGCCCGGTGAGCTGTCCGGTTACTTTCACGTCAGCCGTTATGAGTGTCGCGGGCGCGTCGAGCACGCTCTTATCGACGACGCGCACGGTTTTCACATTTCGCATCGCGCCCATCGTCCAGCCCGTGTCGTCGTACGGCGCCGGATCGGTGACGTTGTAATACTGCGTATCGAGCAGCATGTCGGCCATTCGTGAATACGGCTGATCCATCCTGACAATGTATGAGCCCGCGGCGTATTTCTGATCTTTGACACTGAATTCTTTCGTCGCGCGATGTACTTCAATCCCTTGCAGCCGCATCAGGTTGACCATGTCAGCGGCCTCAACGGGACGCGGCGTGTCGCCTGCAATGATGTAAGCCGCCGGACCTTCGTTGGACGCTTTTGCGATCGCGCGTTTGCTCTTCAGGTAGAAGTTATTCAGGAACCGCTCTTTCTCCTTCGCGACGAAGTTCATCGCAAACAGGAGTGCCGACTGCTGCATGTTGACATTGTTGCGCAGCGACCAATTGACACGCGGGAACGGCGGGTTTGGTCGATACCAAACGCGCGAGGTCTGGTTCGCGCCCAAAGTTCTTTCACGCGTGTCGGCGCCGCCGTTTCCGAACGTCTCGTAAAAACGACCGATGGAGTTGTGGCCCGTTGCGATGTAGAGCATATAGTTGGGCGCCCAGCCGTCGTAGAATCCGTGTGTCCAAACGCCGGGGACACCGCGCTTTGTCAACTCTTCGATTTCGTGATACGCCAGCAACTGAAACTCGTCTATCGCGAGTGGGTCGAGCCACGCGTTGTATGGACCAGTGCCGGTCATCGTGTACAGGTAAGGCACGGATTCATGCAAATCGTGAAGCACAGTCGGGTGATAATCGAGAAAAGTTCGCATCTGATTGCGCGTGAGTGCGAGTGCGAGCCCGAGACTGTCGCGATTGTTGTCGTGTGCGACGTATTTACCCCAGTAGAGCAGTGGCGGCGACGGTTTGCCGGGATTCGCTTTCCGGTAGTAGTAAAGATCGACCATGCGATCGCGACCATCGACTTCAAGCGCCGGAGTGATCATCACGATCATGTTCTTGCGAATGTCTTCAATGAAGGGCGAGTCCTCAACCGCGAGCCGGTACGCCATTTCCATCAGCATCTCAGGCGATCCGGTTTCCGGCGAATGGATCGAGCCCGAGGCCCAGTAAAAAGGTTTCCCTTCCGCGACCAGCGCCTGCGCTTCAGTGTCACTGAGTTGCCGCGGGTCGGCGAGCTTCGCAGTGATCTCCTTGTAACGGTCGAGGCGCGCGAGATTTGCTTCATCGCTCACCAGCACCAGCAACTGCTCACGTCCTTCTTCGCTCTTTTCCGGCGCGACTAACACGCGCACGCGCGGAGACGCCTTAGCAAGCTCGCGGTAGTAGCGATGGAGATCTTTTGTGTAAGTGAGTTTGTTTGGAGTTCCGATTACGTAGCCCAAAACTTTTTCAGGAGAAGGCACCTTGTCAGATAGCGGCAGGTGATCGACGAGCTCCGTCATGAAGTACTTCTCAGTCGTGTATTCAGCGATCTTCGCGCCGTACGCCGTATTGAGCGGAGACTTTGGCGTGGTGTATTTGGGATTGACAGGCGTGGTTTTAGCAGGGTTCGACCTGCCCGCGCCGGCCGGTTCAGCATTAGCGTTACTGCGCGCTTCGTTTTGCGCGAGGGCTGAACTGGTAGCAAACACCACAAAGACAAAAGTAGCGAACAGTCTTCGGAGTTCTGGGGACATGATGTTTCTCCTTCAGTTAGGTAGGCCTGATCCGCGTAGATCGTTCTTCCCGATCTCTAATCCGTGGTTACACACCGGAATCCCGAAATCATCCAGCGCTCGTGGGCGTGGAAAAAATTTCGGTAGGTCGCTCGGATGTGCAACTGCGGCGTGGCAAACGAGCCGCCGCGCAAAACTTTTTGATTAACGAACCACTTGTCGTTGTATTCGTCAAACTCTGACTTAAAACCCGGAAACGGCACGTAGTCGGAAGTGGTCCATTCCCAGACGTCGCCAATCATCTGCTGGCAGCCGTAAGCATTCGCGCCTTCGGGGAAAGCGCCGATTGGTGCAACTGACCAAAAACCGTTCTCGAAAAGATTTGTGTTGCCGGTGGTGGGGTCAGTATCGCCCCAAGGAAATGCCGTCCTGATTTTGCGGTGCGCATCATAACATGCCGCCTTCTCCCACTCCGCTTCGGTCGGCAGTCTTTTGCCGGCCCACTTTGCAAACGCCGAGGCTTCGAAATAACTGACGTGGGAAACGGGTTCGTCTTTCCTGGATGATGCGGAATGTAGACCGGCGAAGTCTCGAATCATCCACTCGCCGTCGTGCAATTCCCAGTAAAGCGGCGCCCGCCATTGCTCGCGATTAACTGCCTCCCAGCCTTCGGAAAACCACCAGCGGAAATTTTGATATCCGCCGTCGTTTATGAATTCGAGGAAGTCTCCGTTGCTCACGAGAGCCTTGTCGATCGCGTAATCCTGAAGAAAAACCTGATGCGCAGGCTTTTCATTATCGAACGCAAACTCGTAGGAACGCGGGTGCGGCCGGCCCGCGTCGTAACCAAGCCAAAATAATCCGCCTTCAATCTCGGCCATGCCTTCTATCTTCGTCGCAGGTTTCGGCAACGGCGTCATCGGCACGTCAAACTGATCACACAAGAGATGCTTGATGTCGTAAACAAGCAACTCCTGGTGCTGCATCTCGTGCTCGAGCCCGAGTCGCACCAGTGACAGCACTCTCTCGGCATCCGATAAACGTTCCGGAGATTGCAGTATTGCAAGCATCTGTTCGTCGATGTGGTTTCGATAGGCGACCGTGTCCTTTACGGTTGGTCGCGACTTGGTCCCTCGTTTCGGACGCTCGATGCGCTCGCCAAATCCCTCGTAATAAGAGTTGAAATAAAAGAGGAAATCTTCTGAATAGACTCGATAGCCGGGCTTGAACGCTTGCAGCACCGTTTCGAAGAACCACGACGTGTGGCCGATGTGCCAACGCGGCGGGCTCATGAATTCAGCCGTCTGGATAACGTAGTCTTCAATCTCGAGCGGTTCGACGATTTGCATCGTCCGCGAACGGACTTCTTTGTAAAGCTCCGCTATCGAGACGGTATCCTGCCTTGAAATCTCACGAATTGTTGAAGCCATGGAATTGGAAGTAATAATACTCCACAGCTTCTCAGATTACACTGATCGACGCCAAGTCCGCGGAACCTCTGGCTTTAGAAACACGACCGATGATGGCCGCGTGAGGATAGTTTTGCTTCAGCACGCTTAAAAGAGCCGGGGCTTTGTCTTCACCGATAACGATTAACATCCCGCCAGCCGTTTGCGGATCGAACAGCAACTTGATCAGATTTCGATCGACAGAATCGGCGATCTCGACATCTGCGCCGACATACTCGCGATTCGTTTTGTCACCGCTCGTTAGCAACCCCTCAGACGCCAATTCCAACGCGCCCTCGAGTAGCGGAACTTCAATCGCTTCGATTTCAATCGTCACTTTACTGGCACAAGCCATCTCCCATGCATGACCAATAAGCGCAAAGCCCGTCACGTCAGTCGCACCCTTCACCCCAAACTCTCGCATCGCTTCGGCGGCATGGTTTCCTGGCGTCAGCATCGTCTCGACCGAATGGGCGACTACTGGTTCCGTTGCACGGCCCTTCTTGATTCCCGTTGAAATCACTCCAGTTCCGATCGGCTTAGTTAAGATGATTGCGTCACCCGGTCGCGCACCCGAATTCGTCGCGACTTTGTTTGGATCGATTATCCCAGTGACCGAGTAGCCAAACATGATCTGCTCATTATCGACACTGTGTCCTCCGATCAACGTCACGCCATACTTGTTAATGGTTTCCAGCCCGCCGCGCATGATTTCACCGAGGATCGCGGGATCGACGCCTTTTTTTGGAAAGCAGGTGATAGCCATCGCTGTGATTGGCGTTCCGGCCATGGCCCAAACGTCGTTAATCGAGTTGAGTGCCGCGATGCGGCCGTAGTCGTACGGGTCATCGACGATGGGAGTGAAGAAATCGAGTGTCTGCACGAGTGCGAGGTCGTCTCGCAGACGGTATACACCTGCGTCGTCGGCTGTTTCAAAACCGACAATCAGGTTTGGGTCGT
>DAIOGT010000038.1:0-3919 GCA_036745095.1 Pyrinomonadaceae bacterium
CGTGAAGCTCCACGGGGCGAGCCCGTGGCATCTTCGAATTTGGTGGAAAGACTACGGAAGGTTGCGGCGAAGCGCTCGCGGGTTTAGCGGACGTCGATTTGTAAACAACGCCCTCGGCAGTTTGTGCGAAGTCAGTCACTGAAACCGCGTTTGGGTGGCGCAACTCTTATCCTGCGCGGGCGTCTCAAGGGCCGACAAGAGGAGCACTGCCATCAAGATTACGAGCGTCGTATCGCGTTTATGAGCATGATAGAGTTTATCGGATCCATTCTGAGCCTACCCTGAAGTCCCGCACCCACACGGCGATGACATCGACCACGAAATACAGCCCCATGGCTACGAGAAAAACCGCGAACATGAGAATCATCCACGACGATTTCCCACGCGCTTTATAGGTCCTAAGCGTGGCCCATGCCGCGCCCCCTAAAAGGATGATGCCTGCCATCAACTTAATTATCTGCATAGTTACCGCTCACGCTCAGTCTCTCATTTTGGTTTTGTAGTTGCACGGTTTCGTGGCCGCTCTCTTCCTTTTTGGTTGCTAAACTATCGGACACAAAACGTTTCTCTACCAGACTTTTCAATCTCTCCAGTTCATCACGGATACCGCGAGGTGTCACGATGCGGAAGTAGATAAAACCGATCACCCAGGCCACAAATGGAACGCGGCTTAGAATCCCCTCAGTGTGGGAAACCGTTGTTCCCGTCCCACAGGATGCAAAGCTCAGCCTGAAATATCCGCGCAAGAGACCGCTGCCTTGCTGCACCCCGCTGTAGTGCGCCGGTGGCCGATAGTGAAACTGATATAAAAACGCATGTGTTAGGAGGGCCACTTTCAGGTAGCTTTTCACCAGGACCCGGTGCTCACTCAATCTTCTGACGATTTCGATTCGAACGATCTCAGGGGCGTACGCAGGAACCGTTTCTGGGTTGGAGGCGCATGCGTACACCTGCTCGACTGGAGCATCGATTGCCAGACTATCGGAAACCTGATATCGCCAGATCTTCATGTGGAATTGTTACTGTGCCTTTTACAATAGGTGTTAACGTCAGGCAAATCGAAGAAGGCCGCAATCGTTCCGATGGCCCGAACAGCACATATCGTCAACTTCGTGATCATCGCCCGCCATTCTGAATTGCCGACAACACGACACTGTGTTAGCTTTCTGCCGAAAATTTTCCATGGGGGTTTCAATTGACACGCTTAGCTCTAATCGCCGCGCTCAGTATTGCGATAGTCTCACCTGGTCGGCAAGAGTCGCGCTCGAGAGATGAGCGCAGGTTTGTTTCACTTGAAGGCCGCTTCTCTATCTCACTTCCAAATCAATCGAGTTCCAGGAAGCTATCTATCCCCACACCCTCGGGCAACGCCTATGGAGATCTTCACGAGTGGCGGACCAAAGAAGCGACCTTTGCTGTTGGCTATGCTGACACGCCTCAACCTATCACTGACCCTGATGCTGTCAAACAATTCTTCGACTCGGCCACGGAGCGCTTCACAAAACTTGCTCTGTCACATGGTGGCAAGATCGCTACAGCCAAAAAGATCACATTCGACAAACATCCGGGAATTGAACAGCGCGCCGACGTGTTCACAGGCTCGTTTGTTCAACGAACGTACTTAGTTTCCCGGCGAATCTACGAAACGGTTGCCGTGCTGTCGAACAGTCAGCGAGATCAAAGCGCCGCTGTCGGCGTGCTCGATAGTTTTAAGCTGTTGAGTGACGCTGAAATAACGGAAGAGGCCCTCAAAACTCCGCCTGGTCCATTGCCGCAAACACCGGAGGCGCCGCGCGCCGGAACCGATGCAGACGACGAAGGACTGCGCGGCCCTGTAAAGAGTGTTCGCACCGAAATCCAGTACGCCTCTGAAAAGCCATTGACGCAGGGCGGAACACGATCGTGGCTGACGACTTATAACGAGAAGCGTAATAAGGTCCGAACTGAGTCATATGATTTCAAAGATAACCTCATCCTGATTACGGTTTACGGTTACATAGACGGCAGCAGAGTTTCCGCGTCCAAATACATCCAGCGCGAATACGGCCTTCCGGTTGGGAGTGGCGGCGGCGGATACGCACCTTCAAACAAAGAGATGGACAGTCGGTACCAGCAAAGGTTCACCTTTAAATACGACGAGAAAAAGCGTTTGATTGAAAAGACAGACTACTCAAGCAACGGCGATCTCAGGCAGCGTTCTGTTTACAAATATGAAGGGAACCAAAAGGAGGAATTGGTCTACTCAGGAAACGGCGAGCTGATGTGGCGGCATCTTTACATGCTCGATGATAAAGGCAATGTCATCGAGCGCACTGATTTTGGACGTGATGGCTCCGTGAGCTCGAAGGTTTCTTATACCTACGATTTTGACTCAAACGGCAATTGGACCAAGCGAACAATGTCCAGGGGGGTAGTGACTGAACAGCTGCGGCAGCTCAATCCTCCGAGTGTTCACGTTCGAACAATCACTTATTACTGAGTTGCTAGTAAATTTAATTGACGCGATTCGCATCGCGATTGCCATGCTCTCGGGACGACATGAGCGCGCCCTGCCCGAAGGCGGTTTCGTGATATGAGGATCTTACAGGTCTGCTCAGTGACCACGTTTGGCGGCGGCGAACGTCATTTAGTAGACCTTTCTCACGCGTTGACGGATCTCGGACATGAAGTTTACGTCGCGTCCGTCCCCGGCTCCCCTCTTTGGGACAAACTGTCGTTCCTGCCCGAAGGACGCACCTTCGCGCTGAGCCGGCTCAACTATTTGAAGAACGTGACAGCCCTCGCGGCGTTTGCACGTACCCACGGTATTGAGATAGTTCACGCGCACGCCGCCAGGGATTATCACCTGACGGCGCTGGCGCTGAGATTAGCATCGCGCAGCCGGCTCGTACTCACCCGCCACGCGCTCTTCCCGTTGCGCCGAATTAACAGACAACTTCTAAAGGACACCAGCCGCGTGATCGCTGTCTCTCAAGCTGTCGCTGAAAGCCTGCGACGCAATGGCGTGATTGAGTCTTTAAGGATAAGCGTGGTCCACAACGGTATCGACACCGACCGTTTCATTCAACCGGCTCGCCGCAGCGGCGACTTACCCGTGCTTGTGGGAACGGTGGGCCACCTCGCTCCGATCAAGGGTCACGACATTTTTTTGCGCGCCGCCGCGTTGATCATCGCACACCGTCCCGGAGTGCAGTTCGTTATCATCGGTGAAGATAAGTCTCCTCAGATGGGCTATCGAAAGTTTCTGGAAAGTTTAATAGCCGAACTCGGTCTGACCGAAAGCGTCGCGATGCCAGGCTGGCACGATGACATTCCGAGTGTGCTCTCGTCACTTACCTTGTTTGTGTCTGCGGCCCGCTCCGAGCCTTTCGGCTTGTCGATTGTAGAGGCAATGGCGGCGGGGCTACCGGTCGTTGCAGCCGCATCCGAGGGAGCGTTGGAAATCATTGAGGATGGGGTCACAGGGAAACTCGTGCCCGCGGGCGAGCCAGAGTCATTAGCCAAAGCGATCAATGATCTACTTGACGATCCTTCTGAGCGTTCACGCCTCGGGAGCAAGGCGGAGCTGGTCGCGCGAGAGCGCTACTCGCTCATGCGAATGGCGACCGACACAGAGCGCGTTTACCGCGAAGTGCTCGCGCGTGCATGACGTCATCACATTTTCAAATCTTTCTGTTGTCGTTGCGCCGTGACTGTGTTCAGTAACGCCGCCTGGTTAATAAGGCGATGACTGCGACAAACAGCGCCGAGCCGATGATGGACCATACGATCGGGAAGTTTGTCGTGCCGATGCGGACAGCAAACAGCTCCGGCAGACCCATCGCACGAGCGAGCCACATTCCCACGACTGCACCTACAAAACCCAGCGCGATCGACACCAGGCAGCCACCGCGAGAGAACCCTGTAATCGCCTGCCCCA
>DAIOGT010000038.1:4019-7601 GCA_036745095.1 Pyrinomonadaceae bacterium
AGCGCGATCGACACCAGGCAGCCACCGCGAGAGAACCCTGTAATCGCCTGCCCCAGCGCCCCACAGATCCCCGCCACCAGCAGCAAGATCAAAAGATCGAATAACGTCATAGACTACCTCCAAAAATCGGTCTTTCTAGTAAGCCACAAAAAAGCACAAGATGCACAAGTGATTTAGCCAAACCATTTCGCCACTGTGCCTCTTTATGGCGGATAGGCTGGTTGACACTGCCGCCGCGCGCGGGTAGTTTCGCGAACTGTGGAGCACCTGGACGTAATTATTGTAGGCGCAGGGCTGTCAGGGATTGGCGGAGCCTGCCACCTGAAAATGGAAAGCCCGACGAAGAGCTTCGCCGTACTCGAAGGCCGCGAGCGAATGGGTGGAACGTGGGATCTGTTTCGATACCCGGGCGTCCGCTCCGACTCCGATATGTACACGCTCGGCTATCGCTTCCGCCCGTGGCGTGACAACAAGGCCCTTGCGGACGGCCCTTCAATCCTTAGCTACATTCGCGAGACTGCCGCCGAGTACGACATTCAAAAGACGATCCGCTACAACCATCGCGTGCGGCGGGCGTCATGGTCGACGGACGACGCGCGGTGGACGGTTGAGGCTGAAACCGGACCAGACAACCGGATGGTCCAGCTCACGTGCAACTTCCTCTATCTCTGCACCGGCTACTACGACTACAAAAACGGCTACACGCCTGACTGGCCGGGCGTCGCGCAGTTTCGCGGAACTATAGTCCATCCGCAGAAGTGGCCTGAAGATCTCGATTACACGGGCAAGCGCGTCGTCGTGATCGGCAGCGGAGCCACAGCCGTTACACTCGTGCCCGCGATGGCCCAACGTGCGGCCCACGTCACGATGCTGCAGCGCTCGCCGACTTACATCGTTTCGCGCCCCGCTGAAGACAAAGTCGCAAACTGGCTGCGACGTCTACTTCCCGATCGTGCAGCTTATGTAATCGCTCGCTGGAAGAATGTCCTCGCGACAACATTCTTCTACAAAATCGCGCGAAACCGGCCCGACCTTTTCAAGTGGTTCGTGGCCAGAGGTGTGCGCAACGAGCTGGGCGAGAAATACGATCCTAAGCATTTCACACCGCCGTACAACCCGTGGGACCAGCGTCTGTGCCTCGTGCCCGATTCGGATCTCTTCCGCGAAATCCGCGCGGGTCGCGTGTCAGTCGTGACCGATCACATCGAGACTTTCACCGAAGACGGTCTACTGCTCAAGTCGGGCGAACGACTCGACGCCGACATAATCGTGACGGCGACAGGTCTCGTGTTGAAGTTGTTCAGCGGTATGCAACTCGTCGTGGACGGCGCGCCTGTTCATCTGCCCGAGACGCTCGTCTACAAAGGGATGATGTTCAGCGACGTACCCAATCTCGCCTTCGCCGTCGGCTACACGAACGCTTCATGGACCTTGAAGTGCGATCTGACGGCCGGATACGTTTGCAGGCTGCTGAACCACATGGACCAACACGGTTACGCCGTTTGCACACCGCGCATTAACGACCCGGACATCGAACAGGAGCCCGTGATCGACTTCAACTCGGGATACGTCCTGCGCGCGCTCGACACGCTTCCGCGTCAGGGAACGAAGATGCCATGGCGCCTGCATCAGAATTACCTGAGAGACCTTTCGATGATGCGATACGGACGCGTTGAAGACGGCACGATGGAGTTTAAGGCAGCGCCCGTCGCTCACCGCGCCGGTGTTGGGGCGGTGGCCAGTGGCTGAGCGCATGCGTCTCGACGGGCGAGTGGCCGTGGTTACGGGTGCCGCGAGCGGCATCGGCCGCGCCATCGCCGTGTCGTTAGCGCGGCGCGGCTGTAACGTCGCACTTGCCGACATCGACGAAGTCGGACTGGCCGGCACAGCGGAGATGATTCGAGAGAACGGCGTGAACGTATCTCGACACCTTCTCGACGTCGCCGATCGCTTAGCAGTGGCTCAGTTCCCGGATATTGTCGCGGCCGAGCACGCCGGCGTTGATGTGCTCGTCAATAATGCGGGTGTAGCGGTCGGCGGCTTGTTCGAGCAGGTGGCCGACGAAGACTTTGAGTGGCTCTTCGAGATCAATTTCTGGGGCGTCGTACGCATGACGCGCGCATTCCTGCCACTGTTGCGGGCAAGCGAAGACGCATGCGTGGTGAATATCTCGAGTGCATACGGACTCGTGGCGCCGCCGGAGCAGGCAGCGTATGCCGCGAGCAAGTTTGCGGTGCGCGGATTCTCAGAGGCGCTGCGTCACGAGCTTGCAGAGTCGGGCATCGGCGTGAGCGTGGTCCATCCCGGGGGTGTCGCCACGTCCATCGCAGAAAAAGCACGCGTGCCGGCCGGAGTCAGTGAAGAGGAGATTGAGCGACGGCGCGCGAAGTACCGGAAGCTTTTACGACTGCCTCCCGAGATCGCCGGCGAGACAATCGTCCGCGGCATCGAGCGCCGCCAGTCACGCATACTGGTCGGGTCAGACGCGAAAGTCATATCGTTAATGGCGCGTCTGCTGCCTGTGTCCTACTGGAAGCTGCTCTCCCGCCGTGCGCTTTGATTTGGCCAGTCAGCGCAAAGCCCACAAATATCCATCACTCGCGAGCGAATACATCACGCCGTCCGCAAACACCGGCGGAGGCGGGAATGCGCCGCGATTCTGCCAAACCTCCGCGAGCGTCGCGGTTGTTACGGCATACAACTTATTATCTTGGCACCCAAAGTAGAGTAGCTCGTCGACGATCACCGGAGCGCGGCACCGGCGCTTGGCGGTCGTTACCGCAATACATTTGTGCAATGTCTGCGTGACGTTACAAACATACAATTACGATGACATTGCGCCGCTGTTTTTTGCGGCGGTTGTCCGCCCACACGATCACAGAGGTTGCACAGAAAAGAACTGACGATATTATTTACGCCAGTCGGCACGATGAGCAGTTACCCACAGGAAAAGACAGTCGGCCGCATGCTTACGCTCGACGCCATGCGCGGCGGTGCTGCACTTGCGGTGGTGACGTATCACGCGCTCGGTGTGGCGCCGCAGACTGCGTTTAGTGGATGGGAATACTGGTTACCGCAAATAGCCGGTTACTTAGTTCATTTCGCGTTCGCCGGAATATATCTCTTCTTCGTCATCTCCGGTTTTTGCATTCACCTGTTCTGGGCCAAAGCTCGCGCCGCCGGTATCCACAAACCCGTAATTGACTTCTTCACGTTTTGGAAACGACGCGTCCGCCGATTGTATCCTCCTTATTTCGCCGCGCTCGCGCTGTACCTGTGCTACCTCGCATATAAAACTCCGGTAGAAGTCACAGGCTTTTACGTTTGGGACGTTCTGCTTCACCTCTTCATGCTGCACAACGTCGACCTTCGCACTACTTACACAATCAACGGCGCATTCTGGACGCTAGCGATTGAAGAACAACTGTATCTCGCGTATTTCCTGCTGCTCTTTCTGCGGATTCGTTACGGCTGGACGAAGACGTTGGTGTTGTGCTTTTCGGCGCGCGTTGTTTGGCTGATCATGGGCCGCGCGTTGAGCGCGTCAGTTGGGATACACATACCTGTGACCGAAGCGGCTGC
>DAIOGT010000038.1:7701-26930 GCA_036745095.1 Pyrinomonadaceae bacterium
GCCGCGCGTTGAGCGCGTCAGTTGGGATACACATACCTGTGACCGAAGCGGCTGCCACGAATTGGTTTATTTGGGCGCTCGGTGCTTTAAGTGTTGAGGCGGCTTTGGGAATAATAAAGCTTCCGCGATGGTGCTTCAAACTTCCAGCGGCCGCTGTCGCTCTCGGTTGCGCAATGGCGTTGGCTCAATTGTTACCGCTCGTGGATCAATCGGGTGTGGTCCATGATGTCGGTTGGCTCATAATGCACCCGGCGTGGGGCGTCGGATTTTTTATTCTCGTAAACTATGCAGTGGCAGCAGAGCAGCGTTGGCGGGTGAAGTCGCTGGCTACGCCGCGGCTGATCCCGGCACTCGCATCGATCGGGCTGATTTCATACTCGCTTTATCTGACTCATTCGTTTGTACTAATGCACTGGTACTGGGCCGGTTTCACGCGACTTCACATCCTCACTATCTCAGTACTGATAATGACGCCGTTGTCCGTCGCGTTTGCCTGGATCTTCTTCCGCGTTTTTGAGAGACCGTTTATGACGTCCAGTGCTGTGAGAGCTCCGGCGAAAGTAAGTAACGCTTCTACGGAGGTCAGTTGGGCCACTGATTAATACGGATGACTTCGTCAAAACGGATCAGCGTTGTGACCATTCTGCTGTGTTTGCTCAGTTCAGGTGCGTCTGCACAAACGAATTGCTGGCAAACGGCGGTTGAGATCCAGCCACAACTTTCGGCGGAAACGCAGCGTGAGTCTGAAGCTAAACTCAACGAGGCGCGAGGACGCTTCGAGAAAAATTCACGCTCCGCCGATAATGTCATTTGGCTCGGCCGCCGCACCGCCTACCTCGGGCGTTACAAAGAGTCCATTCGTATTTATACGCAAGGTATCGAGCAGTTTCCTGCGGACGCGCGGTTCTACCGTCACCGCGGGCATCGTTTGATCACGCTGCGTTGTTTCGACGCCGCCATTGCCGATCTCGAGAAAGCGTCGAAACTTATCGCCGGCAAACCGGATGAGATTGAACCGGACGGCCTGCCCAATGCGCGCAACATTCCCACGAGCACCTTGCAATCGAACATCTGGTATCACCTGGGTCTTGCTTATTATCTGAAAGGCGATTTTCAGCGGGCGCTCAGTGCTTATCGTGAAGCAGAGAAGGTTTCGAAAAACGCTGACATGCTGATCGCGACGACGCATTGGGTCTACATGACGTTGCGTCGTTTAGGACGTGAAAAAGAAGCGAGCAAAACGTTGGCGCCGATCAAAGACAACCTCGATCTCATCGAGAACGGTGATTACTACAGGATGATCCGTGTTTATAAGGGACAGCTCGATCCGGCAACACTCTGGGCGGAGATTACCCAACGCTCCGACAGCCTCAGCAATGCGACCCTTGGCTATGGCCTCGGGAATTGGTTTCTCTACAACGGGCAGCGCGCCGACGCCGAAAAGCTTTTCCGCCAAGTTACGGCGGGAAATCAGTGGTCCAGTTTCGGTTACATCGCCGCCGAGGCAGAACTCAAACGTCCCGCTCGTTAACCAAAATTTCAATTGTCCGAGTGAGTCAAGCGGCGTGTTAGGGCTGAGTTGTGTGAGTAACTCAGCCCTAAGGCGCGACCGGTAAACGGATCTACGCAGGCGTCGGAGCCCACTGGAAGGTGCGGAGCAAGACCTGCGGGTCACACATAACGTGCGCGCCGGTGCAGTTGAGGTGTATGTCGAAGCGAACCTCGATCTCGGCCAGCAGTTCGTTGGGAGGGAGTTGATTCTGGTTGTATGTCACCGACGGCAACGCCAGGAAGCCGGGCATCGGAAGGAGCCGATCGTAGCCGGTGTTCTTCAAACGAATGCGAACGACATTGCTTGCCGACGCCTCGGCGACTGTAAGCGCGCCACCGAGAACAAACCGCGACAGCTTCTGCTTGACGAACAGACTGCACTCGGCAATGCCGTCGCCCTGGATCAAATCCCAATTCGGTGCATAGGCGCGAATGCCACCGAAAAGTTCGACATGTGGGCTCGAACGTAACATTCCGCTCGGCGGCGGCGCCGGGAAGCGATCGTGTTGTAAGGCAAATCTGGCGGTCGCCCCAAAACTCGTGTCCATGCTGCCGTCATAGTCGTTGACCTTACAAACACCGTGGAAATGTAGACCGTCATTCTGGAAATCTGCACGCATACCGGGAGCAACAGTGGCGTCTGTCCGGGCCCACCAAAACGAGTGATCTATAGGCCTGGGCTGCGCCGCTAGCTGATCGCTCCACTTAAACAGATCGGCGATCGCGAGAGTTCCACGTCTATTACGCTCTCTGATTGCTGCTGAAATCTGATCGCTGCGCCGGAGTGCGCCGTCACGCAAATCATTTTTCAGTGTGTCCAAATCGCCCCCGAAAGTGCGAAGAGCTCGAACCCGCATTTCTGCCGCCTCACGCCGCATCTCGGGCGTGACGATAGATTGCTGGGCGAATGCGAGTTCGTTGAGATGGGCGGTTCTGAGACGGTCGAATGTCTCGGCGACATCCGGTGTCATTGGATAAGCCGGATTCTCGATGATAAGTCCGTTGCTGTCACTCGATGTCTTCACGTGACCGTTCTTTGATTCATCGTTGCAAACTGATGCTTCCGTATCCATTTGTTGCGGATAGGCAAGCCCCTGGGTAGTTTCGTGCTTTGCGCGCGTTTGGGTACTCATAGTCTGATTTTGTCCTTTCTATGAGTGATGTATCGAGAGCGGAGAAACGTTAGAGCCGAAACGCGATCAGCAGAAAGTTTCTCGCGCAAAGATACGATCTCTGCGCGAGAAGAGTGTATTGATTTGAGTGATGTTGTCCTGGTTAAGACACCAACGCTTTCTCGGCCTTACTTCTCACGAACGCATAGTTCAATTGCGGTAGCGAATTAAACTTCGCCGCTTTCGTGAAGAACGCTTTCGCGTTTGCTGCATCGCCCTTCCCTTTGTAAGCCTGAGCTCTCAGGTACAGCACGTCGGGATTCTGCTGGTTAGCCTCCGCGAACTCCGCCAGAGCGGCGTCGTAGTTCTTCTCAACTAGCGCGATCCGTCCGGCGAGCTCGTGCGCTTGTTTTAATTGATTCGCGTTCCTGGCAGCCTCGGCCGCTTTCCGGAAAGTTTCAGTCTCGGTTTTTGCGGTGGCGAGATCTTTCTTGGCAATTGCGACACGCGCGAGATTGTAACGATTAATTCTTGCGGCGTTGTCTTTGACCTGCTGCGACAGGCCCGAATCCGCCGTTGTCTTCAGTGCCTGGTCAAATACTTTGCGCGCGTCTTCATACTTACCCATTTCGAGCAGGATGTTTGCTTTCAGTTGCAGATCTCCGGCCATCGCCGCGGCATCGTTGTTCTTCTGCGCGACCGCGTATTGCTTCTCGACTTCCGCAAGCGCCTGGTCCAACTTACCGCTATCAATCGCAACCACCATCTGCCCGAACATAGCAGTACGGCGCTCACCATCGGTACGCGCCTTCTCCGCCATCTTTTGTAACTCTGACTGGGCCTCAGCCGACTTGCCCTTGTAGGCCAAAGCCGCAGCGATACCGAAATGCGAGTTGATGAAGTTGGAATTAATCGCGAGGGCTTTGTTGTACTGCGTGATCGCCTCGTCAAATCTGCCCATCTTCAGTAACAACTCGGCGTATGAATCGTACGGGTTGGGATCGTTCGGGATCAGCTCGATGTATTTCTTGAATGCATTCTCGGCGTCGCCGTAGGCCTCGTTCTGCCTGTATGCATAACCGAGAATGTTGAAGGCGGTTGAGTAATCGGGCGCGAGCTCCGTCGCTCGTTTGTAGTGATGGATCGCCTGTGTGAAATCCTGCTGCCCGAAGTGGTAACCGCCGAGAGTGAAATGTGCGCGTTCATCGTTGGGATAGGCCGCGACGAGCTTTTCGAGGATCTCTTTCTGCTTCGTCGGGTTTGCGTTGGCGCCCGCTTCAGCAGCCTGGATCAGCATGCGCTCGCCGTCGGACACTTTATCAGCGAGCGCCACTGCCTTTTTCAGATGATCGAAAAACTCTTTCGCGGTCGGCGAAACGTTCGCACGAAAGAGCTCAGCGAGTGCGAAGTTTGGATCGAGTGAGATAGCTTTGTCGAAGTGTGAAATTGAATCGGTGAGGCGGAGTTTTTCAGACAGATCGCGTCCCGCGAGAAACTCCTTGCGAGCTTCTTCGGACGAAGTTGTGATTGCAATTTTGCCGTTGGTTGCAGTTGCGGTGGGCGTTGTCGAAGCGGTTGCAGTGTTTGACTCGACCTGTTGGCAGGCCATCACCGCCACCGCACTAATGAGCACCGCCCACGCAAACGATCTCGATAGATGAGCATGTCGCATTTTTCTGACTCCTTTTGGGCAGACGAATACCTGGGACTTGGGGAGATTGTTGCCGGTGGTGTGATGGAGGACCGGAGAATAGGCACGGTCCGCAGTAGCAGTCAAGAACTTTGTGACGAAGGTATTAAAAAGCCGCGCAGAGGTGATCCCGACGCGGAGCTGAATACCGCGTGACTAACTCAAAAGGTTCTTCCGAAAACTGTCTCGGGGAGCCGGTAATCGTTACCAGCTAACCACAAACTCGCGGATCACGTTTATACCAAACGAGGTAAGTAACGTTGTGGTCCCGCTTTTAAGGCCATCTTTGTACGTGTACCGGTCCGGATACCAGGTCTCCCGCGCGACAATGGCGCCCGTATAGACTCCCACCAGTCGAGGCGCGGATAGAACGCGCTTACCGCTTTTTGTTCGGGACGTAATGTTCTGGAGCAACGCATCTTTCAGACGCGCACCAAAACCTTCGCGCTTGCTTTTTTTGAAACCGGTGTCGAGGCCGAAGGCTTCATCGAGCCCGTAGGTGACCGTTTGCTGGATCGCATTCTGGCCGAGTGACGAAGCATACCGGCGACCGTAACCTTTCATGCCCTGTCCCCATTCCTCGGGGCTGTCACGCCATTGATTGATGCCCGCTGAAACGCCGCTCCACGCCAGGCGGAATGGGCCAACAGTGCTCTTGACGTAGCGATTGAACCGCTCACCATGCGTTGGAAACTCATATGTCTGCGTGGTCTGCGTAGTTGTTTGCTGTGTCTGCGTGGTTGTTTGCGACTGCGTAGTTGTTTGTTGCTGATCGACAACGACCGGCTGCGTAGGCTGATTCTTCGAATCGTCTTTTAAAACTTCCTGGCTATTAACTGAAACGGCAGCGACAAGCGTCACTACCCACACTGCGATCATTTTCGAAACTCGACTCATACTGTTCCCCCTGCGATTTTCATATAAGCACGATATGACACAGTAATCATGCTTAACAATCACGATTGTTTTGCCACAAACAGCACAAGTGGCGACTTCACGGTTTGTCGGTAACTTTTAATTCTTTGACCGGGACGCCGTCGCTCCACAGGCCCATGAAGCGTTGTTGCGGGGTGTTGCCGAGCGCGTATTCACGGTTCCTGCCCGTGAAGGCGGCGTCGCAGAGACCATCGAAGAGTTTCCAGGTCCCATAGTAGTCCATGGCGTTCACCATCATGGTCTCAGGCCGAACGCGGCGTGATATCCGGGTATCTCCGACTGAGTCCGGACCCCCAGCCGGTGCACCGCTGGCACCCTCGCCGCTATCGTAACTTTTGTCCATTGCCGTCGGCGCACGATGACTCGCCAGTAACGTTGGCTGTCCCCGTGTGTCCGAAACGAGCATGACGAAGTCCTTGTTAGCAGCCGGAATACGCGTTGACTCGTAATAGATCCTCTTCGCGTCCGCGTCGCGGACAAGCGTGTCCTGATCTCCTGCAACAGCCAGTAGCAACGTGTCAGCCGGAATTTTTTTTAAGTCTGCGAGCGGAACGTTTATGGGCGACTCAGTTATGCCCGGCTCGACAGCCATCACCGCTCGCACTCGCGGCAAGTTCGATTCACTTGCGACGGCCGCGATATTCGCCGCCAGCAAACCACCCAACGAATGGCCCACGGTCGCAAACTTAGTGAAATCGGGAGTCACATGCCCTCGCTCAGTTTGCAAGCGACGAACAGCATCCTTAACGGCAGCGAGTGTATTCGGTGTGAATTCTCGAATCGGCGTGAGTAGGCTCGCCTGGTAACGCGGATAGACCACGATGTTTCCACGCTTCACAAGGTGGTCCAGCCACGCACCATAGTACAGCGGGTTCATGCCGCCCCATCCGTGCAGAAAAATGATTACTGGCGCAGTGCGTGGTTTCGGCGAATCAGGCTCGAAGATCCAGTATTCCTCTCCGCCTGTGCCATAGCGGTTCTTTGTCACACCAGCGTGCGCGTACTGCCTCCCGCCCGGCCCGGTTTGCGGCTGCGATGGCGGCGTCGGAGTTTGCGCAGAAACGACCGCAAGGGAGAGAAATGTCAGAGTTAAACTAAAAACAGCCGGAACAAAGAACCTCCGAAACATCTCTTCTCCCTTTCCCTGCCGGACGGGTTTACTACGCCCGCCCGGCGATGACCTCCAGATATTCACCGTCGACTTTGGTCGTGCCGTCAGTTGCCTGATTGTGAGTAGCCCAAAGCTGTTCCAGCTCTTTCCGCAACGCCGCCTGCTTCTCTTCGTCGAGCAAGCCAAAGGCCTTTTGCGTCGGACCATAATACATGCGGAAGTGCTCAACGACTTCAGCGGGAGAGAAAGGAAAAACCCAGGTTATCTTTTGAAGCGTTGTGTCCAGCTTTGAGATGCCCTCGCCGAAACGCTCGCGAACGGTTTCTTCCTTACCCCACAAAACCGGCGACGGCATGCCTGCCGGCGGCGGCACGTGAGCCGTCATCGTCTTGAACATCTGACCGATAAAACCGGTGGGCGTCCAGTTGGCCATGGCTATGATCCCGCCTGGACGGCACACACGTTTCAATTCACTTGCTACCAATTCCGGACGGGGCGCGAACATCGCCCCAAACATCGTCACCACTGCATCGAAACTCGCATCGCCGTATGGCAGTGCTTCAGCGTCGCCCTCGTCGAATTTCATTTCCAGGCCTTCGGCCTTCGCACTTGCGCGGGCCTGATCGAGCAGATTAGGCGCGATATCGACACCGGTCACGACGGCGCCTAACCTTGCCGCAGGTAACGCCGTGTTGCCCGTGCCGCACGCGACGTCGAGAACCTTCATTTCCGGCTTGATTTCCAGCCGTTTTACAAACTCTTCGGCCGGAACCGTGTAGTATTTCGCGATTTGTCCGAAGTCACCCGCGCTCCACGTCGCCCGCAGTTTGGTTTTCAGAGCCGATAGCTCCGAGGTTGCTCCAGTATCCATAAATAGTCCTTCCCTCTTCGACGGAATTCCCGTGAATTCGGTCTTTATTCTATATACGTTGCGTCCCCCAACTTATTCCTCACTTGGCACGGCTCATGCGAAGGGCTTCGTTGTCACGTATTTTGCGTAACAAAAGAATTCACCCGCGCATCGAAGTGCACTCTAGTCATAAGGCTGACGTATGTTAACGCGTAAACAATATCTTCTTTGTACCTTCCTCGTTTGCTTAGGTGCAAGCACAGCCTTCGCCCAGGCGTCTATGTCAGAATTTCAGCACGTCCTGCGGGAGAAAGCGGCTTTTGACGAGCCGGACTTTGCGGCGTTGAAGCTCAATCAGCCGGTGGTGCGGCTGGTTCCAACCTCGCACAGGCGCGAAGTTGCCGTCAGCGGTCTCGTAAACGTTAACACCAACGCCGAGGAGTTTTTGCGGTCATATCGCGACAGTATGACGCGAAAAAACAACAGTGCCATTCTTGAAATCGGCAGCTTCGGGCGTCAACCCGCGCTTACTGACCTCGAAGGGCTAACACTCGAAACAGAGGACATCGAGGATCTGAAAGAGTGTGTCGTCGGTCATTGCGAGGTGAAACTCTCGGCGCCGATGATTGAGCGATTTCGCAAAGAGATCGATTGGGCCGCGCCCGACTACCAGTTAAGAGTCACAAATCTGTTCAAACAGATGCTGCTCGCTTACGTAACAGACTACCGCTCGCGCGGCGAAGCCGCTCTGATCGAGTACAACGATAAACGCGACGGCATCAGCGTCGCTGCAGAACAACGCTCGCTGAGTTCCGCCAATGGCTATCTCAACGGCTTCCTCGCTGAGAAAAGATCAGGCGGCCTGGAATTACTGGAAGACACTCTTGTGTGGTCCAAGATCAAGTTTGGACTCAAACCCGTAATCGCCGTCAACCATGTTTCGATCTTCAAGCGCAGCAGCGATGTTGGACCACAGGTGCTCGTCTCGTCGAAGCAGATTTACGCAAACCACTACTTCAACGCATTTCATGCTTTGACAGCTTTCGTGAACGTTCCCGGTGCCGCTAACAGTTCCTATCTCGTTTATGAGAATCGATCGCGCGCCGACGGCCTCGAAGGCCCGTTCGGCAAACTCAAGCGAGGCGTGGTTGAGAAAAAAGCGCTCGACGGTTTACGTGGAATCATCGAACAGTCGAAAGCTAGTCTCGAGGGTTCGCCTTTAACAGCGAGCACTGCCGAGTTTTCCACGCATTATTCGAACGGCTGGGGCCGACGTTTATTCGGCGGAGTTCGTCCCCTGCTGTGGTTACTGGTGATCTCCGCAATCATTGCATTACTGGTGCTCGGAAGGCGACGAACAGATTATTCGACTGCGCCGAAGACCAAACCGCTCAAGCCAGAGAGCGCAAAGAGTTAAGTTCAAGCCAAGGAGGGAGAAATGATAAGAAAACAATTTATCGCGTGGATCGTCGCGGGAATTATCGTCGGAGGTCTGCTGTCATACGCATCTGCGCAGCACACTGGTCAACATACCAGTGCCGGTCATAGTGTTGAACTAAAGAATGCAAAAGGCGAGTCAGTCGGCACGGCGACGTTGTCTGAAGCCGGCAAGGGCGTGAGAGTTAAGCTGGCGCTGAAAAACCTGCCGCCGGGCCAGCACGCCATTCACTTTCACCAGTTCGCGAAATGCGAGGGTCCGGGGTTCGAGTCGGCCGGTGACCATTTCAACCCAGAGTCGAAAAAGCACGGCCTAAAGAATCCGGAAGGACCGCACGCGGGCGACATGAACAACTTCACGGTTAGTCGTAGAGGAACTGCGAATGCGACTATAACCGCCATGAACGTGAATATGGGCGATGGTCCGAACTCGCTCCACGCAAACGGCGGGACGTCGTTGATCGTTCACGAGAAAGCGGACGACATGAAGACCGATCCCTCAGGAGATTCAGGCGCTCGTATAGCCTGCGGCACGATCAGTAAGTAGAGTTTTAGCCGCAAGAGGCACAAAAGGCACAAACGTTTGAGCAAGGCGTTTGTGCCTTTTTGCGTCGCTTTGTGGCGGGAGTGACTGTGTGTAGACTGTGCGCACGGAGGCCCCTTTATGAAATACTTTCTCGCAATAATCGCGCTCATTGTCGCCGTCAACGTTTACGCGAGCCAACAGACAGTAAAGATCAGTCCCGGTTTTTTTACAGGCAAGGACTACCTCGCCATGAGCGATACCGAGAAGCGTGCGTACGTCACGGGCGAGATCAATGGGATGCTGGTCGCACCCTTGTTCGGCGCCCCGGAAGAGAACCTGAACTGGCTCAAGACCTGTAGCGGGAGGATGTCAGACGAGCAACTCGCCTCGATTCTGAGTCGCTACGTCCGCGACCAACCCAACCAGATGCAACAAAACCTCAATGTCGTAACCTTCAACGCCCTGCGCGAGGCTTGCCGCAGGCAGTAGCCGCGCCGAAAAAGTGGTTTAGTTTGAATATGCGTTCGCTAATTTTGGACCCCGTTACGCCGCAAGCGGCGTAACAGCTCACGTCAACGAACGCCTTCGGCGTAACCGGGCCTAAACAGCGAACGCCTGCGGCGCAGCGAACCGATTTCAATCTGAGCCAGGACCCCGCGCCAAAAGAGGATTGCAAAATTTACGGGATGACCGTAATCTATGCACGAATCCGCAAACCTCTTCCCGTTTATTTTCATCTGTAACTTCGTATCTCCCCCAGCACTATGTCATGCTTCGTGCCAAGTACAACTTGAACGGTCACTCGTCTCTGAAGGGAGCTACGAAAATGAGAGTATTCTGTCCTGAGCACAAAAGAGGATTCTTCGCTCCTCGACAAAGTCCCATCAAGTGTGAAAATCGCGGCCATCTTCTCGGCGAGATCGACCTCGAGGGCCAGGCCGCGTCGCCGGTCGAACTGCAATGGCAATACTGCTGTAATTGCGAACACTTCTGCCCCGTCGATTTCGACCAGTACGGTCTCGAGCGCTGTGCCGTTTGCACCCGCAAAAGCTCGCTGCTTTACCTGTGTGATCGCTGCTACGTCATCAGCTTCGAATCGAACACGCCACTCCAAACCAAGAATTTCACACTGACCGCCGAGGGTGTGCCACAACCTTCCTGCCCCGGCTGCTTGCGGCCAGCATCCGCTGACTTGCACGAACACACCTGCGACGTCGTGAACGCTTCGTTTGTAACGGGTCTGAACGCGTGCCCCATTTGCGAGGAACGACTCGACATTGCACCTGCATTTCCGTCGCCCGTCGCTAATTATCTGAAGCGAACGAAGTCAGCAAACAAGATAAGTGTCACTTTTGATTACGAGACAGGTTCGTTCGTGCCGGTGGAGGACGGCGAATTTGTAGTGGTCACTAATCAGGACCAACCGATCGTGCTGCCGCGAGCGGCAAAGTTTGCTGCCAAGCGTGACTTTTACGAGTTCTATCAGGATTACTATCACTGCCCGAATCCAGACGCCGGCGAAATCCAAATCGTCCAGCCCGCTTTCGTGTCACGGGCTGCTAACGGCTGGACCCTGGTGGCGACAGGAATTCTCGAAGTGATTCCGGAGCAGCCAAAGAAGAAAGCGGTTGCACACCTGACTCAGCCGCGGCCGCAACTACGACAACCACAGCCGCAAGCACAGCTATCGGAGGCGAAACGTGAAGAACCTGAGCCTGAGCCGGTGATCGCGCCGAAGAAAGAAGTGCCTACGGCCAGATCGTGTTCTGAGTGCGGCTCTCTGATCGAACAGAAATACGCTTTCTGCTGGAAGTGCGGACATTCGATGGAGAACGAACGCAAGCCGCGCCAAATACTTTCTTCTGCCCAGCTTGATTTAGACGACGAGCTCACGATCCAACACGAAGCACGACCGCTCCGCTCGACGATGTTACCCTGGACCACCTCACGCGCTTCGGAACATCCTTCCACGAGTCGCGGATCAGTCCTGAAGTTGCTTGCTATTGGCGGTGTGGCGTTCATGCTGTTGTCACTCGGCGTATTTGGTTTGTTCCGTTCCGACACTCCCTTAGCTACGGCGACAGAGGCCACTCAACCTGTAACCCAGACCGCAACGCAGCAGCCCGTGGCCCAACCGAGCCTTGAGACCACAACGGAAGTTTCGAGGAACGCGCCCGCTGAGACAACGACTCAGCAAGTCGCTCCTAATCCCGAAGACGAACTGAAGAAACTGCGCGAGAGACGCATGACCGCGAGTGCTTCCGATCGGCCGAAGGTTTTCCAGGCGTTCGCGAAGGTTGAGAAACAGTACCCGCGCGATTACCGGTTTCCATACGAGCGTGCGAAGTTTGCGGTGAAGGGTTCGCAGGCGAGCTCGCGAAATGAGGCGTTCAAGGCGTTAACTATTGCCGCACAAAAAGCGATTACGACAGGCAAGGCTAACGAGATGTTGACCGGCCTGGAATCCGACAAGTCGGGCGATTTCAGCCGTCTTTCGCAGGGACGTTTCGAGTGGAGCCGACTCGTGGCCGCGCTGAAACGCAAAGATACGAGTTTACTTAGCGAGTAAAGCCACGGATAACACGGAAAATCCTCATAAGAATCCGGGTTATCCGTGGCTAGAACATCTTAGTGACCTCGCTCGTCAGCCGAGCTCCGATCGACGAGCTTTGAGAAGCGGCTTTGCTTGCCGTCCTTCGTTTTCTCCTGGTAGAGAAACGCGAGGTTGTTCTCATCGAACCCCGTAAAGAATTCGTCCCAGCTAATCGCCTCGAGCGAGTCGCCGCCCGAATAACCGGGATAATCGATACGCAGCAATCCCGGGCTGTTCTTGCTCTCTGTATCCTTAACCCGGGCCGGATGCCCTCCCCTTTCCTCTACCCAACGACGAATCTCGTCGTGATTAGTCGTGACTTTTGATTCCGATGATTCAGTAGCCATATTTCTTCCCTCCTTATGATGTCCGATCAACTTCTAGCGGCGAAAGATTTCAAACACTGAACTCTTGTCGATCGAGACGACAAACAGATTTCCATTCGGTCCCGTTACGATGTCGGTGACGGTGCCGAAGTTTCTGCCGATCAGCAGGCTCTCACTTTCAGTCAAATCAAATTTGCAGAGGTTATCGGCGACGCGATCTTCGAGGCGTGGATCATCGACGCCGATCTTGCGCCGGTTCCCTGTCAAGTTGAAGTGGAACAGGTGACCTCCTTCGAGAAACGGTCGCGCGCCACCCATAAACAGATCGCCTTCGTACTGCGGTCCCAACGCGCGGCCCCTCACAAACCCAATACCGCCGGGCGCGAGCTCAAATTTCCAGCTAAACTCCGGCTCGCTATAGTGCGAGCCAGGCAAAACAAATAGACGCGCCAACGCATCACCCGCTGAATCAGCGATTAAAGTTGGTGGCCAACGGAGTTGCTGTAACCCGAAATAAGGAGTGTTGAGACAAGGATCATTATCCCCGCTCGTCTCGATGGCCTTGTACTGTGCGATACGTTCAGGCGGACCCATAATCTGCACCCAACCCGAGTTGAAGCCTGGCTCGACTCGATTCAGTTCGGAGAAACTGTCGTCGCCATTCTCCTGCTCCCACAGATCTCCCGAAATCGGATCGAAGTCCATCCCGAAACCGTTGCGCAATCCGTAAGCGAAGATCTTTTTAATGTTCTCGCCGACTTCACCACCCATCGCGGCGCCGGCACTGAAAAACGGATTGTCTGTAGGAATTGTGCCGTCGGGATTTAAACGCAGGATCACGCCCGTCAGGTGTGCGTCGTCCGGTTCAGGACCTCCGAACTGATCGTCTGGTTGGGCTGGTCCAGGGCAGTTGGCTGTTGGACCACACGGAAGGTTTTGGAGCTGCCCACGCCGGCCGTTGTCTCCAAAGTTAATGTAGAGTTTGCCGTCGGGCCCAAAACGCAGCACGCCGCCATCGTGGTTGCCACGCGGGGGCTGCTCTTCGTCACCTTGATTTGCAGGCACTGGCGCGCCGTCGTTTTGAAAAGCGCGCAACATGATTAGGTTGTGATCGAATGTTAGTGCCGAACCAGTCCATACAAAGCGATCGACTCGATTGCCGAGCAACGGCACTTGAAGAATCTCGTCAGTGTCTGCCGCGAACATGTTTGCATCGAGACATCGAGTTTCGTCGGGGAAGAACGGATCCGCGGGCAAGCCGGTACTCCGACAGGTCCAGAACAGATAAACGCCGGGGTTTGATGGGAAATTCGGATGGAGCGCGATACCCAGGAGGCCACGCTCGGATGCGAAATTAACGCCGAGGTCGAGCACTGTTCCCTGAACAGCACCATTAACGACGCGCTGCACGCGTCCGGTATTTTTTTCGAGCACCAAAAAATCGTTGGCGCCCAAAAATGCCATGCTTATCGGGGTGATTAAATTTGAAACGGAAGTCCGAACGGCGAGGTTTGGATCCGTCATCTCGGGTGCGGACGATTGTGCTCCAACGCGGCTTTGTCGATCCAGAGCGATGAACGAGAAGCCGCATAGTAGAGTAAGGAGCAATAGAAAAAACGCCTTCTTCATTTTTCCTCCTCAAAAAGAAAACGGCACCAAGGGGCAATTGGAGGGGAACTATCGGGAAGAAAGCTGTAACGGATCCGTCATGGTTTCGAATCTGTGTTCGTTCTTTGTGTGAGAGATGTAGCAAATCCGTTGCGACTTGCCTGAGACTCAACCGAGCGCGTCGATGCGGCCGCGCTGAATTGCGCGCTGCGCTAGATCTCCGCACGCGTGGACGAGCGCTCCGAGCCGTGCGAACCGCGGATCGCGCGTCAAACCTTTCTGATAACGGAAGTAAATCTGCTGCACGATCACGGCGATCTTCAACAAACCATACGCAAAATAAAAAACTGGGTCATCGACGCGACGGCCAGTGCGGCGCGCGTAGTGCTCGAGGAGCTCAGTACGCGTGAAACTACCGGGCAGACTCGTTAATCCAAATCCGTATCGCTGCCATTCTTCCGGGTCCGTCACTTCAACCCAGTAACCCAGGCTCGTTCCGAAATCCATCAGGGGATCGCCAATCGTCGCCATCTCCCAATCAAGCACAGCGATCACGCGCGCAAGATCTTCGGGAGAGAGGACGAGGTTGTCGTACTTATAGTCGTTGTGAATTAACGCGGGCCGATCGGAGTCCGCGGGAAGATTTTGGTGTAACCAGTCAGCAAGGTGGTCGATGGAGGCAACGTCGTCAGTCCGGGCATTGTAGTAGCGTTTGGTCCAACCTTCGACCTGGCGCTTCACGTAACCTTGCGGCGATCCCAGATCACTGAGTCCGGCATTCGCGTAATCGATTTCATGTATCTCGGCGAGATTATCGACGAATGTTTCCGAAAGCCGGCGCATCACGTCGGATGAAAGCTCGAGGTTGTCTGGTTTCTGCGCACGCAGGATGATTCCGGTTACGCGTTCCATCACGTAAAACGGCGCGCCCAGTATCGATTCATCGTCGCAGAAGAGGAGCGGCTGGGGCACCTTTTTGTAGACCGGATGCAGGTGCGAGAGGATGCGATACTCACGACTCATGTCGTGCGCCGTCTTGATCTTCGCACCAATGGGCGGACGGCGGAGGACGAGCTCGCGATCGCCGGCACGGATCAAGTAGGTGAGATTTGAGAAGCCTGCCGGAAACTGTTCGATATTTATTGGACCGGGGAGCGATCCCAGATGTTCATTCAGGTAGTCAGAAAGCCGTTCGACCGGCAGTTCTTCACCTTGCCGAACTGCGGCGGGACTATCCTGAGACATCATTTTGATCCCGCCCATATCTCTTCAGAACACTACGCGCGACGACCATCTTGTGCACTTCGTCTGGTCCATCGTAAATCCTCGCACCGCGTTCGTGGCGATACCAGTAGGAGAGCAGGGTCTCATCAGTCAGACCGAGCGCGCCGTGCACCTGAATCGCACGATCGAGGACCTTCTGCAAAATGCCCGCAACAAAAAACTTAATGAGAGAGATATCTTCTCGCACCTCGCCGGCGCTACGCGTGTCAATGGCACGCGCAGTTTGCAACACCAGCAACCGCGCGGCATTGATCTCAGCCCGGCTCTCCGCGATCCACTCCTGCACGTTCTGTTTACTCGCCAGCAGCACACCCGGCGACAGCTCACGCCGCAAGGCATAACTGCACATCAGATCAAACGCGCGCTCGCAAATGCCGATCCAACGCATGCAGTGGTGAATTCGTCCTGGTCCGAGTCGCTCCTGCGCGATCGCGAATCCCTCGCCTTCCTTACCGAGGACGTTGCTGTGGGGCACGCGGCAGTTTTCGTATCTGACTTCCGCGTGACTCGCGTAATCGCTTCCCTCGTCGCCCATCACGCTGATGTTTCGCACTAACTTAAAACCCGGCGTGGGTATCGGAACGATGATCTGACTCGCGCGTTTGTAGCGGTTCGGATCGTCTGAATTCGTGATCGCCATCACGATCGCGAAGCTCGCACCTTCGAAAGACGAAGTGAACCACTTGTGACCGTTAATGACATAGTCCGCGCCATCTCTTACAGCCGTCGTGCTCATCCACGTCGGATTCGATCCGGGATGCTCGGGTTCAGTCATCGAGAAACAACTGCGCACGTCGCCGCGCGCGAGCGGCGCAAAATATTTCTCTTTCTGCTCCGGGGTGCCGTGGGCCAACAGGATTTCCATGTTGCCGATGTCGGGCGCCTGGCAGTTGAAGAGGTAATGCCCGATCGGTGTGCGGCCGAGCTCCTCGCTGACAAGTGCAAACTGCGAAAGTGTGAGACCAAGGCCGCCGTGTTCTCTCGGCAGGTGTGGCGCCCAAAGGCCACGCCGTTTCACTTCGTCACGCTTTGTGCTCAGCGTTGGGGCGAGCTCACGAAATGGACGTTGCAGGAAGTCTGATTCGAGCGGGTAAACTTCCGTGCGCAGAAATTCTTTGATCCGGTCGAGCAGTCCGAGCAATTCTTCATTGTAATGGTCGGCCATGGAGGCCCAAAGTATCACTACTCACGACGAATTAGCCACAGAATATCCGCGTCATCTGTGTTTAAGCGCGTCGGCTAGTTGGAGTTTAAAAAGATTATTTCGAGGGTACTTCTCGGCCAACTCACGGGCGATTTTCGCCGCATCCTCAAAGCGTTTCTCACGTTTGTAGAGATCGAATAGCATCATGCGCGCCATATCACGCGCCCACTTGCCTTTCGTTGCGACACGTTCGAGAGCTTCGAGTCCGCGTTTCTTCGATCCACGCACTCCCATCGACGCGGCGAGCATCTTTGCCGGTAAGGGCAGCGAGCCAACGACGTAGTTCAGCAAACCGATCGTCAGTTCCGCGTCGTGAAACTCCGGCGCGAGCTTGAGCACCGCGCGGTGACGTTCCACTGAATCTGTTCCCGAACGGAATGCCGGCATGAATTTACGTTCGACGCCGGCCGCGAACGCGGCTTCGAGTCCCTGCGCTGCGCCGAGAAAATAGAGTGCCTCAACGTCCTTCGGATCTTTGCGCAGCCGCGCCTCGGAAAGTTGTTTCGCCTGGCGCGTCCAACGCCGAAACTCGTCTACCTGTTTGCGATCGACGCGCGTCTTGTTGTTGGAGGCGCTGTCACTGTAAAGAGTGGCTTTCTGTTCCCATGCCTGATTCAAGTGTTGCACCCACAGACTGGATGCATAACACTGCGGGCCCGCCGGGTGGTCCGGTGCGATTTGCATCATCTTCTGAAAGCGGCGGCGCGCGCCCTCATAGTCGAGGTTATAGAGCGCCTCATATCCCTCGGCACGCAGAGTATCGAGCCGCACCTGTTGATCCTGGGCCAAGGCGGTAACAAGCGACGCGAGGACGATGATGATTAAACCCACGATTCGCACGACCTTATTTCACGCGAAGACGCAAAGATACGCAAATGTCGCAGTGACAGTCAGTTCACTGCCACACAATCATAAATGTATCCTGTTCATCACTGAAGGCCGCAATCCTGTCTTATTAAAATACGCCTTCAGTACTTTCCACTTCGTTTTTCGTCCCATTCGATATGGCCTGACACTTGCTAAATCTACTCCGAAACTATTTGCTTCGGCGGGAGCTAACGACGCAAGGAGGCGGCATGAACGACGAACAAGTAAGAGAACTCTTATATCAGGCACTCGAAACCGAAATCGGCGGAGTCCAAATTTACACGACGGCACTCCGTTGTGCCGAGAATGATGATCTGAAAGAAGAATGGGAAGAATATCTCGAGCAAACTAAAAACCACGTTACGATTATGGAAAAGGCGCTGACGAAGCTCGAGTTGGATCCGAACGAGGAAACACCGGGTCGCAAAGTCGTGCGCACCATAGGCGAAGCGCTCGTGGAATCGATGGAACTCGCGTTGGCGGAAGGTAAACCAGGCGCAGCGCAGTTGGTCGCCGCTGAAGCGGTTGTTTTGGCTGAAACAAAGGATCACCAGAACTGGCATTTGATTGGTGAAGTGTCTAAGAAAGTTAAAGGCGAGGTCGCTAAGGTCCTCAAGGAAGCTTACAACGAGGTCGAGCACGAAGAGGACGAGCACTACTATCACACCAGAGGCTGGGCGCGAGAACTGTGGCTCGAGTCGCTCGGGATGCAGGCCGTGCTACCGCCGCCTGAAGAGGTGAAGAAAGTAGACTCTGCCATCGACGCCGCAAAAACCGAAAAAGCTCGCACCCAAATGGCGAAGTAAAAGATTCTCGGCGGGTCAACACAAAAGGCACAAAAGCACAGGATTTCATTTTGTGCCTTTGTGCCTTTTGTGGCTTTTCGGGTTAACAACCACCGGCTTCACGGATTTTCGTCACTCACAAACAGCAATTCGTGATATTTTTTGGAACTCGCGGCGCACTTGTAAGTGAGACTGCTCAACAACCTTCTCTCCCGTGGAGTTTCCCATGTACCTTAGAACGATTCTTTTCTCGACATTAGTGTTGCTCTGCTCGGGCGTAGCAATGGCCCAGAGACCTGGACCGGAATTCTGGCGAAAAGTGGGTTGCGAGCCATTTGAGCCACGCACCAAGCTTGAAGCGATCGAAGACCGGCACAACACCGTTTTGATTAAGGGATTTACACGTATCACGACGGTTGAAGTTCGCGGCGTGCGTATCGATGCGGTGGAGATGCGCGAAATGGGGAATGTGTCGCGCGCAAAAGGTCTCGTCGTTGTTTTGAGAGAAAGCGGCGGCGAACGTATAAACGACAATCGAGCATTTGTAGATTACGAGGAGATCGATCCGTTGCTGAATGCGATCGACGCGATCTCGCGCACGGACGAGACGGCAACCAAACTCGTCGGGTTCGAAGCGCGTTACAAAACACAGGGCGATTTTGAGATCGCTGTGTTTCGCCAAACGCGCAGCGGCACCGCGGCCCTGCTGACAACAGGCATCTGCGATCGCGCGACCGCTCCAATTTCACTGGACGATCTCGCTAAGGTAAGAGCGATGATCCAGGAGGCAAAGGCCCGGCTGGATGAAATCCGGTAACATCAGTTACACGGATCTTAATCGACCACACGTACCCGAGTCTCAGCGCCGTTGGTGCGGATCTCAGGTACGTACATCGCATGGCCCAGGACCGGGAGAGCATGGAACGCACCCGGTACCTCGGCTCGCATCTCGTAACTGAGCTGCCAAATACCTTCCGGCAGTTTATCGATAAACAGGGCCACCTTTCGATCGCGCAGCTCCTGATAAACCCAACGTTGCCGTCCGGTAAATCCACCGCCTGATTTCAGCTCGCGCACGTAGAGACTCTCGCCGCTGCGCACCTGCGTCGCTTCCAAACCTGCCGGTTTCAGATCTTCAAACAACAGATACTCATAGTGGTTCTTTGCTTCAACTGTGAGAACCACTTCAATCCGATCACCGCTCTTCACCGTTTCACCATCATTCAACGGCACTCTCTCCGCAACGAACCCCTTCAACAGTGTCGGATAGTTCAAGAGCTTGAAATACTGCCGGCGCACGAAGATCTCATTCCCGGCGGGCTTCAAAGGCTCTTCCAAACTGAAGAACT
>DAIOGT010000038.1:27030-31796 GCA_036745095.1 Pyrinomonadaceae bacterium
CGCACGAAGATCTCATTCCCGGCGGGCTTCAAAGGCTCTTCCAAACTGAAGAACTCCGCCGCCGCGGAAAAGTAGAGTGGTCCACTCCCGCTCTGGCGGACGATGCTGATCTCGTTTTCGCCGTCACGAAGCAGTTCTCGTGAAATCGCAAATTTGCTCGGCGCGCTGAGCGCGTCGTCAGCCGTGATCTGTTTAGTCGCGACGGACGTTCCATTGACGAGCAACTGATAATTCATCGACGGCTGCACTTCACCACTAACGCGCAAGTAGTCGTTCAAGGTCAGAACGACGATCGCCGTATCGCGCGTGTTGCTCCACTGGGCGCCACGGCGGTTCTTCACCAGCCAGTTTGTCACAGGCTCGATCAGTTTGTTCTGAGGATCGATCGCCAGCAGCGCGCGCAAAGCAAATGACGTCGCCTCGACGCCACCGTCAGACCAGCGCCAGTAAACTCCATCTTCGCCCCAGTGCGCCGTTGCGATCACGGAAGGATCGGATGACTGCGCGCCGCGTTGCACGACCGAAGTGTCGGGCTGCGAGTCTATCTTCACGCCGTTTTCGAGGTTAACGATTAACGTCTTCGCTTGATCTCGATAGCCATAATTGTGGGCCGCGAGCGCGACTAACGCTCGCGTGTAGGCATTCAACTTGTCGCGGTTATTCCAGAGATTTACGAAAGCCGTAGTTTGAAACTGGCTGACTCCGGACTGTTTGCTCATCGCGTGATAGACGGCCAGGGAGTGCAGCATCCACGCTTGTGAATCGTAATTCGTCTCTTCCTCAACAAGCTCCTTGTCGAGAAACGCTGCGGCACGGGTGAGGACGTCTGACTTCACGTCGACTCCGGCTTGTCGAGCCAGACTCATGCCCCAAATTACGTAGGCAGTCATGAAGTGATCGCTTTCGCCGTCTTTCCACCAGCCCCAACCACCGTCGGCGTGTTGAAAGTCGTAGAGACGCTCCAGACCCTGCTTCGTAATCGCTTCGAGCTCTTTCAAATCTCTGCGGCCTTTGGGATGAGTTGCTGAAGCACTCGATTCCTCGATGCCGCCAAAGATCTTGTGCATCGCAGTCTCCGGCTTCAGACCGAGATCGCGAAGCGTCTTCGCAGTGATCACAGCCGGTAGAAACCGGCTCATCGTCTGTTCAGTGCAGCCGTACGGGTAATCGATCAGGTATGGCAGCGCGTCGAGCATCGTCGTCGCCATGCTGGGCGCGATCTGAACCGTAAGCTGTGTCGAATCAGCGCGACGTTCTTTTGGAATGTCGAGCTTGATCGAAACACTGGCGCCACGCATCTTCCCCGATCTCGATACAAACTTTTCGATGCCGTGCTCGAAGATCGTGAACTTCTTCTCCATCGCATCGGCATACCTCGCACTGCGCGCCTGGACTTTAACCCGCGCCTCGCTCGCATGATGAACTTCGACAAGCCAATCGACGCGTGTTTCACTGTTTGCCTTGACCGTGATTGGCGCTTGAGGAGTCGTCTCGGGCCGGCCATTGACGAGCAAACCGGCGACGGTTAGACCATCAACATTCAATTCGGGATTCACCATCATCGCTTCGTCGGTGTTGTTATTGATGACACCCGACAAAGTGACCTGATCGCCAACCACGAAGAACCGAGGCGCCTGAAGTCGAACGATCAGCGGTTGCTTCGTTCGTGTGGATGAATTGCCGATGCCGAATTGATTGCCCGTAGTGGCGACGCGTGCGGTGGCCGACCATGTCGTTAACGAATCAGGGTACTTGACCTTCACGGTCGCGGTGCCGTCAGCATCCGTCTTCACGTCGGGCAGCCAAAGGATGGTAGAACGAAAGTCGCTTCGCACTACGACTGGTTCCTGCGCGGCATTCATAGAAGCCGCAGTAAGGCCGTCCGCAAGTTGTGCGTAACGGGCCTGGACCGGTAAGACATTGACGCTCGAAACGGCGCCTTCAAGCACAAAATTCGAAACGGACTTCGGGGGTCTTTTAAACCCACGATTAACGCCCACCCCGGCGCCAGCACCCTCAGCGCGAAATTCGTCTTTGCTCTGCACACGCATCACGTCTTCTTCAGCGCTATCTTTCCGATCGCGCAGTTCACCTTCCGCAACTTCCACGAGTCGCGCGTAACTCTTCTGGTTCAGCGTCGTTTGTGTCTGCACTGTGTGGGCGCGCTTTTGACCGTAATAGAACTGACGCGGATCGCCCGCGTAGTCCTGTTGAATGTACTTCACCGATTCGTCAACCAGTCCCAAAGCAATCTCAGCAGCAACCGGACGGCCGTGAACATCTTTTGCACTGATCGCTAAAGTGCCTTCTTCTCGTGGCTGATACTGCTCGCGATCGGCCTTCACAGCGACGTTTAAGAAACGCTCCACGGGCGGCACAACAACCTGCTTCGTATCCGAATACAAATCGGCATTGCTGATCATCACTGCGCTGAGATAGATGTTCGGAACGTGCTTCTCTTCAATCGGGACTTCAATCAGCTTCGTGTTGCCGGTGACGTGGACCACGTGATAACTCAGCAGGTCTTCTCCCTCGACACTAAACAACACATAACGATCAGGAACGGGAACAGAGATCATCACGGGCGCAGTCTGCCCCGCGCGGAAAGTATCTTTGTCGACAACGATCTCGAGACCGCCATGTCGATAACCGAGATCGGTTGTCGTGTTGGTCGCGACAAAAACAGAGGTTTCCGCTTTGATGGGCGGCAAAAAGCGATCGCGCTTCACATCAGCGCCCTGGCTACTCTGCCATGCGACGCGATAGTAGCCTTCGCGCTCGGGTGTGAAGTTTAGTTGGGCCACACCGTTGTTGTCCGTCTTCACTATTTGCGTGAGGATCTCGTCGCGCTGATAACCACGAAACTTCAATCGCCAACGACCCTGTCCGCGCGTAGTCAGCGGAGGAAACAGATCCGATCGCTGTTGCAACTGTCGTAATTCCTCGCCTTTTACTTCGCGGCCGCGCGGATCGATCCAAACTTCCCACCAGTAATCGCGCGTGACTTTTATCGTGCCTTCGGTTTGGATCGGCTGCTCATTCGCATCCAGCGCCTTGATATCGACCGTGACTTTATCTTTTGGACGATAAATGTTTCGCTCCGGACGTGGGTACACGTAGTAACGCTGGCGCGTCACGCGCACACGGTCGCTGGAAACGATCTCGCGCCGAGACGAATCAACGACGCGCGCTTCAACGCGAAACTCGTAATCCTGGCCATAGTTTTCGTTCGGCGTGTCAAACGTCAGCTTTGCTTTTCCGGTCGCATCGGTCTTGAGCGTCTCGCGTTTCACGACTGAACCCTGGCCGCCGTAGTAGTTGCGGTGTTGAAGCGCAATATCGTCGTAGTACCACGGATAATCACGACGCGGGAACCAGTAGTGATGAAAAGGAAGCTGGTAAACAACCACTTCGACGGTTGCGTTGCCGACCGGACCGCCAAAATAGTAATCAGCCTGGATGTCGACTTCGACTTTCTCACCCACGCGAAAAGCTTTCTTTCGGCCGTCCTGCTCGGGAGTTTTCACCTGAACTTTGAACTCGGGCAGCTTGTATTCTTCGAGCCGAAAGAGTTTTGCAGTCCCGATGTGTTGCGTGCGACCCTGCGCCCAGAATTGAATCGTGTATTCTCCGAGCGGGAGTTGTTCACCCAACTCGAGCGATCCCCAGGCACTGCCGAACGCATTCAATGTGACTTTGCCCTCACTGACTTTCGTGCCGCGCGGATCGTTAATCAGATACTCGACGATCTGATTTGCAGGTGTGGAATAGACTCCGCCATTCGCTTGCCTCGCGATGAATTTCCACTGCATCGTTTCCTTTGGACGATACGCAGGACGATCGGTGAATGCGTAGATGCGCCAGCCGTCGTTTTGAGATCCGCCGTAAGCGTAACCGCCGGCAAATGCCTGACGATCGTTGATTGCAGCCGTCGCAAAGAGGTTGCGAGACCCAGACCTGCCGCGTAGTGAGAAGAGCGCGAGTCCATTAGCGTCAGTCGATTGACGCAGACGACGCCAGCGCCAACCGTTGTTCACGTGGTAGCTCTCCCAAAGTGCGATGCTTGCGTTCGCGATGGGCGCACTGGTGATGGCGTTTGTGAAATAGACGAGCGCCTGGTTCGTCGATGACTTGAGAACCAGCGTCGCATCCGAAACGAGAACGATCTCGCGCGCTGAAAGTGAACCGCTTTTGGCTTCGAGCAAATATGCACCAACCGGCAACTTGCCGTCGATGCGGCTCTGTTCCGCGTAAGGTTTATGTGATTCGCTGTCGTTTATGTTTTTGGTCCACGTCTTGACCGGCGCACGACCGGCGGTCGTGATTCGCTGGAGCCATGTTGCCGAATCGCCTTCGCCTTCGTCGGCATCCACCTCGCTGATGAAACGCACGTCACGCGTCATGTCGATTTTATACAGCGCCAAATCGACGTGCGGGACATTGCGAGTATTGAGGGCAAACTGAATCTCTGAATCAGGAAGAAAAATGTTCGAGACGCCGATTGAGATCGATGGCTGAGTGATGTTTTTGATCTGTTGCTGGGCCTGATCGTAGTAGCGAGTCTCGCCCTTGGAAAACTCACGGATCAAGCGGCGATAGAGCTCGAGTGCTTTCTGATGATCGGGCTGTTCCTGAACCTGTCCGTCCTCGAGAGGGCGGATCGTGCCGTAGCTATTCATCCACTCGGCATAGTGAAAGAGCGCGTCGTCGTACCAGTTCGATTCCTTGCCCGCCTTGAGTGCCTCTTCAAATTGATCGGGGACACG
>DAIOGT010000039.1:0-10563 GCA_036745095.1 Pyrinomonadaceae bacterium
TCCACCTTTGAGCAAGGGTTCGATTCAGCTTTGTCGTACTTAATGCCTAGAGAAAACGCCGCCAGGTAGCGAATGCGTTCGATGGAAACCCCGGATCGCCACGCAGGGGCAGCCCTTTGTGTTATCTGAAATTTTCCACGAGCATGATCTCGTAGTCGTTCTGATCAATTTGCGAGTAGAGCACCCATTGCCCGTCGGGCGAGACGGCTATCCTGGAGCCCAGCGCCGCGAAGGATTTCGCCGGGTCAAGCGTTACGAGGGTGGTCACCTGGCGGCTGGCGAAGTTGAAGAATTTGACGGCCGGCGCCGGCGAGAGTGTGGGATCGAAAAAGCAGACGCCTTCAGGGGTGACGAACATCGTGCCGATCGTTCCTTCGTCGAAGACGCGCTCTTCCTCGCCCCCCGCGACGGGAATTCTCCAGGCGCCGGCCCAAGCGCTTTTGCTCGAGTCGCTTCTGTCCGTGGGCAGCGCGTTGCGCCGACTGTAATAGAGAAACTCGTCCGTCGCCGCGAGCGTCCCGAAGCCGCCGCCCTTCGTCACCTGCACCGCCTCACCGCCCCCGACGGGCATCCTCCAGATCTGCCAATCGCCGCCGCGATCCGAGCTGAAGTAGACCCAGCGCCCGTCCGCAGACCACACGGGCATGATGTCCGCAGACCGCTCCGACGTGAGGCGGCGCGGTGCGCCGCCGCCCGCGGCGACGACGTAGATGTCGCTGTGGTCGGCCGGACGCGCGTCGAAGGCGATCTGTTGACCGTCGGGGGACCAGCGCGGCGAGCCGCTCTGCCCTTGTTCGAAGTGGGTTAACTGGGCGAGGCTCCCACCTTCGGCGTCGCACGTCCAGATTTCGATGTTGCCGGAGCGGCTCGAGGCGAAGGCGATGCGCTTACCGTCCGGCGAGTAGCGGGGCGACCCCTCGCGCCTTGTCGAAGCGATCAGTTGTTTCGGCGAGGAATCTCTGTTCGCCGCCTTTGGACCCGGCGCGCGCCAGATGTTGTCATCCAGTTTCCGATAGAGATAAGTCAGGGAATCTCCCCGGCGGGAGATGGCCGGTGCCCAGGAGTTCTCGCCGATCCCCGGCAACTGCTCCGGCGTGCCTCCCGTGACCGGGACTCTAAACAAGCCGTGGCTGAGCCGCGACGAGAAAATGATCTCGCGTCCGTCGGCCGTCCAGTCGAGGCCGCTCGTACTGGTCTCACGCCCGTCCCTCGTCACGAGGCGAGGTTCTCCACCGGCGGTAGGCACTACGTAGATGTCGTCTACGGCGGTGCTGCGGGATCTAGTGAACGCCACCCACCGCCCGTCCGGGGAGAAGTGAGGCGAGAAATCGCCCCCCGACTGTGGGGGAGATGTTGTCAGCCTGCGCCTTTCGCCCGTCTCTAAAGAGATGAGGAAGATCGACATCGGACCGTTCGGCAGATCGGAGTCCGTGATCGCCAGTTCTTTACCGTCGATCGACCATGCTGTGGACAAATATGCCCCAGCAGTGGTCGTCAGGCTAGCGAGCTTGCGCTCCGCTCCGCCGAGGGACGGGACCGTCATCAGGCTGTTGCCATCCGGGGAATAACGAATGAATGCGACGTGTCGCCCGTCGGGCGACCAGGTGGGGCTGGCATCGCGACCCGCATCCATCGTGAGGCGCCGCGGCATTCCTTCGCCAATGACCTTGACGTAGATGTCAGCGTTGTCATTGCTGACGCCCATCCAGGCGAAAGCGATCTGGCGACCGTCGGGGGAGAAGGCGGGATCGCCTTTGACACCGGGGAAACTCGTGAGCGGGATGATCTTCCATGCGGCTGCTACAGGCTTGAAGTCACCCGCGCCGCGCAGCTTGTACAAGCCGAAGCCGACTATCATCAGGGCGATGACGAAAGACGCGGCGAGAACGACTCGCCGGCTATGCGCCGGCGCTTGGCGGAAAAGCCGGGAGGTGATCACTTGAAGTCGGCTCGTTGCGACCCCTGTCTCGATATTTGTTGTCGCTGGTCCGGGGCGCTCGAGTTCGCCTCCGATCTCCAGCCGGTACCGCAGATCTTTCAGATCAATGAGCAGTTCCTTCACCGTCTGGTATCGTCCCTGCCTGTCCTTCGTGAGCGCCTTGCTGGCGATGCGTTGCAACTCCGCCGGCACGCGCGCCACCAGCCCGCACAGCGGAGGCGGCTCACGTTCGAGGACGGACACGATCACATCACTGTTTGTCGGCCCCTCGAACGGCAGGCGACCCGCGATCATTTCGTAGAGGACGACGCCCAGGCTCCAGATGTCGGTGCGGTGGTCCACCTCAAGCCCGCGCGCCTGCTCCGGCGACATGTAGTTAACAGTGCCCATCACCATCCCAGGCTCCGTGCGCACGTGCCGCTGCGCGGGCATAGCTAAATCGACGGCAGGCTGTTGCTCGGCGAGCTTCGCAAGCCCGAAGTCTAAAACCTTAACCAGGCCGTCCGGGCGTAGCATGACGTTGTCGGGCTTAACGTCCCTGTGGATGACGCCCACGTCGTGAGCCGCCGCGAGGGCGGAAGCGATCTGGATCGAAATGTCGAGCGCTTCGCTTAGCGCCATCTGCTTCTGGCCCAAATGCTGGCGTAGCGTCACGCCCTCGACGAACTCCATCACGATGTATGGAGATCCCTCTGAGGTCTCCCCTACCTCATATATCGCGCAGACGTTCGGGTAATTGAATGATGATGCGGCGCGGGCCTCCTGCGTGAAGCGGCGCAGGCGGTCAGCTGATCGACTCAAGTGATGGGGCAGCAACTTCAGCGCCACGTGGCGCCCGAGCTTCGTGTCCTCAGCAAGGTACGCCTGCCCCATACCTCCCTCTCCGAGGAGCCGAATCACTCGATAGTGTCCGATCGATTGGCCCACGAGCGACTCGCCCTCGTCTCCCAGCAGCGAGTGCGCTGCGGCCGCCACGGCGGGAGTCTCCATGAAACTACCGCCTTGCTCGTAAGAGCAGAGGAGAGACTCCATCTCCCGGAGCAGCGCTTCGTCGCGGGCGCAAGTTCGGCGGAGGAAAGCGGCACGCTCGTCGGGCGCGCGCTCGAGCGCCGCTTTGAAGAGTTCGTCTAACTGCTGCCACCTCGACGGTGTCACCCGCGGTTACCTCCCGCGATCTCACGCCGCAGCCACGCCTTCGCCAGGCTCCAATCGTGCCTGACAGTCGCCGGCGACACCCGGAGCACCTCGGCTGCCTCTTCCGTGGTCAGCCCGCCGAAGTATTTCAGCTCCACGACACGGCTCTTCCGCTCGTCAACGGCGGCCAGTTGGGTGAGCGCCTCATCGAGCGCCACGAGATTCATGTCCGGCGCGCCGGAGACGGTCGCCGCCTCTTCCAGCGGCAGCTTGTCGGCCGGGCCACCCCGCTTGAGAGCTCGATCCTTACGCGCGTGATCGACGAGGATGCGGCGCATCAGCTGCGCCGCGACACCGAAGAAGTGCGCGCGGTTCTGCCACCGCACGTCCCTCTGGTCCACCAGCCGAACATACGCTTCATGAATGAGCGCCGTGGTCTGCAGGGTGTGGTCGGGTCGTTCACGGCGGAGATAGCGGGCCGCCTGGCGGCGCAGCTCTTCGTAGACTACTGGGATCAGTTCGTCCAGCGCACCTCGATCGCCGTCGCTCCAGGCCCGGAGTATTCGGGTCACGTCGTGTGATGGTGGATTCATCCTGCGGCCTCCGGGTCCGGAGAGTTAGTCGGCAAGCGTCAAACGAGGATATGCCGAGGGTGTGGGCAAGTCAACACGGAGACTTTCCCGTTCTCGATGGGTGCGCTCCTCACGCCCGCGCGAATATTCCTTTCGCGAGTCTTAGCGTTTAGTCGCGAGACCTGCGCGTTAATAGATGAAGGCACAAAGTCGGACAAAGGACCGGAGCCCACATGAAAAAGTGCGCCCTGCCAACGGCGCTGGGTTGCCGGGTAAAGAGAGGCTGAAAGGGAGAGAGTCACCCTTTTGCGACGTCTCAGTGTGCCCATCTCGAGCGGCCACCGCGCCGCTAACGTTCAAAGAGGAGGAATTAAACATGTTCCGCAGAATCTACCTTCAAGGCCTCGCCGCGCTATTCCTGTGCGTCTGCTCGACCGCACAGGGCCAAGCCATCGCTACTCAGGGCACCCTCAACATAACGGGGGCGGTGAGCGTCACGCCGCAATCGCTCGACTTCATACCGCCGTTGGGGTCAGGTGTCGGCACTGTCCAAGTGGGGTCTACTGGCACCGGTATTTTCGCGACAGCTTTGGGTACATCGGGCCAAATCCTGGACATCCCGTACGCACCCGGGGCAACGCAGCCGGGTTTTCTTACGCTTGCCGCTGTGCCTGGGATGACCTTCGACCTGACTATGCTTGAGGCTGGCGCCTTCAAGTCAACGAAGTGCAGCTCAAATCGGCCTGCGGCGGGGCAGACCTGCACGCCCGCAGGTTCGGCCCTCAGCTTGGTGAACACCTCCGACCACAGCTGTTCCGTCTCCATCAGTCTCAGCGGGAACTTCCGCAACGCCACGGGGGACGAGTCACCCTACGTCGGGGTGATCACCTTCCAGTTCGCGGACCGGAGCTTCCAGCAGTTGCTGGCCGGGTTCGCGGCGGGCGACTTTCCCACGACGACCTTCTCGGCGAGTTTCGCGCCGGCCGAGCTACCTCAGCAATAGCGCGCCGTCTCACTGCCGTGTACCGAACGCCGCGGCTCCGGTTGGCCTCGGTGCTCAACAATACAGAAGGGAACACAAAGGTGAAGAAACGCTAACTCGGTCCATCGCCAGACGGGCCGCGGTATCAAGCCAAACCGAACGTCAATCAGAGGGGAGACATCATGTACAGCTTCAAAAAATCGCTAATCGCGGCGGTCGGTCTATTCGTGCTCTGCGGCGCCATCGCTGCCCTGACGCCGCTCGCCAGCCGAGGTCAGGGGGGAAAGCAGCAGCGTGGGCTTCGCAAGTTCTACCTAACTCAGGGCCAGTACGACGGCAGCCAGGCTCTCTCGGCCTGCGCCGCCGGCTACCACATGGCCTCGCTGTGGGAGATCCTCGACCCCTCTAACCTGAGCTACGACACGAATCTCGGCGTCGCTCTAGCCGATTCGGGCTCCGGCCCGCCCGTTGTTGCTCCTGGCTGGATCCGCACGGGATTCCTTAGTAACGCTGGAATTCATGCTGCCGACGGCAGCGTCCAGCCGGGTACAGGTAACTGTCAGACCTGGACGAGCGCCAGCGGCGGCGCTTACGGAACCACCGCTTATCTTCCTATCTACGCGCCGGTCGGCGTTGACGTGAGACCCGGTCCGTGGGTGGTCGACAGTAGGTCATGCGACAAGCCGAACATTGTGTGGTGCGTGCAGGATTGAAGACCGCCCGTTTGTTATCTCGAATGATTCAGTTGCAGTTACGTCCCGAATTTGCCGAGCAATTTGGTGGCATGAACCAGTAAAAAAGGGAACGGGATCACAAGGTCAACAACTGCTCGTGGCTGCAACTCGAATCAAAACCAATTAATTAACTTTTCCTACGCAACAAGTCTGTTCTGAAACCATCAAGTGGGCTTTGCACTCGTGAGTTGCACTGAATAGACCACGTCAGGAATTATGCCGTTCCGGATCCTCAGTCACTCCAGCTTACGGATCAAGTGATTGAACAAAGGGGTCCGGCTCATGAGGTACGTTGCTGATACGGATCACACATGGCCCAGATATTTATGACCGGTGCTATCCGAATCGTTGTTCGTGATTAAGATTTAAACTCCGCCTTGCCTTCAAACTCGTGCTGACTCAGCAACCTATGGCAAATAATAATTCGTCGGGTGCGAGCTTGACGGCCCGCAAAAAGCTTCGGCCGCTTTTTCCGCTTGGACCAACTTTAAAGATCGCGCTCCCGTCTTCAAAAGCACTAATTTTTTACCGACTGATCTGCATTCAACTTCGCCGAATTCTTAGGTCGTTAAAGTGTCCAATAAAACATCGACTGCTTGAACAAATCGTGGTGTAAAAGAGCACCGACGGTGTGGTTGGGTGACCTCCTGGATCAAGGAATCCGTCTTTACCGATCAATTCTGATTGGATTCGCTAGCTCTGTTAGGGCCGACAACTCCTAACATTTTAGGATGCCAACTGACCAAAATCTGACCAAAAATAACAGGACCCGATGTACACGCGATGGGAATGAATGGGAAAGAATGTAAAAACCCTTGATTTTCTTCGGTGGCTGCAACTTGTTAAAAGGCAAGCACTTAGGTTTTTACCGAGCGTCTAATTCGCAATGCGGAGGTCAGGGGTTCCATCCCCCTCTGCACCGAAACTTCACAGATTTTCGGACGTGGAGTTTCGATTACGATAACTCATCGAGTAACGCTCTCGCCTCACGCAGTTCCACTGTATCGAATCCCTCGGTGAACTCGTTATAGATTTGTGTCAGGAGACTACACGCTTCGGCCTGCTTACCTTGGTTCATGAAGAGTCGAGCGATGCTCATAATCGCGCGTAACTCCCAAGACTTCGCCTTCTGCTGTTGAGCAATCCTAATGGACTCCTTAAAGCAGTCTTCCGCCTGCGCAACCACTGATGGGTTGGGATCAGCCACTGTAGCGCCTGTGGCCTCACACAAAGCGCTTCGATATTTTAATTGCATGAGTAAGAGTTCGCCTTTAAGACGATAGAGTTCAGCTTCGTAGTATCGCTCGCCGTTGCGGATAAGTGAGAGCGCGTCCTCTAATACATTGAGGCCCTCATCGTGTTGGCCTGCTTTACCCAATGCGTCGGCCAGCAGAGCCAAAAAGTGAGGGCGAACGAATTCAGTACCGGTCGCTTGGAGAGCCGCAAGCCCCTCGCGTATTTGCTCGATCGCCTCATCATATCGCTGGTGCTCGAACAGCGACCAGCCCCGGATAACCGTTGCCATCGCCTGATACATCGCCAGCCCATGTTCGCGGGTAATAGCCATGCATGCTTCCGCGTATTCTTGCGTAATCAGCTCTTCCCGGCGAAGCTGATGAAGGATCGCCGCAAACCAGAAAGCGTGTGCCAGACCATTAGGTTCGGATAGGTCGCGCGCCAGGGTGAGACCTTCCTGAATCCGCTCTAAAGATTGATCAGGTAGGCCAAGGAACCAAAGCGCCCAGGCGGCAAAGCACGGCATTGCGACTCCTGGGTTCAGCGCGTAGAGGAATGCATCATCGAGATGCTGTCCGGGATCGTAAAGTGCGACAGCTTTCTCAAAGTGTTGCATGGCTAGCGAAAAGTCGCCGAGATGCATGAAGTTGCTCAACATCATCCAGTGACCTCGCATCGCGAGCCCGGGGTACTGGTAACGCTCTGCCAGGAGCAAAACTTCTTCGGCGATCTCGCGCGCCGGCCCCCAGTCTGACCTCAAGGCATGAAATGATCGCAGTCCCCAAAGTACTTCAGAGATGTCCGGCGTCTCGCCTAACTGCCGGCATAGCTCTCGGGCTCTCGTGTAAACGTGTCCTACTTCGGGCGCAGCATGGCCCTCGGTCGCAACCAATGGCACACCTAGAGTGAGTTGCAGACAGAGTTCTTGCTCTGCGCGCTCTGCACTGTCCGGTAGTTTCAGGAGCAATTCCAACCCTCGTCGCGCGAGTCCGACCGCCTCGCGATATGCAAAGCGACGGATAGCGTTGTCTGCCGCCTTCTGAAGATATTTCGCCGATCGCTGATAATCGCGCCCTTGCTCAAAGTGCACAGCCAACTCTGTACCGATTTCGCCGGCGCGGTTTCCGTAAATGCTCTCGCCTCGCTCGGCCATTTCCTTGTGAAGCCTAGCCCGCCGCGCAGCGGGTATGCGCTCGTAAAGTGTGCTTACGTAAAGCCAGTGAATAAACCCATAGCGCCCCGACACCGTACCGTCCGGAAACTCGGCAACGCCGCGGACTCTCAGAAAACAGTTGCGCCGCGCCAGCTCTTCGCACTTCCCTTCAACCTCTACAACGTCTTTGCCTAAAGCCGATGCGATAGCAAGCGCCGAGAAATTCATGCCGGAGATGCTCGCTGCTTCCAGTACCTGCTGATCCTCCACGGTCAAACGAGCAATCTGCTTTCCTATCATCTCGCGAATGTTTTCCGGTACTCCCACGTTAAGCTCTTCTAACCTGGTGTTTAATATCCAATGCTCGCCTGTTTCGAAGATCAGTTGTTCCGCGAGAAGGTAGTTCAAGACGTTGACCATAAACAACGGATGTCCCTCTGTTCGTTCGTGAATCAACCGCGCAAGCTCTGAAGGAAATCGATTGGTTGGAAACCTTAAAGACAAGTACTCTGCAACTGCGTCTTCGCTCAGGTAGTCCAGCGGCAACTCTTCGCACTGCTGCTTGGCCAGCAACTCCTGCTTCACTTCCTTGAGCGGATGCGCGCTTACAATCAACTCCACGGTGCGATAGGTGCCAATCAGCATAAGCCGCGCGGGCTGACGCTGATTTGCCAGATACGAGATCAAATCAAGCGTAGAGTAATCACTCCAGTGAAGATCTTCCAATATAAGGACCAACGGCTGGTCTGACGTCAGCGTATCAAATGCCTCGCCCATCTCTCGCAGCATTCGCTCGCGTGTTGCTCCCAACACTTCGCGACTGAGCAACTCGCGATCTGAAGGGCTCACCAGCGAAGGCATTTGCAACAGCCACATCGGCGCATGAGCGCGTAGCACATCAACAACTTCTGGCTGCTGCCGGCACAAACGTGCGATAGCATCGAGAACTGGAAGGTAAGCCTCATTCGTCCCGTACCGTTCCAGACATTGCCCTCGAGATATCCTGATGGCCTGATCAGAAGCTATGCCCTTCGTGAACGTGTCGACCAGAGTAGTCTTGCCTATGCCTGCTTCTCCTGCGACAAACATTATTTGACGTTGTCCACCGAGCACCTTCTCGAGGCAACTTCGCATTCGCGACAAGGCTGCCTCGCGTTCGACCACTCCCACCGAAGGGTAGGAGGCGAGTACGGATGAAGGCGAAAAAGTTGTCTGACTAGGCAAATTCTGGGTCTCTGTCAGTGTCTGCCCGCTTTCCGCGATCTGACCGATAAAGCGATAACCGCGGCGATGTGCGGTCTCGATGAACTCAGGAGCCTTTGAATTATCCTCAAGAGCGTCGCGCAATTGACGAATGGCGACTTTGAGGACGGCGTCCCCTACAAAGGTATCGTGCCAAACCGTGTTGAGAAGTTCTTCTTTAGTAACGAGTTGGCCCGGCCGCCCGACGAGTTGGTTAAGCACTGCGAAGGCTTTTGGCCGGAGCTTAATTACCCGTGAGCCTCGCCACAGACACTCATTGGTACGGTCCAGACAAAAGGGATCGAAGATTATGCGGTTCTCATCGCCCACAGTAGATCACACAAGTTACCGAAAGTTGACCGCAGGCTTATGACTTGAAAGACGATTGCACCCTATTTTCTACCCTAATTAGTTGGATGGCAATAGGACATGGGCCGCTTCGTGGTCCAATAGGAGGTGTACTATGCAAATGACCGGCATTCCTTTCGGTTCTACGGATTGGTCCAGGATCGAACGGACGGAACACAAAGGTGAACGCGGGTTCGCCTATTGGCGAACTCAGCATTTCGGAGACATTCGCGTTCGCATTGTCGAGTGTACGCCTGGATACTTGGCTGATCATTGGTGCAGCAAAGGGCATATCATTTTCTGCCTGGAAGGTGAACTCCATACCGAGTTAGAGGATGGCCGCAAATTCACCCTCACGCCATCCATAAGCTATCAAGTCTCAGACAATGGCGAACCTCACCGTTCGTATACCGAGATCGGCGCCAAGTTATTCATTCTCGATTAGGTCCATCTAACATGACAAAGAGCCGACACCCGCAAGCCGGTCCCTTGGTGCTGTCAGTTGCTTTGGCATACCGAAACGTTACCTCACCTTTACAACAACATTATGACTCCTCAAAAACACCTCCGCTATGCTCGTCCTCGCCTGATGAATGGATGACGTCACTTTCGAGACGTTCAGAAATCAGAGCTTATATAAGGAATAGCAACCATGAAAAAGAATATGCTTTTGACAGTGGGAGTCGCTTTCATCCTGCTGTCCGGCTTGGTGTCGTTTTCAATTCGGCAGGCACATGGACAGGACAATACGTCCGAGGTTGCAGCAACAACCAGGGACTTTGTTGAGCCGATCGTGTTTCAAGCCGCCGGTCCATCGGTCGCGTCGATTCAGAATTCAGTTGCCGAATACCGACTTGCCCTCGGGGATCCAAACAATGGCAATAACGCCTCGAAAGAAAGCGGTCGCCGTGAGATCAACTGGGACGGTATCAACGGCACCCTGGACACGGCAATCGGTGGAAACCCACTGCAACAGTTTCTGGTTACGCGTGGTGCACTCTTCACGACGCCGGACGGAACCGGGTTCGTTCAGGCGACGCCAGCGGGTCTAGCGACTTTTTTTAACAACGCAACCTACGAAAACATTTTCAAAACCTTTAGCCAGTTTCGGCTCTTCAGCGCCATTGGCGGCAACACCACGCAGGTTGATTTCTTCGTACCTGGAGGCGGAAACATATCAGCAACGACGAAAGGGTTCGGCGCCGTCTTTACAGACGTGGACC
>DAIOGT010000039.1:10663-30545 GCA_036745095.1 Pyrinomonadaceae bacterium
GGAAACATATCAGCAACGACGAAAGGGTTCGGCGCCGTCTTTACAGACGTGGACCGAAGCAAGACATAGTCATGATGGACGATTTTCTCTACGGTGAACCCAAGTCTCTTCCGTAATGAGTGGTCATGAGCCGCTAAGTTGGGTGTAAGTACCAGGACCACCCAACATTCCCAAGAAGACGCGGGAACAGCGGCCATGTCCTCATGGAGCGGAGTACGGCGCATACAAGTGCCGGACTTCGTTCCCAGGAACGTGAGAAGCGAGACGCTGCGTGCAAGGCAATGGAATCTGTGCGTTGGGTTCCGGGGGGTGCCCAACCACAGTTCGCGGGTCTTGCTTCTCACGTTCACACCAAAACAGTAGTTCGAGCATCCGGTGACTTACCAATTGTTAATACGAATAAAGGAGCCGGTATTGAACTGCATCTTCACGGTGGACCACCTTCGGTCTCGATAAACCAAAAAACGTTACCGAACAGTTACTGCAAGTTTATGACTTGCCTGCCTGGCTAACACTATCCTCCCGCTTGATTGGTAAAGAATCAAAAACAAAAAACGAGAGAGGAAGATAGATGAGAAAGCAAGTTGCAAAGGCATTAGGAAAGATTGGTTTGGTGATTGTAATAGGGATCGTTATGGCGGTCGGATCAGCTCAGGGGCAGTCTCTGGCTTATAAGATCAAAGCACACATTCCATTCGATTTCATCGTGGCGGATAAGAAACTTCCAGCCGGCGACTATTCCATTGCTCGGGCGCAAAATTCAGGTGATAGCGTTCTCCTGATCAGCAGCATCGATTCTGTTGCGAACGTCTTTTCGTTAACAAGCGCGGTTCAGACTTTGGAGCCCAAGAACGAAGGGAGACTAGTTTTTCGTCGCTATGGTGATCAGTATTTCCTGTTTCATGTTTGGGCCGCAGGAGCGAGGACGGGGCGAGCAATCGCAAAATCACGCGGCGAACGTCACCTTGATCGTATTGCACGTGGCGCGGTGGCAAGCAAGGCAAATCGCGTCGAGACGGTGCCTTTACTCATTGGTTTGCGGTGAATTGTTATCCACAAATTCGGCCTCTCCGAATGTGAATTTATTGGCAAGATTGAGGCCATTCAGGAGTACGCGAATGTTTACAGTAGATCGCAACGTACAGCTAGCCGCTGCCGGCGACGTGACAGCTTTCGAGGAACTTTACCAGAGCTACCACCGTCGCGTTTATAGCCTCTGCCTGCGCATGACGCGGAATACGACAGAGGCTGAAGACCTGACGCAGGATGTTTTCGTTCAGCTCTTCCGCAAGCTCAAAACCTTCCGGGGTGAGGCGTCATTTGTGACTTGGCTCCACCGGCTCACAGTGAATGTGGTGCTCATGCACTTTCGCAAGCCTGCCATGAGGATGGAGCGAACGACAGATGATGGCGAGATTCCGACTCGAGTCGTCGCGGGCACAGATAACCCCGCCCGCATGTCCCTGATTGATCACATCTCGCTGGACCATGCGATCAAGCAGTTGGCACCTGGTTATCGCACGGTGTTCATTCTTCACGATGTTGAAGGATATGAGCACGAGCAGATCGGAAAGATCCTTGGATGTGCAGTCGGAACTTCGAAATCGCAATTACATAAAGCTCGCATCAAGCTGCGCAGGCTGCTTAAGGCGCAAACCCCGTACCTGCACAGGGCTCACAAGTCACAAGGTCAATTGCTGAGTCTGAATTTTCAGCAGCAGCTTGCTCAGTAGTGATGTGAACACAAGAGAAGCGTGAAAGAGGGCCCTCACGCGAGCGCGTAAGTACGACCGCGCTATTAGAAGGCCCATAAGACAAGAGTCTCCCCGACTAAAAACTTCTGCATTGGGAGATATTGCCGTGAGAAGCATTGAGTTAAGGCTTGCCGCTATTGGTAATGTCAACGCTGGACGGATAGGACAGTTTCAGCTTCGCTACGTTTTTTAGCTGATCTTCTTCTAACACAAGGGTGGCCCCTCGCGAGCCGCCCTTTTCCCCAGTGAATTCGCGCGTGGTTTCTGAGGTGGTCCATGATGAAAAGGAAAAAACTGTTGTTGTTCGCCGCGCCAATCCTTGCGGCGTTGCTCTCTCCGGCATTTACCGTTTCCAAAGCAAGCCAGATGCAGGATGTGACTTTAACCGAGGCTTCCTCTCTGAACGACCAAGGTGTTGCTGCAGCAGAATCGGGCCGATACCAGGAAGCAATCGACTTGCTCAAGCGTGCGATTGACCTGTGGCCTGAACGATCCGTTGCTCATTATAATCTTGCTCGCATCTATGAAACGCAGGGCCGGTTTGCCGAGGCAACCCACGCCTTCAAACAAGCGGTGCGGCTCAACCCGAGTTTTACAGAGGCGCACTATCACCTGGGTATTTCTTACAACAAGAACAAAAAGTATGCAGAAGCAATTGAGTGCTTTAAGCGTGCGCTTCAGCTCAAGCCGGATAGCGCTGACTCGTTGAGCGAACTGGGTCTTGCCTATTCGGAACTGGACCGAAATGACGAGGCTGCCGAATCTTGCAAACAAGCCATTCGTCTCAACCCAGCTCTCGCGGAGGCTTACAACACCTTGGGAGTTGCGTACTTCAAGTTGGGCCAGCGTGCTGAAGCTATTGAATCCTTTGAGCATGCCTTGCGCCTCGAACCCAACCGCGCAGAGTTCTATAACAACGTGGGCTATGTTTACGGCGATGCGGGCCGAGTCAATGAGGCGATTGCGTTCTATCAACAATCGATACGCCGCAAGCCGGATTATCCCATCGCACTTAACAACCTTGGCTTAGCCTTTAGCTCACTCGGCCAGTACAGCCAAGCCATTGAATATTTGCGGCGAGCGACGTGGATTAAACCAGGGATGGTTGAGGCTCACTACAATCTCGGCTATGTCTACAGTCAGACCGGTCGGGAGAGGCAGGCGATCGAGTCATATAAACGAGCCATCCTTCTAAAGCCGTATCTGGCTGAAGCCCATAACAATATTGCCTTGATATACCTCAAGCGTGGTGAGCGAGGCTTCGCGTTAGAACACTATAGTCTGCTCAAGTCGATCAATTACGACATGGCAAAGAAGCTCTTTGCTGCAATTTACAAAGACAAGCTTATAAACGTTAAAGGAAAGTAAATCGTTAGATATAGGCCAGAAACTATGTGTAAGCGAGAACCGGATAAAAGAAACCAAAGTTTTTCGGAGCCAACGACTAAGGTTAGAAAGAACACTTTGGTTAGAATCATCAAACAGAATGATAGGTCGGAGCCAAAGAAGCGCACGTCGAAGGATCATCTTCAACGGATTTCTGAATCCCAAATGAAGAAAACGGTCGAGTCATGGGTTCACGAATTTAAGAAAACACGCAGTCGTGTTGAATTGCGGCAAGCGGTAGCTGGCTTCCTCACCAAGATTGTGAGTCAGGGGTGAAAGAACAAATTTTACGCTTTCATCAAGACGTCCACTTGGCCAATCGCATCTGTTGCTGATGGACCAATGGCAATACAAGCGGGCTTTCGTCATCCAGTTTCGACCGGAAACCGATGTCGAGGCGGGACGATTCGAGGGCAAAGTGGAGCACGTTGCGTCATGTAAGGCCACAAGATTTCACTCCCTCGACGAGCTGCTTGCTTTCATTGCGGCCGTACTCACGGACCTCGCCAACACGGACCAACTGTAGGCAATCACGAAACTGGCAGTCTTGTGGCTTCTGTATTAACGATTCCGCAGATTCAGGGTGCCAGCGTGGTTGAAGGCATTTCCTTGGAACTTGCAATAAAAGACCGTAACTTTTTCCTCACTCGCCAGTTTTATTACCAGAAACCGGCGCTGCGAGGATTGGTTGGACTTGAGCCAGGTAACTGAATCAGATGAACGGCTCCTGATCGAAGCTGCTCAGAAGGACCTGAGCCGCTTTGAAGAGCTTTACGAACAGAACTTTCACCGCGTCTATGCCTATGTGGCGCGGCGAGTTCGTGATCGTGCGGAAACACAGGATCTTACCGCCCACGTCTTCCATCAAGCACTCGCAAACCTCGGAAAGTTCAAGTGGAAAGGCTCACCATTCGCCGCGTGGCTTTATCGGATCGCCTCGAATGCGATTGCCGATCAGGCTAAACGAAAGATGCGTGAGTCGAGTAATCAACCAAACGCTTCCGCTGAAACTTCAACCGCATCGGATCTGGAAGAAGTCGAACGTCGCGCTCACTTGTTTAGCGCCGTCGACAAACTTCCGGAGGAGCAACGTCGCGTGATTGTGATGCGCTTCGCAAACGAAAAGAGTATCCGCGAAATTGCTGACGAGTTGGGGCGCAGCGAAGGGGCAGTGAAACAACTCCAGTTTCGCGGACTGGAAAATTTGCGTAATCGACTAAACGAGAAGTAACCAATGGCCGAACGCTCAACCATTGACCAATTAGACGACGCCGTCGCAGCGATGGTTGAAGGGCGTCAACTGGATCTGATGAACTTCGAGCCCGATTTGTCTACGCTCGTTGGAGTCGCAAAGGATCTGATTGGTCTCCCTCGCGAAACGTTCAAGGCCAGGCTTCAGCAGCAATTGATAAGGAGAGATTCTATGAGCAGTCCTGCACCACACGTCGAAGAAAATCCCGTGCGTTCGATGACGCTTTATATCTGCGTGGCAAATGCAATTGAGGCTATTGATTTCTATCGAGAGGCATTTGGCGCCAAAGAACTGTCGCGACTTGCCGAACCAGATGGAAGAATTGGTCATGCAGAACTACAAATCGGTAACACAGTCCTTATGATCTCTGATGAGTATCCGGACTATGGCACCTTGAGTCCACAAACGATTGGCGGTTCGTCAGTGAGAATACATCTGGACGTGACCGACGTCGACGCGTTTGCCGAACGGGCCATTAAGGTAGGCGCAATTCTGGTTCGTCCTATCAAGGATCAGTTTTATGGCGATCGATCGGGTCACCTCGCAGACCCGTTCGGTTACACGTGGATTGTTTCAACGCATCAGAGGGACGTCTCCGTTGAGGATATGCAAAAGGAGTTTGACAAGTTTACGCAAGAACGGTCGAAGAATTCAGACAATGCTGGTTACGTGAATGAGCCTGAAATGAGGATCGAAAACCGCCGCGCCGTCACTCCACACATCACCGTTCATAAACCGGCGGAACTTATCAACTTCGTCACTCGTGCATTCGGTGCGATCGAACACTTCAGGGCCACCGGCTCAGCAGGCGGAATGCACGCCGAAGTATCGATCGGTGATTCAGTCGTAATGATTGGCGGGGCCGAACACATCGAGCCGAAGCCCACCGCAATTCATCTCTACGTGCCTGACGTCGACCAGGCGTATGAACGAGCGCTCAAGGCCGGCGCGAAATCCTTAATGCCTGTTGCCGATCAACCTTACGGCGAACGTTCCGGCGCAGTTGAAGACGTGCACGGTAATCGCTGGTACATCGCGACACCGTTCGCACCGTTGCACACAATTGCGAAGGACCTTCACACGGTGACGGTCTACTTCCATCCTATCGGCGCTCAACGCTTCATTGATTTCACTACCAACGCGTTTGGCGGGAAAGAACTGATGCGCCATCAAGAGGGCGAGATGATCCTGCACGCAAAAGTGCAGATCGGCAATTCAGTGATCGAGCTGGGCGAAGCGCGCTATCCAACCCAACCGTTGCCAACCGCGATTTATCTCTACGTGGGCGATGTGGACACGACGTATGATCAGGCGTTAAAGGCTGGAGGAACTTCGATGCTGCCACCCACGGATCAGGCTTATGGCGATCGAAACGCATGGGTGAAGGATCCGTTTGATAACGTCTGGTACATCGCCGCGCCACTGCGTGGTTAGATTAGAGAAGATTCATTACCAGCTAGCCACAGATTTGAAAGAAATATTCCTCCGCAGAATCAGGCTACCAGAGCCGGTAAGGGTATCTGCGGCGCCATGTTAGAAAAATTGGCAGATCCAAAGTGAAGATCTTGTTCAATCCTGACGGTGTGGAAGTTATGCCGGGAGTGACTTGTGCCGCTCGAGGTGCTGGCGGCGCGACCGACTGGGAACTGCTTCAGATTGGGCAGAATCCCGACTGGTGGGTACTATCGAATGGTACTTAGGTGGCAAACCAGCACCTAACCCATTCCAATGAAGACATCCTTCAAATCGCGTGTGTTCCAAACATGGGAGTTTAAGGTAAGCCACGGGCACCTCCTTATTCGCAGCCCTAAGACTTCCGATCATCCCACCAACATCGATCTGAAGTTTGCAGATGTCCAATACATGGAATTGCCGCGTTTCCTTCGCGGAATTGAGGTCGACGAGCCAAATGAGATCGACATTTCAGTTATTAATGAAGCGCCTCGGTCAGTCGATCAGCTCAGATTCGATTTTTGTAGTTAGTAGCGGCAGTCGTCGATACCACGTGGTGGCAGCAGCTCTTAAGATTCTCAGAATGAACTGGATATCTTTGACAGTCCCTTCGCTTAAAACGCAAACCGGGACGCAGACAATAATTCCAAGTTCGCCTTTGATGCTTTGATCTGCTTTAGGCTGAAGTCTTTGGCGGATTATCTCTCGAACGGCTTGTCATCGATTCCCGACTGAGGGAACCCACACTCTCGCTTCAGTACCCACGAACACGAAACAGTGGTTGCCCCGAGGCTATGCGTGATAGCATCCGCGTATCGTTCGGGCCAAACCAAACGTAGTCTAGGCAGCAATGCTGGAGACCCCCCAAATGCGCTCCCCTTCAAAACGCTGGTTAGCATTAGCAGTCGTCGTTATTGTATCCACAACACTTGCCTGGAGTTTTACGCGCCGTCATCACACCGAAAAAATTGAAGGGGCTTCCACCCCAGGAAAGAAGGCGGGCCGAGAATCCAACTCGCTCTCGAGTAATCGTGCAGAACTGATCGATTCGGACAACGACGGAATGCCGGACCCGATTGAGTTGCGCAGCTTTCAGGATCGCGACAGCTTTCGTCAATGGTTTACGGCGATTGCCGAAACACAATTCTACCAACTCAGCGATCAATGGAAAGCCGAACAGCGCGACTGTGCCGGACTGGCGCGATTCGCAATGCGCGAGGCGCTGCGGCATCACGATCGTATCTGGTTTCAAAAGATGGGACCGGCATACCAAACCGTCGCGCCGGACGTTAAGAGTTTCAACCTGGACAACAACCCGTTAGACGAAAAGATCTTTCGCACGGATTTCGGATCATTTGGCGAAAACGACCTTACCAATGGCCGGTTTTCCGAATTCGCCGACGCCCGGACCCTGAAGAATTTCAACGTCGTGTTCATCAGTCGCGATCGGCGTGAAGCTCAGCCCGGCGATCTCCTCTTCTATTACCAACCATGGGTCCAGAAGACTCCGTATCACGTGATGGTATTTCTGGGCGCGGCGCGTATCGCATCCAATGGCGCGCAGGATTGGGTTGTCTATCACACTGGTTCATCGCCCGACGACAAAGGAACGGTGAAGAAGGTCGAGCTTTCAGTGCTCGATCAGCATCCCGATCCGCGCTGGCGGCCAGTTGAGCGTAACAAGAATTTTCTCGGGTTCTATCGCTTGAAGATCTTGCAGTGAGTGGTACGACGAGACGATTTTCTCTCCTGTTAAGAGGATTACTAACGTGGCTAACACTAAAATTCGTCGCTACCTTGCGACCGGCATAATCTACCTTGCGCTCGTCGCTGCGGTCTTTGGCTTCAACGTCATCCGCGCGCGCACTATGCCACCGGCAACACAACCGCCAGCGGATAAGGCTCCGACCGTCTCGATCACCAAGCCGTACTTTTCGCTGACGACCAATCGTTCTTACTCGCCAAACGAATCGTCGCGGCTGTGGGCCAGCTACCAAAACATCGATTATCTGGATTTTCGCGTCTATCGCATCAAAGACCCCAACAAGTTTTTCAAACAGCTCGAAGATCCTCACGAGATGGGCGAGAAAGAGAAAGAGGAAATCTCGCAGGGTTATGGTGCGCGTCCGTCCCTGCTTGAGCGTACGCACCGCCTGAAGACTTCCCTCTTCGGAGCAGTCAAGGATTATGTCCGCACTCACCTGCTGAAACAGCATCGCGAAACTTTCAATCAAAAATTTCGCAAAGAGCCACCTGCCGAACGCACCCCGCTGAACGTGGCTGACTATGCGCGCGTGCCGTTGCTGAATCCGGATCAGAAGGTGAAAGACTGGCGCGAGAAGTTGCCCGCACTGGAAAACGAATATGACAGCCGGATGATCCCGCTGGGCAAAATGGATTCGGGCGTTTACCTGATTGAGGGTGTTAACGGCGCTATGCGGGCTTATTCGATCGCAATCGTGACTAACCTCACGATGATCGAAAAGACGAACCGTCATGGTCAGGTCATGGTTTACATCGTGGACCGCAAGTCAGGCACGCCACACGAAGGCGTCTCGGTTGAAGTCACAAACGCAAAAAACATCCTGGCCACTGGCAAGACCGACAAATTCGGTATTTTCAAAACGACCGTGAAAGGTCCCGACCCACTGGAAACGCCGGCCGAAGACTTCAACCCAGATGAAGCGCAGCGCAATCCGTATCTGATCATGGCTCGCGAACGCGACGACTTTGTCATCTCCGACGTCGACTCGTTCTACTTTGGCGGCTACGGTGGCGAAGACGACGTGCTCACCGGCGAAGACGTGACCAGCTATATTTACACCGACCGTCCAATCTACCGCCCTGCGCAATCAGTCTTCTTTAAAGGGATTCTACGCCAATGGACCTCGAGAGGTTACACACTGATCGACAGCAAAACCGTCAACGTTACGATCGAAGATCCAAACGGCGGTAAGGTTTTTGAAAAGGAATTGCCGCTTTCGGACCGTGGCACGTTCAGCGGCCAGTTAGACATGGGTGAGGAGGCGCCCCTCGGCAGCTACAACATCACCGCGTCAATTGGCAAAGTCAGCGCGAGTGGGTATTTCGAGGTTCAGGAATACAAGAAACCCGAGTTCAAAGTCACCGTCAAGGTGCCCCAACAATTCGTATCCGTCGGCGAGAAAGTTCGTTTTACGATCAACGCGAATTACTTTTTCGGCGCGCCTGTCACAAATGCCGAAGTGCACTACTACGTTTACAGACAACGTTATTACCACTGGTGGTGGGACAACGATTCTGACGAATTCGACGACGCGGCTGGCCCAGGCAATGAAGGTGACGACGAAGAAGAATCCGGTTACTACGGCGCCGATCTGGTAACCGAAGGCGACGCTGCGCTGAATACCAGAGGCGATGCGTATGTGGACTTCGAAGTACCCGCGCCTGATCCGAAAGAAGAGTGGGACTATTCGTATCGGTTGGAAGCGCAGGTCACCGACGCCTCACGCCGAGAGATGCAGGGCGCCGCCTCATTCATCGGCACGCGCGGCAAGTCTGTCGCCGACGCCTATCCGGAACGCTATCTTTATTACCAGGGCGACCCCGCAAGGATTCGCGTGAAGACCGCGGATTACGCGGGTAAACCTGTCTCGGAAAAAGTCACGCTGAAGTTCATCGAACAAACGTGGGAGAAGCAAAGCAAGTGGGAAGAGAATGAGGGCTACAAGTATGAGGTTGTCAATTACATCCTTCACGAACGCGAGCTAGCGACGGGCGAAGTAAACACCGACAACGAGGGCAACGCAACGTATGACTTCACAGTGCCCTCGCCCGGCAGCATCTACGTCAAAACAATCATTACGGAAAATGGCAAAGAGGTCGTGAATCGCGGCGGCTCGTTTTGGGCCCCCGACAAGATGGGCCAGTGGGCGGATTTTTCATATCAGGATTACGACGAGAAATCGATCAAGCTCGTTCCTGACAAGAAGTCGTATAGGCCGGGCGAAACCGCGCACGTGCTGGCAATGCTACCAACGGACCAAGCGCATTTGCTGGTGACTACGCAATTGTCAGAGGTCCTCAGCGTGCGCCAAATCGACGCCGTCGGTCGCAGCATTGTGATCGACGTCCCTATCGAAAAGACATACGCGCCTAACGTTTATCTCGACGTGTCGTTCGTCAAGAACAGCGATATGTACAACCAGAGCCAGATTATTGGTGTGCCTGCGCGCGACAAGATGCTGAAACTCGACATAGTTCCGAACCAGAGCGAGTTTAAGCCTCGCGAGGTCGCGTCCTACACGATCCTGGCGCGCAACGATGACGGCTCGCCTGCAGCGAACACGGAAGTCAGCCTCGGAATTGTAGACGAAGCAATTTACAGCATTGCCGCCGAAACGGCCGGCAACATCAAGCGCGAGTTCTATGGCCGGCGGTACAACGAAGTACAGACGACTCTTGCGATTCATTACACGTTCACGGGTTACGGGGGTGAAAAGCCCGCGGATCTTGCGAAGAACAAATCTGCTTATCAGCTTGCTGACTTCAAGAACGACAGTTCCTACGCCGAAACCACTATTCGTAAAGAATTTAAAGACACCGCGTTTTGGCAACCTGATGTGGTAACCGGCGGCGATGGCAAAGCGACCGTGAGCTTTAAACTGCCCGACAACCTGACAACGTGGCGGGCAACGGCGCGTGGAGTGACGGCGGACACTCGTGTCGGTTCAGCCGTGCAGAAAACCATTGCGCGCAAAGATGTGATCATGCGTTTGGAGATGCCCCGCTTTTTGACGGAAGGCGACACGGTCACTATCTCAGGCGTCGTGCACAACTTCCTGAAGAGCGACAAATCCACCAAAATTTCGCTGGAACTAAACGGCGCGCAGTTACTCGATGCGCCGGAGTCAACAGTAACGATTCGCCCGAACGGCGAGCATCGTGTTGACTGGCGCGTACAGGCGAATACGGTCGGGAAATTGACGTTGCTCGCAAAAGCGCTCACTGATACTGAATCCGACGCAGTAGAGATGACGATGGACATCGTGCCACATGGTCTAAGACGAATGACCGGCAACACGACAACCGTTACGCAGAATGACGCGGATCAAACTTTTAATCTGGATGTGCCGGGACCTGCAAATACGCAGGCCAGGGTTCTGCGGATCGAAGTGTCGCCGTCCATAGCCGGTGCATTGTTCGGCGCGCTTGATTACCTCACCAGTTATCCTTACGGCTGCACTGAACAAACGATGTCCAGCTTCCTGCCGAACATCGTTGTGGCCCAGGCATTAAAAGACATTCCGACAGCAAAGATTCGCGCGTCGAACGATCTCGATAGCAAAGTCCGAAGAGGTCTGGATCGGCTGTATGCCTATCAGCATGCCGACGGCGGTTGGGGCTGGTGGAAAGACGACAAGAGCGATCCGTTTATGACGGCTTACGTCGTGGATGGCCTGACGATGGCGAGCCGCGCAGGTTATCCCGTAGATGAATGGCGGCACGCGCAGGGGCGGCAAAAACTGTCGTCGCTGCTTGACGCGGGCAAGAACGATAACGGAAATCCAATCGATGACGAAACGCGTGCTTACATGATTTACGCGTTCACCGAAAGCGGTGATGGCAATGCTCATTTTCTTGACGAACTCTACGGCAAGCGCAACAACCTCGGGGCATATGGGCGCGCACTGCTGGCCCTGGCTTTGCAGGAGCGCAAAGACGGGCGCGCGCAGGAAGTCGCGAAACTGATCGAAGGCTCGGCCCAACAGAATGAGTTCGAGGCGCACTGGCAAACGGCGCGGGTGAACGATTACGGCCGGGATGTTTATCTTGACGCCGAAGCGACGTCGCTTTCGCTGAAGGCCCTGTCGCGGATCAAGCCCGACTCGTATCTGCTGCCCAGAGCCGCGCGGTGGTTGGTACATAACCGGCCCAACGGCTACTACTGGCGGTCAACCAAGGAAACCGCGTTCGCTATCTACGGGCTCACTGACTACCTGAAAGTCAGCAAGGAACTGTCGCCCGACTACACGTTCGAGGTTTATTTGAACGGGATCAAGGTTGCCGGACAACACGTTGGAGCCAATGATGCCACGAATGCAGAAACTGTAACGGTTTGGAAGAAGGGCAGCGAAATTGGTCCAGCAAACCAAATCCGAATCGTGAAACACGGCAAGGGTGTTTTGTACGTTTCGAGTGCGCTCGAATACTTCACCGCCGATGAAAACGTGGCGGCGCAATCGGCAGGCGGATTGAAGATCGCGCGTGAGTATCTGCGGCTGCGGGTCTCTGAAGACGAGAACGGCAAGGCGAACTGGAAGGTTGAAGCTCTAACCGGCGAGCTGCGTTCAGGCGACATGATTGTCGTTAGGCTGCGGCTGACTGGACCACGCGCGCAGTATGTGATGATCGAAGATCCGATTCCCGCCGGCGCAGAGCAAATTGCGCGTGTGAGCGGGATTTATCTCAATCACTCGCTTGGCCAATGGGGCGACTGGTACAGCAATCGTGAGTTCCGCGACAACCGCACGGCTATCTTCATGAATTACTTTGACGGTGATGCGACGCTGCAATACGCGATGCGCGTCGAGGTGCCCGGCGAATTCAAGATCGCACCCGCCCGCGCAGAACTGATGTATCAGCCGACCGTGCAGACGAACACGGCAAATGACCGCTTGAGGATTCTGGATAAGAAGTGAAATCAGAAAGTTAACAACAGAGGGAAGCGCACACACGGCTTCTGCATCCCAGGATCCGAATCGGTGAGACGATTATGACTACTATTTTGAAACTTTGGTTCAGCTCAATCGCGACCACGATCGCAAATCTTAGCGCGTTACTGATCTTTGCGACCATGTACGCGGTTCTGCTGGTTGCGTCTTACCTCTTTATCTGGATACGTGAAGCGACGATCTGGCAAGTGCTCCTTACCTACGCGCTGCTGATTCTGATTCCGCTTGGCTTCTTCACTCTGCAGAGTTCGATCATCAATCGTGTATTGGATCAGAAATTCCGCTGGCGTGTGATCCTGATTGATGCCCTGAAGTTCATGGTGGTTACGATTTTGGTGCTGCTGGTCGTGTGGCTACTCTATTACCTGCTGAACAAAATCTCGGCTCGTTATCCGGCTCCAGTGGTGGTGGAAGTGCCACCGGTCAACGTAGCGGCTCCGCCAACAACACAAACTCCGAAGCCGACGCCAGCGCTTCATTGGCCAAGTCTAATTTTTACCACACTACGTTTTGTGCTGTTGGGTGTAGCGTTTCCGCTGGCGACAATTCATCTATGGATTGCTGTAGCCGGCGGTGAACTCCGCACTCTTTTCAGAGATGGGGCCAAATCCTTTTTCAAACGAATTGGATCGGCGCTCGCGCGGGCCTTTTCGTCAGATTCTGTTCTGCTTTACGGACTCGGCCTGATCATTTTCTTTGTGTTGCCGTACGTCACGGTAATACCTACGTTTACTATCAGGGGCAACAAGACGGAGTTCGCGGTTTTTGGTCTGCGATTGCTGCTCGCATTCCTGTTCAGCCTCGTTGGTTGGGCATCGACGTTGACCGCCCTCGCGAGAACTGAACCCGCTTTGCCTACCGAGGTTTCGACGGCGAATGTCTCGCTGCCGACGGAGTCGGCCGCCTGAAGGTCAGTTCGTTATAGATATGCGATTCCTTAAGTCAGGAATTCGGCAAGTTATCCGCATGACGCGCGAGCATGGAATGCTTCTCTCGTTTGCCGGAGCGGCGATCTTGTTTCTCACCCTTTCTTCGTCGCACACCAAACGGATTGCATTCAACTGGGGCGACGGTTCTGATCGAAACGAATCAGAAATTGATGCTGCGCTTCAGGAAGCGGCCAACTCGGCGCTCGCGAACCGGGACGGGACAATCATAGTCATTGATGCGCGGACGGGTCGCGTTCGTGCGATAGTGAATCCACAACTGGCCTACGGTCAGGCGTTAATGCCCGGCTCGGTTATGAAGCCTTTCACGGCGTTAGCCGCACTGCGCGCCGAATTGATCGATGAAAGCTCGCGCACCGTCTGTCCGGGCCGCTTCACTGGATTGAATTTTTCGCTGCCCTGCGTACACGCGGATCATCTGCCGCCGTTTTCACCAGCGCAGGCGATTGCCCACTCTTGCAACTACTATTTCGCGGCCGCCGGCCAGCGACTCGGTAGAGACAAGTTAGTGGCAACTCTACGTCAGTTCAATTTTGGTCGGGCGACGGGGATCTCGGAAGAAGAACTTAGCGGCGTCTTGCGTCCGTGTGAGATCGGAAACAGCGCGCGCGTGCGCAAATCCGAACCCAACGTGGCTGACGAATCGGATTGCCTCGAGAGGGCAGCCGTGGGCGAAAGCAATCACATCCAGGTCACCCCCATTCAATTGTTGACAGCCTATGCAGCACTGGTAAATGGGGGGTTTTTATTCAAACCCCAACTGGCTTCAGGAAATCATTTTCGAGCGGTTGAGCGGTCCAACATCAGCATCGCATCACAACATCGCGCCATCATAGTCGACGGCATGCGCGGCGCAATCAGCTACGGAACGGCGCGCGCAGCCAGACTCGATTCGCTGCCGTTAACCATCATTGGCAAGACCGGAACCGCGCTGCCGGCAACAGGTTTTCGCAACAACGGCTGGTTTGTTGGATTCGCGGGGCCGTTTCAGAGCAGCGGCGAATTAGATCCATCGCGAATCAATTTGGCTGTCCTGGTTCTTTTGCCGCGAGCGCACGGAGCAGACGCCGCAAAGCTGGCGCGACCGATTTTCGAGACGTACGGAAATGAGATTAGCCGCAGGGGCGCGGATACATCCACAGTTTCGAGAAGCTCTGCCAACCCCAGTGATGCGAGCATCGCCGTGACGCCACCTTCCTCGGACGCAGCGTCACTCATCAAAGTTCATCTCGTGCGCGAGAATGTAACGCAAACACTTTCACTCGAAGACTATGTCGCCGGAGTGCTGCGCGGCGAAGCCACAGTTGAACCTGAGCCGGAAGCATTGAAGGCGCTCGCCATCACCATTCGTACGTACGCGCTGAAGAACATGGGCCGTCATGCAACACACGGCTACGACTTTTGTTCGACAACACACTGTCAGAGGTTTATTAGCAGAGACCCAACCGTGATGAATGGTTTAAATGCAACGACTAGTTCTGTGGTTGACAGGCGACTTTCTGCCGCAGTTCGCGCCACCGAAGGTCAGGTACTGCTCAACAACCAGGCCCAACCGATCGACGCATACTTCAGTGCCTCCTGTGGTGGCGCAACTGCCAACATCCGTGACCTGTGGGGAGTGACTCCAGCTTTCTATCTCCGCGGCGTGCGCGACGAATACTGCGATGCCGGTCCTCACGCGAAGTGGACTGATAACATTAGTCGTGCGGATCTACTCCGGGCCCTGCAAAGTGACTCGCGAACTGATGTCGGCAACCGGCTGGAACAGGTACTAGTCAGTAAGCGCGACGAAACGGGCCGGGCAGAATTCATCACGCTCGCCGGTGAGCATCGCAAAACTGTTCGTGGCTGGGATTTCAAGATTATCGTGGGCCGAGCCCTCGGCTGGAATGTTTTGAAGAGTTCGCGATTCGAGGTTTTTCGTTCCGGAGCGAACTTCATTTTCCGAGGCAGCGGTTTCGGTCATGGGCTCGGCCTGTGCCAGGAAGGCGCACATGTGATGGCTGCGCGTGGAGCGAGCTATGAGAAGATCCTCGAGAAATATTTCCCAGGGACAGTCGTGGAAAAAGACGTGAAGAAGCGCCGACAGGGCGCGACCGCGTCAGTTAATGTTACCGGCGCATCGAAGGCGGATATTTTGCTAAGCACGTCGGGCCTTAGAAATTCCCTTACCGCGGGACTTACCACTAATTTCCGGTTTCTAACCATCTCCTCCGAGAACTTTCGCCTCGCTTATCCTGCCGATGTCGATCGGCGCATCATTAACCAGATTCTGAAGACGCTGGAATCGACGCGCGATGATTATCTGCGCCGGGCTTCCTCCGCATCTATTGGCGTGAATATTCCGCGTGTCGACATTCGATTAAATGAAAGCACCGGCGACTTCACAGCGCGCACGGGCCAACCGTGGTGGGCGGCTGCCGCGACCCGGGGTAATCGGATCGAATTGCAGCCCGTGGCGATCCTGAAGCAGCGCAATGTTCTTTTCACTACGCTGCGACATGAATTAGCGCACATCATGATCGATTCCATCAGCAACAAGCGCGCGCCGCGCTGGTTGGAAGAAGGCTTTGCGCTTTATCTGGCGGCTGAGGGCCGTGCGATTTCGCGTTACGTTACGAGGGGCGGGCTTGCAGAAGATGAATTGGAACAGCGTCTCCAGCGCCCGGGGACGCAAGTAGAGATGCGCACGCTTTACGCGGAAGCGTATCTCAAGGCTGCCGAAATGATACGTCGTCAAGGTGAATCGAGTGTCTGGATCAAGCTGGCGGGTTATTAGAGAAATTCCACCAGCAAGGTAACGCCAACTGACTAGTTCCGTGGGCAATCATCGCGAAGTTTCGATTCTGCCGGCTTTAGGCGCCGTTCACGATCCGCTTCCCTTCGTCCTGGCCTCCCCAACAGGCCAACCACAGATAAACCTCAGTTTGCTTCCCCAACACCAAGGCTGTCGGAGGCGAGTTAGGTAATTCAAGCCCGAGGTGATAGAGTGCGCGCCGAATCGAGCCTAGCCTGCTCTCTTCTCAGCTTTTTCTGGAATCTTCCCGGATCACCTGAAGCCAACAGCTCCCATTCCAAGGAAAAACATGAAACACATCTTTTTAATGTTCATTTTGACGTTTGCGTTTGCCGGACACGCTTTCGGTGAATGCGGCGAGTCGGACAAAAAGGCTCTCGAAGAATTTGACCGCGCCTGGGGCGATGCGGGAGTGAAAGGCGACCGCAACGCTTTGATGACAATTTACGCCGACGATTACATGGGATTGCCTGCAATGCAGGATAAAACGCAGACAATCGAAACCACGATGGCAGCATTTGAACGCGGCAAAGTGAATCCGCAAACGGTCGACAAGTTAACGCATGATAACTATTTGATAACGTGCACGCCCGTTTCGGCGGTTATCACGCATCGCAACATCGTGACGACGAAAAATGGCTCGGGCGGCAATGAGGAAACCTTTTGGACGCGCAGCGTTCATTTTCTCGAAAAACGCAGCGGAAAATGGCAGGTCGTCGGCAATGCCGGAAACAGTTTGGACGAAGCCGCGATGCTCGGCTATATGGAACTGGACTGGAACACTGCCGATAGAAACAAGGATATGGGCTGGTTTGAACGAAACTTCGCCGCCGATTACAGCAGTATCAGCAGCCGCACAGCCAAGATTGCCACCAAAACCGAAGACCTCGCTGAGATGAAAACGGATAAAAGCGTTACCCAATGGAATGAGCTGTCAAATATGAACATTCGTATTGACGGTAACACGGCGGTTGTGACAGGCGTGGTTCATTCCAAAGGCCGCGACGACAAAAACCAGCCGTTCGACCGGCGCATCAGCTTTACGGATACGTTTATCAAGCGCGACGGACGCTGGCAAGTCTGGGCGACACAAGGTACGCGCATTCCATAGTAGTTCAATTGGAGGATGTCGAATTATGAATGTCGGGTTTTTTTAATTGGTAATACGTAATTCGACATTCATCAATCGACTCCGGAGGCGTTCCCCTTTCTCGTTAAAACCTACTAGGACCATCAAATGTTCGATCAGTTCTCGAGCGCCAGCAGTGACGAAACAAGCCCCCCGCGAGCTTTCATCCTCAGCACGCCGACATTGTTTTAACTTAGGTGGTGGTACCGAAGTGAATCGATGCTCATCGATTAAGTCGTCATAACCCTCAGTCCGTATTCAGCAACCTGCTCGGGCAGCCGCCGCTGAAACCCTTGACTGCAAACCGCGAATAAACTAAAAGCAGCTTGTCACGCTCAGAGAGTTTTAACGGTGCACCGAAGGTCCAGGCTATCGGAAGCGCCGAGCTAATGGTTCACTCCACAATTTTTACAGCTCAAATGACAAGCAGGTCGCCCAGATGTTTAACTCCATTCTGTCCATCCACTAGTCGAGCCGTTCATTAGGCTCATAGGAGAATAAAATGTGTAAAGTGATTGTCTCCCTAACGATTCTCTTACTGTGCTCTGTCGCCGCAAGAGATCTACAAGCGCAACAGCCAACTCCCACTCCCGGATCTCTTACTTTCTATTACGACTATAAAGTCTTTCCTGGTAAGGAAGACGATTTGACGACTCTGATTAACACGGTTGGAGGGCCGGTCCGCGACCGGCTGATGGCGCAAGGCGTCGTAACGGCTTGGGGCGTAGAGACCCCGGTCTTGCGCTATCCTGGCGGTACGACACATCTGATCTGGTTTAGCACGGCAAACTGGGCAGGCGTTGAAAAAGTTCTGAATGCCATGGAAGCACGGCTGGCGGAACTGGCCAGAGAAGAAGCCCAGCCCGCACGCGGTCGACCCCGGCCAGCGATGACCACCGCCGAACGCAGCCGTGCGACGTTTGATATGAGTAAGACCCGCGATTGGCTAGTGCGCGATCTCGTCGCCGGCTTTGGGCCACCCCCAGCAGCCGGAGTGCTCCCGGTCACTCGCTATAACTTTGTGAAGGTGAAACCAGGGAAAGGCCCCGACTATCGCCGCACTTGGGAAAAGTACAATAAACCGGTTTTCGACAAGCTTGTGGCTGATCGTGTCGTGTTGGCCTATGGTCTGGCTGCAGAAGAGGTGAAGACTGACGGTGATTTTACCCACTTCGTCTGGATTTCAACTGCAAACATGGCGGATGCTGACAAGATAGGGCCGGCATTCACTGCCGATCGTGCGCGGCGTTCCGAAAAAGAGCGCAACGAAATCACCGAAGCCTTCCTTGAGTCAACTGAACCCGACAAGGCCAGATCCATGGTAACGCGTTCCCGGATCTTCAAACTTGGCCCACAGAAGTGAGTTGATAGATAGACGATAGAGCGGCATTGCCCGAAAAGGTCACTCACTTGAGGGGGTTTTCGGGCAAGTGCTAATCAGTTAAGCAGTTTTCGGGCAGAGTGTAAATTCTGCCCGAAACTTAAGCTAAGGCCGGATTCAAAATGCAAGAAGTTTCAGCCGACAAAGGCTATATCAGCATGAAGAATCTACAGACCACAGTAGACCACGGCGCAATGCCTTACATTCCGTTCAAATCAAACGCACAGGCAGATCGCGGCACCGATGTATGGTCCAAGATGTTCTTCTTTTATAACTACAAGCGCGAAGAATTTTTGGCCCACTATCACAAGCGGTCAAACGTCGAAACGGTCTTTCAAATGATCAAGTCAAAGTTTGGCGAGCGGTTGCGAAGTAAGACCGAAACCGCGCAAGTAAATGAGGCGCTGACTAAGGTTTTAGCGCATAATCTGTGCGTTGTGATTCAGTCGATGTATGAATTGAATGTCACGCCTGAGTTTTGGAGTGAGGCGGCGTAAAGGACGGTATTAAATAGGACATGACCGCGAGGTTGGTAGTAGCTTTCGCTCTTCTTCTCTGCGTCAGCGGACTCGGACTCGCAGCGACTATTAACAGTTTCGCTATCATTGACACAGTCAATGCAAAGTTGTCACCAGACGAGCAGTTCAACCCGTTCGGGTGGTATCCGCAAAAAACTTTCAGGCTGCACCGAGAATATCGTCGTCTTTACCCGCAAGGTGGACTCTTACGGCGTGAAGGTTTTCTGGCTGCGGCCATGCTATTTTGCATTGTCGTTGTCGCTTGGCTTCTTGGCTTTGGTTTTCTTGCTACCGCGTGGCTCGGCGGACTCGGCACTTTGATGCTTTGGTTGATCTATTTTCAGAAGCGGCCCGCAACCTAAAAGATCCAATTAAGCACTATTCGTGCAGATCCCAAGTGCGGGATTAGGTTCTCGGGCAAACGTCGCTTTTCGGGCAACGCCCGATAGAGCGGCTTTGCCCGAAAAGTGACGGTCTCGCTGCTTGGTTCGGCTCAGACCGGTCCTGACCCGATCCAACCCGGTTCTGACTTTTCGGGCAAGCTATATAGAGC
>DAIOGT010000040.1:0-29287 GCA_036745095.1 Pyrinomonadaceae bacterium
CCAACAACATCGCCGCACGTTTGAGTCGTTCCGGACCGAGTTTCACGCCCATCTGTGCGAAGTACTGGTTACATGAAACCTCATACGCATGGTCGATCGCGATCCGTCCGTGCACTTCTGCTGGTCCAGCATCGTCGAAGATGACGTTCGCGCCGGGTGCCGCGTAGTAACCACCGCCGCTGCAAGTGAACTGCGTGTCCTGTTCACCCGCGAGAAACGCGGCCGTCATCGTCACCGTTTTGAACGTTGATCCGGGAATGTAGTACGCGCCGAGCGCGCGACTCACGAGCGGCTTGTCACGCTCGTTTGCTTCGAGACGAATCCACGTCGCTTCGTCATCAACTTCCGCCAGACTGTAGGAAGGTTCGCTGTAGAGCGCCAGCACATCGCCGGTCTGCGGATTGAGTATGACGACGGCGCCGTGTTTGCCTTTTAACTGTTCGACGGCAGCTTGTTGCAGGCCGCGATCGATTGTCAGGCGCACGTCCTGATTGCCTCTGAACTCGACGGGCTTTCCGTTGACGACCTCGAGCGCTTCCGGAAGTACGCCACTCTCAACTCCGAAGAGCGCACGCTCCAAACCCGGATCGCCGCGGTCCGAGCCGAAGATATGGGCCATGGCCTTGTCCATCGGGTATTCACGGCGAATATTGCCGCTGGAGTCGCGCTTGTAGAACGCGAGTGGCTGATCGACGCGACCGCTGCGATCGAAGATCCAGCCGCGCAACGTTGACTCGGAAAGACGGCGCCCGCGCAAGTCTTTGTAGCTCAGCGCCTGAAACTTCTCGTTCTTCTCGGCAGCGTAGTGGGCCCAGTAAATGTGAAACGAAAAAATCCCGATCGAAAGCAGCATGAACAGATAGCGCAGCGCGCGCAGACCGCGATTAGTGGAATGCGATCCGAGTCTTTTTTTGACTTCCTTCGGCAGGTCTTCGGGTATCGGTGACGTTGTTTGCCGGCGACTACGAAGCAGACTGAGAAGCAGCAGCAGAATTACAATGGCAAAACCACCGACGTAGATCAGCGTCAGCAGCGCGGGCGTTCGTTCGTGAACGTGGGGGGTAGCGAGGGGAGATGGCGCGGGAGTTTGAAAGAGAAGTAGAAGAATTGTGACCAGGTTCATCCAGTTCGCTACTCACTTTTACGCAGTCGTACTTCTACATCTCCAAAACCAACTACATCACCGTCTTCGATCAATCTTGATTCGCCGTAGGCGATGCGACGGCCGTTGAGATATGTGCCGTTTGTGGAACCGGTGTCGGCGACGAGGAGTGTGCCTTCAGCCGTCATCAAAAGCGCTGCATGTATCTTTGAAACACTCGCGTCGTTGATGGTGAGATCATTGTCTGAGGCGCGTCCGACGTTGAGCCTCCGCCCACCCGGCTTAAAAATCAATGGCATCTCGCGTGTGCCGTTGTGTGTGGTGACGCGCGCAATCACTTCAATGTCGGGCATTGGTGGCGCGGCGCCGGGAATCGGCACGCCCGCTTTCGCCGCGCGCATCTCTTCATCCTGTCGCCGCAGATCTTCTTCAAACTCCCCAAAGTTTGGATCGACGGAGATTCCCGTCGTAAAGATGTCTACCTCTGCTTCGACGTCTACCGGCGCGAGAGTGCGATACCGATGATCGTTGATGTGATCGATCGCGGCGGCGAGTACTTCATTCTTAAGGTCGCTGAGAATTTCGGGCGGTGCTTCCGAATGTGTGCCCCACTCGACTTTCAGCACGAGGTGATGGGGTGCGATTCGTCCTTTATTGCCTTCGTGCCTGACGCGCTCATCGATCAGGCGCTTCATGCGCTCGATGAGCTTGGAGGTGGTGAGCCCGCTGCGTGGCTCGACGGTGCGGCCGAGCCTGCGGTCGACGACGCTGCCCATGCCTTCGAGGACACGACGCAGCAGGCGTTCGGGTAATGCTTCCTCGCGCTTCTGTTTTACAGTCTGCTCATCCTTGAGCTTGGCTGTTGAGTCGTCTGCGTCAGTCATGAAATAGCAATACGAGTTTTCTCGCTAGCAGTTCATGACGCATTCTAGCGTTAGCCACAAAGAAGCACAAAAAGCACAAAACGATTTTGAAGCATTTTGTGCCCTTTATGCCTTTTCTGGCTGAGCTAAAAGAGAAACTTGACCGAGAAACGCATCGTGCGTGGCCCGCCGAAACTGTAGAAAGACGGAAAACCACCACCCGTGAGGCTGCGCCCGCTCATCGACGTCGACTGGCCAAACGCTAAATTCTGCCTGTTGGGAGTTCCCACAACGAGATCGTTCCCCAGCGGATCCTCGAAGTTCGGATGGTTGAAAACATTGAACGCGTCCGCCTGGAACTGCAAGCCGACGAATTCACTAAAACTGAACTTTCTTCTCAAGCCCATATCCACCTGATAGAACGGAAAGCCGCGTTCGATAACATCCCGTTGCACGTAAGCAACTCCGAATGAAGTCGGCACCATAGAGATGAATTTCAACGGTCTTGCTGATCGAGCGTTGAAGATAGAGTCGATGGCCCAGTTGCGAAAGAGCTTGTTTCCGATCCCGGTAGACAGCGGCGCGGGCAACTCATAGGAAGCAAACCCGGTGAGTTGATGACGGACGTCGAAGTCTGATGCAAGCAGATCGAATCCCGCCATCACCACTCGTCGAGCTGAATCGTCTGTGACGTTGTCCCTGGATCGCGAGAATGTGTAAGAAATGAGTGTGCCCAAGCCGTTCGCAACTGGGCGTTCAAACTTGAGTTGGAGCCCGTGATAATCGGACTTGCCACGATTCGTTATCACACGTAGAAAATCAAAATCGGGGTTCTCGTCGAGGAGAGTTTCCGTGTGCAACAGTCTCTTTCCTGACGAGCCGACGTATGACGCCGAGAGCGCTTGTCTGGATCCTAAACGCTGTTCCAGCGATACGTTCCAGTTGATGACGTACGGCACCTTCAGCTGCGGATCAAACGCAAGCAACGGCAAATTATTTGTGGTCGGCGCCGCAACGATTGGAAATGGAGAATTGAAAATCGAGCCGCCTGAGACAAACGGAATCGAGCTCGCGAAGATTTCGCCCGAACGATCCTGACTGAGGTCATGCACAATCCCGGCCCCGCCGCGCAATATCACTTCGCGCCCGGTTTCGTTGGAGAGTTCGTAAACGACTGCCACGCGTGGCGCGAAGTTGAGAAAGCGCGTGGTCCAAAGCGAGCTGCCAGGCGCAGCGAGTTTGAGTGTGGCTGGATCATTTACTTGATCGACCGCAAACGCCCGATCATCGATGGATGGCGGAGGCGCAAGCTCCCAGCGCACACCATAGGTCAGCCTCAGTCGTGACGACTGGCGCCACTCATCCTGCGCGAAAAGCGATAGACCATGAAACACCGGGTTCTGACGATCGACGAAGCGCAGGAGATTAATGCGTGTCGCAACACCCGTAATCGCCTGATCAATACCGTCAAAGAGCACATTCTGCTCAGACGTCCTTAGATCGATCGAGGGTGAGAGTCGACGATAATCACCTCCGAACTTGAACACATGATTTCCTCTGACCGTTTCAAGCGAGCCGGCGACGTTGAATTGGCGTTGGAGATTCGACTGCTCATCGCCAACCATCCACGCCGCATTTCGTGAATTCAGATCGAAAGCAAATGACGAGTCAGGTAAAGGCCCTTGAGGTGAAAGCGCCCCGCCAAACTCGTCAGTGAAGTAAGCACCGTTGACACGCAAACGGCTATAGTTTGCCCGCAGCTCGATAACGGACACGGGGGAAAGAGTGTGAGTCAGGGCGCCGCTGATCATTTGTGAGCGCGAAAAAATGCGGTGCGTCGTGTTGAGTGAAAGACCGCCCGCGCCACGTCGCGTCGCGTCGGAATCAGCAAAGGTGTAACGGCCGGTCAGCACCGTTTCACTATTCGGCGAGTGATCGATGCGAATGCTGCCGGCGTCATGACGCGCGGGATTTGCGAAACTCGCCGCAAACTCCGAGAAACCATCAGGTCTCGTCACACCATTCGGAATCGGAAACGCATCCAGAAACGGTCGCGCCGCGCTGCTTGCTCCCGCTCGTGAAGCAAGTGACGGCACATCAGTAATGCCGACCATCGGCTGGCGCAAACGGAGTCCTTCATATGACGCGAAGAAGAACAGCTGATCTTTTTTGATTGGTCCACCAACCGTGCCGCCGAACATGTTCAATCTCTTCGCGGGTTGCTTTAGACCACGACTGTTGGCAAACCAGTCGTTTGCATCGAGCGCGTCGTTACCGAAGAAGTGAAACAGAGAACCGTGAAACTCGTTCGTTCCCGAACGCGTGATGACGTTGACTTGCGCCCCCGCTCCACGACCATACTCAGCCGGGGTGACAGAGGTTTCAATTTTAACTTCCTCAGTCGCACCGAGTGTCGCCAGACCATTGCCGCCGCCACTTGCGGTCAACGCGGGCGTGTTGCCGGACGCCGATACTCCCCGGTTTTCCGCGCTGGTTAAACCGAAGCCTGCGTTAACGCCGTCAACGAGGAATCCGTTGGCGCTCGCGCGTTGGCCATTGACGGAAAAGTTTGTCGAAGCTGGGCCCGCAGTACTCGTGCCCGGCGTCAGAGTTACAAGAGTTAGAAAGCTTCTTCCCTGAAGCGGCAGGTCCTGGAGGGTTCGTTGTGAGGTGGCAGTTTGGGTGAAGCTCGCACTCTGAACACTTACTGTTTCATTGACGCCCGAGATCTCGACAGAATTTATGCCTCTGTCGATTGTGCCGGACTGTGTTTCAAGCACTCCGGATTGTCGTTCAACCGGAACGTCGACACGATGCGGTTCGTCGACTCCAGTAAAAACTACCTCATCAATCGCGACAAACGACGTGTACTGCGTCATCAGCTTGAAGTTAAGACCAAGCTGCGTGATCTCTTCGCGGTTCTGTTCGCGTACGGTTTGATCTTCAACGAACAGGTGCTGCATCAGATCATCAATTTTGCGGCGTCCCCAGAGTGTGGCCAGCACATCATGCTCGGCCTGCGACTCCGGCAGCTCGACGGGAATGTCGCGCACGAAGTCATGGCCGGCCATCTTTCCTTTCAGACGAATCGTTCCCTTACCGGCAGAGTTATAACGCCCTGACAGGACTACGGGTCTGACGCCGAAAAGATCCGGAACGCGTTTTGGATAAACATCCGTCACAGGCAGGTTGGTCCAGTCGATCGACAAGTCAGTCAACAGCGGATTGCGAATGCGTTCGTTAAAACGACGCGCGACGGCGGACGAGTCGCCCGCATCGGAAATGTAATCGACTTCGCCGCGTCCATACTCAGCCATCTTATCGAGCAGGTAACGATTGGGAGAGGAACCAAAACCCATCGCAAACACGCGCGCGTTTGAATACCTCTGCACTTCCGCGAGGATTTCGTGGTCGTTACCAACCTGCCCGTCAGTCATAAAACAAACAATGCGCACGTGACTCTGAGACTGTGAAGGCTTTAATGCTGCTTTGATTGCGTTCATCATCTCCGTGCCACCGTCACTCTTGCGACTGGCAAGAAACGACTTTGCTTTGCGGAGGTTTTCAGGAGTAGCAGGTACGGGTTGTGGAAAGAGAATCCTTGTATCTCCCGAAAACGTGATCAGGTTGAACGTGTCGTGCGGGTAGAGATGGTTGAGCGCGAGGTCCATCGTGTCTTTGGCTTTCGCGATCGGAAAGCCTTCCATCGAGCCGGATGTGTCGAGTACGAAGACCAGCTCTTTCGGCATTACGTCTTCAGCAGCAACGCGCTGGGGTGGCTGTAAGATGAGAGTGAAGAAGCCACCCCTTTCGGAGCGATGGGTAAGGACGGCATCGTTGATAGTGTCGCCGGCGACGCGATACGTCAGCAGGAAATCCTTGTTTGGTATGGTGGCGCGATCTTTCAGACGCACGACGGCGCGCTTTTCGTTAATCTGTTGCACTTCGGTTTCGTGCGACTCGGAGTTAACGCCGACGATCGGCACACCAGCATCCAATTCAATTTCCAGTGATACATCGTGACCGGCACGCGTTCCGGCAGGCGCGCTGGGTGGAGAAATGCGTGAGGCATCAATTTGCTGATTTATGAGGGTGGGGGCTTCCCGTTGCTGGTCAGCAGCAGGAATGTAGCGTGGGGCGACAACCATCGGGAACGACCACTGGTAAGAACCATCTTCGTACTTCAACGTCTCAACGTAGCTGATGACGATGCTAATGCGCTCACCCGGCATGATGTTCGCAACTTGCTGCGTGAAGATGTTTGGTCGTTCTTGATCTAAGAGGCTTGCGACTTTGCCGATCTGTTTTGCGGCGGCGTAGGCTTGCTGAGCTTCCTCACGGCGCATGATCTTTCCTTTAACTGTGCGATCACCGATCAGCATCGTGAGATCGTCAACAGCGGCGGCTTGCGGGAGCGGAAAGGTGTAGACCGCCTCGATCTTGTTTTCGAAATTGTTCTCAAATTCCTGCGTGACAGTGACGCGGGAAATAAACCCACTGACGCGAGCGTTCACTTTCGTGTGTTTCAAAGGACACTGGGCCCGCCTGCCATCTTTATCGATGAACTCTAGAGATCCACCGCTCGCTACGCGCGTCTGGGCGGCAGCAGTTTCGTCGTACACGATTGTGGAGAGTTTGAAGACGACGGCAAGGGAGAGAGCAGTTAAAACAATCCATTTGAGAATTGATCTGCGACGCATAGTCTTGTCCTTATCTGCGGACACACATCACCGTCTTGCTCGCGCACAGTAAGCGTGCCGCTGCCTAAAAAGTGATCGCTGGTTGTGTTGTTGTTGAGACCGAGAAAAGCGTGGTCTCAGAAGTAAAACTTAACTTTGGACCATGCGGGGGAGACCGCGCGAGGAACCTTCTCTTTGGCTAACGATATTGATGCAGATTTTCGGAGGTTGGTAGCCTGAGTTAGAAAAAGTTTCTAACAAAACCTTGCCGTTCGTGATTGCGATCAATTACATTAAGTCATCTCGCCCTTCACCTCACCTCAGTCTGACAACGGAGGTTCTGCGAATGCTGCAACAGGTCTGGGATAGTTTCATTATGCTGATCCCTGTCTTCTTCCTGCTCACGATGATTTTTGGAGCCGGTTTCTACATCGGCCGCGTAAGTAAAAAAGACAGTTAACCGCGGATGAATGCAGATGTTTTTAGATCGTTCTGTGAAATCCGCTTAATCTGTGGCTAAATAATTCACATGAAAAGGTCGGGGATCGCGGATTTGCCTCTGCACGATGGGCGCGTGCCGCCATGGCTCGCCCAACGCATGACGAAGCTCGGTACCGCGATCACCGAGACCATCGTTCACCATTACGGAACCTCCGCGTTTCTATCGCGCCTCAGCGATCCATTCTGGTTCCAGGCCTTCGGCGCCGTCATGGGAATGGACTGGCACTCCTCCGGCATCACCACTTCCGTAATGGGCGCGTTGAAGCGTGGTCTTGCACGAGGTGCAAACGAGCTGGGCCTCTACGTCTGCGGCGGTCGAGGAAAGTCATCTCGCAACACCCCAAACGAGCTGCGCGCACTTGCCGATAAGCGTGGCTTCGACGGGGAAGCGTTGGTACGCACGAGCCGTCTCACTGCACGCATCGACAACAACGCCATCGCCGATGGCTTTCAGATCTACCTGCATAGTTTTGTCGTGACGTCAAAAGGAGAGTGGGCCGTAGTGCAACAAGGCTTGAACGATCGAAATGGTCTGGCGCGCAGGTATCACTGGCACTCTGCGTCTGTTCGGGACTTCGTTGCCGAACCACACACGGCGATCTTTGGTGAGAACCAGGGCGCCATCATGAACTTGGTTGACGCAAAAGCTGGTCGCGCACAAAACGCACTGCTCGAGATGGCAAACGAGCGCCCGGAGAAGACACTGAATGAAGCACGACACCTGCGCTTGCCGGCTCATCATGAAGTTCGTGAGAAGGACGTCGATCTAAAACGACTCGGCGCGGTCCTCGCCGTCGCTTACGAAAAAGGGCTACGCGATTTCACCGAGCTCCTGTTACTGGAAAAGCTCGGTCCCCGCACACTCCAATCATTGGCACTCGTTGCCGACGTTGTTCATGGCGCACCTAGTCGCTTCAACGATCCCGCGCGGTTCGCGTTTGCCCATGGCGGAAAGGACGGTCACCCGCATCCCGTGCCGCTGAAGACTTACGACGAGTCGTTAGGTTTTCTACGGAGTTCCCTCGAGGCCGCAAAAGTCGGCCATTCTGAGAAACTCGATGGTTTCAGGCGTCTCGATCGCTTCGTCCGCATGGTTGAAACTGAGTTTAAACCGCAGGCGGACCTCGACGCCCTGATTCGCCATGAAAACGCAATCTCGCCCTTACTTAATGGTCGGACAGTATTTGACGACCGTCGCCGCCGTGCTGCGAATCCGAGACAGGGCTCTTTGTTCTAATTTGAACACACTCTTTAATTTCGGCGTCGCTTTTGCTAATCTTTTTTGGACCCCCACCACATTTTTGCCCCGACTTTAAAGATGTTGCTGGAATGCGCTCGTGTGCATTCCTAAATAAGTATTGAAGGAGCAAACGACTATGAGCTTTAAGCGATTTCACCCATTAGCTGTGGGCTGTGTTCTGGCCGTCCTGCTGTCGGTTGCGCCCGCAGTGTTTGGGCAAATAACGCCAACAAATACGCAGGCGACACAGAACCAAAGTATGACGATGCGTTCGGTTCCGGCGGGCGCCAAAATGAAGTTTAAAGGCGTGGTCATTACGCGCGATGCCGACGTTTTTACAATTCGTGACCGCACTCGGCAAGACTATCAGGTCCTGATTACTGACAATACCAGCATTAAAACTCACGGCGGTTTCCTTCGTTCCGGCAAGAAGTATCCGGTTACGGACATTCTCCGAGGCCTGATTGTCGAAGTCGAAGGACGTGGCGATGCGCAGGGTCAGCTTGTGGCCGAGAAGATTCGTTTTAACGAATCGGACATGCGTGCCGCGATCACTTCCGATACGCGCGTCACTCCGGTGGAAGCCAACATGGAGCGCGTGGCGGGCCAGATGGATGAGCTATACGCCGTGGCGGCGGAAGCTCGTGCAGAGGTAAAGGCCGTCAACGACCGTGTTTCAGCGCTGGACGACTACGATGTTCAGGAGACGGTGGCCGTAACTTTCCGTACGAACAGCGCTGTTCTATCGCCGGAAGCAAAGCAGCAGCTCGATGAGCTCGCCGTTAAGACCCAGGCCGCAAAAGCGTTCATGATCGAAGTTGCGGGTCACACCGATTCAACCGGCAGCGAAGCCAAAAATTTCCGGCTTAGTCGCGCTCGTGCAGATGCGGTAGTGCAGTACCTGGCCGTAACGCACAAGATTCCTCTTCGTCGTTTTGTGACGCCGATGGGCTATGGCAAAGCCGAAGCGGTCGCAGACAACACGACTCCTGCTGGTCGCCAGCAGAATCGACGTGTCGAAGTGAAGATGATTATCAACCGCGGTTTGAATCAAAATACGACAAACGCGGCCCGACCGTAAGTCGGACACAAACGGTATAAAGGCACAGGAAGCATGAGCACTTTTACGAGTGCTTTGTGCTTTTTGTGCTTTTTTGTCGCCAATACACGGTTTAAGTGGCGCACACCCCGTTTAGTCGAAAATCGCACAACCAGACGCAGCAATTTCGTGAAAATTGGGGGTTTTTTGCCCTTTTTCGTGGCCCCCCGTTTGCTGAGAACAGAGACATGACCAATAGTGAAGTCTTCCCGATTGTGCACGGTGGTTTTACAGCCACGACGAAACCTGAACCGGCGCCAAACTCTGATCTCGCCCTGGCCATCGCGGCTGGTAAAGGCGACATGGCGGCGTTTGAAAAGCTTTACGAACGCCATAACCGGCGCGTGTACTCGCTGTGTCTGCGAATGACGCAGAATTCCGCCGAGGCTGAAGATCTCGCCCAGGAAGCGTTCATACAGCTGTTTCGCAAGATCGGCAGCTTTAGAGGCGACTCTGCTTTCACGACCTGGCTGCACCGGCTAACGGTTAACCAGTGTCTGATGCACTTCCGAAAGAGGAGTGTGAAGCTGGAAAAAACGACGGAAGAAGGTGAGACTCCGGTACAGGTTGTCAGTGGAACGGAGAACCCGAACTCGATGCCCGTGATGGACCGGATCGCACTGGACAACGCCTTAACACAACTGCCTCCGGGATATCGCACAGTGTTTTTACTGCACGACGTCGAAGGTCACGAGCACGAGGAGATCGCGAGAATGCTCGGCGTGGCTGTGGGTACATCCAAATCGCAACTTCATAAAGCGCGAATGAAGCTGCGCAAGATCCTCAGAGCTCGTAACGAGCCCAGCAAGAACTAAATCAATCCCAGATTACATGCATCACGCGGATACTTCGGTATAATCCGCGTGATTTTTTTGTGTGTAAATCCCTCTCTGGAGAAAACAATGAGCGAACGAAGTGTAACCTTCTACCGCTGGAACGAGATGCCGAAGGAACCAGTATCGGACATGCTCGATCGGCGGCTGATAACAGCCGACCGCATGATGCTGGCCCATGTGTACCTCAAGAAAGGCGCTGTCGTCCCCCGTCATTCACACGAGAACGAGCAGATCACATACATTCTCGAAGGCGGCCTGCGGTTCTGGATCGGTGAAGATGAAGCTCAGGTGATCGACGTGATGGCGGGTGAAGTGTTACATATTCCTTCGCTGGTCCAACACAAGGCGGAAGCACTCGAAGACACTCTCGACGTCGACATCTTTAGTCCGCCACGTCAGGACTGGCTCGACAAGACAGACGACTATCTCAGGCAAAAGTAGCGTCATGGATCTCGGACTGAAAGACAAAGTCGCACTCGTCGCCGCGAGTAGCCAGGGACTTGGTCGCGCAGTTGCAGAAGAACTCGCGGCTGAAGGCGCGTCACTCGTGCTTTGTGCGCGCGACTCGCAGACGCTCGATCAAACGGCAGCCGCGATTGCCGAGCGCAACAATGCACGCGTGTTGGCAGTGCCGGCGGACGTCACCGTCACCGATGACATCACACGACTCGTCGAGGCCGGCATCGAGCGATTTGGTCGCATCGATATTCTGGTAACGAACGCAGGCGGACCACCGGCTGGACGATTTGAACAATTGACGCGTGAACAGTGGGAGCACGCGATACGTCTGACATTACTGAGCGCAGTCGAGCTTACCCGCCACGTCCTGCCTGGAATGAAAGAGAGACGCTGGGGCCGCATACTCAACATCACTTCGATCGCGGTGAAGCAACCGGTCGAGAACCTGCTACTGTCGAACAGCCTGCGCGCGGGCTTAACTGGATTTGCGCGCACGCTTGCAAATGAAGTTGCCGCCGACGGAATTACAGTCAATAACGTATTGCCGGGTTACACACGCACAGAACGTCTGGACGAGCTGGCTCAGATGATGGCGGAGAAGCAGGGAATCAGCGCCAGCGAGTTTCGAGGCAAGTGGGAAAAAGAGATCCCGATGGGCCGGCTCGGCGAGCCACGCGAGTTTGCGGCGGCGGTCGTATTTCTCGCTTCGGAACGCGCGAGCTACATCACCGGAACGTCGATTCAGGTTGACGGCGGTTGGATTAGGTCTCTACTCTGACCTGTTAGAAAGGACCGTTTTTATGATCAAATCAATCCGTGGCAGTACTATCTGATAACTCGATAAAACCACCTTCGACCGGCTCATCGAACCTTACCGGCGAAGGGGTGATCATCGACATTGGAACGGGAGACGGGCGCTTTGTATACCAGTCTGCGCGCCGGAACCCGAACAAGTTCTACATCGGCATCGATCCGAACACGCGCCCGCTGGAGAAGATCTCGGAGAAGATTCACCGCAAGCCTGCGAAGGGCGGCGCTCCTAACGTACTCTTCATTCAGTCGGCAGTTGAAGATCTGCCCGCGGAGTTGAATGGCGTGGCGAATGAAGTGCACGTGCATTTCCCGTGGGGGAGTTTGTTGCGTGCCGTGGCCACAGGCGATGTCGCCGTGCTGAAAAACTTACGGCGCGTTTGTGCAGTTGGCGCATTGATGGAGGTCGTGATCGGGATCGATCCGGTACGCGATCAAACCGAAATCGCACGACTCGCCATCACGCCGCTTTCGCTCGACTTCATCGATAACGTGCTGGTAACAAACTATGCTGCCGCGGGATTCGAGATCGTCGAACGGGGAATACTTTCCCCGTCCGAATGGCCGCATCTCGAAACTTCATGGGCAAAGCGTCTGCAAGGCAATGAACAACGCACCATCACCTACTTAGTCGCACGCGCCCTTGCCTAAAAGCTTTGATCATCCGCAGACGGTCCGAAGATCGCCGGCACCTTCGCACCCATTAGTCGCAGGTACACAGTCATCTGCCCGCGATGATGTGACCAGTGACTAATCGTTTCCTGGATTATCTCCTGACGTGTTCCTTCCCAAACCACGTTCCCACGTGCCAGTAGCTTCCACTTCGTTCCCAGGTGTTCGTCCGTTGTATTTGCGAGCGCAGTGCGCGCTTCGGCGGCGGCTTCATCAAGTGCCTTCACCAGATCAGTGCTAGTCTCTTTTTGCGGCTTTTTCGTCCCCTGGCCCTCTGCCGGCGCAACATCCAGCTCGTCACGATTAATCTCCATCGTGATCCAGGTCGGAATCGTCGCCACCATGTCTGCGAGGTAACCAAAGATCATCGATTTCTCGTGCGGCTTCCATTCGTACTTGCCTTCGGGAACCTGCTCGAGTGCTTTGCGTGAACGTTCAACTTCGCGGTCCAACTGCTCGCGGAAAAACTCAGTAACCTTCATTCGGTAAATTGTCCTCCTGCAAAAATTCTAACCCACGTGTATTATGACGCGCGATGTTCCTGCAATCGAACTTCGCCCAATCTTTTCAATCGCCGTTTCTTCGCATCATCGTAGCCGTTATCGCTATCGGATTGCTCTACGTGCTGTGGCGGGAAGTGCGAAAGATTCCGGCGAAGCTCATGACGCTCATGGCAACCGCCTTCATCGACATGATCGGCGTGTTGATGATCTTTCCCCTCCTGCCATTTTATGTTCAGACATTTGGCGGCTCCGGAATCACCATTTTCGGATATCACCTCGGCATAGGCATCCTTTCAGGTGTCATCATCAGCTCCTTCACCGTCGCACAGTTGATCAGCGCTCCGATGTGGGGCCGCTTTTCGGATCGAGTGGGCCGCAGGCCAACTCTCATCATTGCCCTGATCGCTTCCGCCATCGCGTACCTGATCTTTGGCTTTGCCGACTCGTTGTTCCTGCTGTTCCTGTCGCGAGTCGTGCAGGGCGCCGGCGGTGGCACGGTCGGCGTCATTCAAGCCTACGTGGCCGACTCGACCGCGCCGCACGATCGCGCGCGCGCGCTCGGCTGGCTTTCAGCAACAACAAACCTCGGCGTGGCGCTTGGTCCCGTGCTGGGATCGTTTGCGATCACGTTAGGAAAACGCGATCTGTTCCCGGGTCCGGCAACTTTGCAGATGGGCCACGCAGCGCCGGGCATCATCGCAGCAATACTGTGTCTGATCAACATCGCCTTCGCCGCGCGTTACCTCACGGAGTCGCGCGACGCGACAGAGCATGCGCCAGTTGAAGGCGAGGTGAAACGGACGTCACGCGAAGTTATCTTGCGCGTGATCTCACACTCCCGCGAAAACTCGTCCAGACTGATCTGGATCTATGCGATCGCGATGGGCGCGTACCAGGGCAGCTTCTCGATGCTCGCTCTATTTCTTAACGCTCGCTTTCAGGTAACCGAGCAAACGATCGGTTACTTCTTCATGTACGTTGGCTCGATCTCGGTTTTCACGCGCGTGCTGCTGCTTGGACGTATGGTCGACTGGCTTGGAGAGACAAAACTTTCGCGCCTTGGGCTCTCGCTGCTTGCCCTCGGTGTGGTGGGAATGTCGCAGTCGCACACGTTATGGATGCTCGGTATCACGGTCGCTTTGATACCGCTCGGAACGGCATTCACCTTTCCCTGTGTGACGTCACTGCTGTCGCGTGTGATCAATGCGAGGGAGCGTGGGCTTTACATGGGAATGCAGCAGACGTATGGCGGAGTCGCGCGAGCGATCGCGCCGCTCTTCTTTGGCTGGTCGTTCGATAAACTCGGCGTGTCGTCACCTTACCTGATTGCTTCCGCGTTTATTCTTGCGACGATCTTTCTCAGCCCGCAGATCGTGCATGAGGCGAAGAAGCCTGCGCTTTCGGAACGATCTGCGTGACAGGGGTTATTCGTTCAGGTTATCGAGCCCCGTAAACTTCCAACCAGTTTGCGTTTGCTGGAAGTGATAAATCACCACTTCGTTTCCAGCCGCATCTGGACACGCAACGCTGAAGTGCTTCGGGTTCTCCGCATCCATCTCGATCTTCGCCTTGCTGAAGCAAGCGGCTGCGTCAGTCTGTTCGTTGAAAACTTGCCGGTAGCGACGTGTAAGTTGAGCCTTCGTTTTGATAGTCGGAATGCCGTACGACATATCGAGGGGAAACTTCGACAGACGCGCGATGGTTTCAACGTCACGTTTACTGACGGCCGTCTTGAAAGTCTGCCAGAATGTTTCCGCAGTTTCGGCTCCGGTGAGCAGCAGCAGTAAAGAAAGGGTAGTTATGATTTTCATAGTGATACAATCCGCGGCTAATACTAAATCGAAAGGTACAATTTGGCGATGCCCAAAAGTTTCGTGATTGCTCTGGTCTGTCTATTAGCGGCTTTTTGTTTGTCCGGCTGCGCGAAGAAAGATGGTCCCGCGCGAGCTGCGGATTCAACCGCGCCGGTCGAAGGCGTGGAGAAAGTAAAACCTTCGTCCGGCACCGGAAACGTGCAGGGGAAAGTGCTTTACAACAACGCTCCGGTTGAGAATATCGAAGTCAAGTTGTGCGAGACGTTCAGTCGTTTCCTCAGTGGGTGCGGAGGAAAGACTTACACCGCGAAGACCGATAAGGATGGCGATTTTGTAATCACGGATGTGCCGCCGAAAGAGTATGAAGGATTGACGGTGCGCGTGTTTGATACTGATTCATACGTGTTTGCGACGACGGGCGTAGCCGGAATTGCCTCCGCGAAATACAACGTCGTTGCGGACAAGACGCTCTTTGTCAGGCCCACACATTTGTTTAAGGGCGACGTGCAGGTGGTGAACCCGAAGTCGGGATCGACAGTGAGCGGGCAGGATTTGGAGTTGAAGTGGCAGCCGTATCAGGATGCCGCGTATTACAAGTTCACGCTCTACCCGGACAATCACCAGATCACGCCGCCTTACATGAACGAGCGTGTCGAGGCTGCGTCTTTCAAAGTGAACAAGCCGCTGGAGAAGGGAACTTATCGTTTCACGGTTGAAGCGTTTAATAGCGGCGACAGGAAACTCTCCGAGACCCCCGACGGAATTAAATTCACGATCAATTGACGCGAAAAAAGTTCAGAGTTCAAGGTTTAGGCTGCGCGCCCGGCGGGGAACAGCAAACTAAAGGTTGAACTCTGAACAATTGCTCCGCTCTATCGTCCGCGTTACCGGTTCGGCGTCTTAATCGTCACTATGTTCGAGAACGCCGAATTACCTGACGCATTGAACGCCCTCACACGGAAGCGATGCCACGTGTTCCGCGATAGCCCCGTGTTCGAGAAGCTCGTTACGTTCGCACCTACCTGCCCAACCTGCGTGAAATTGGTGCAACCATTTCCCTGACAACGCTCAATCCGGAAGCCCTCCTCATTTCCGGAGTTGTCAGTCCACGACAAGTTGATCTGACTCGGCGACACTGCCGCTCCGACGAGATTGCTCGGCGCGTTCGGCACAGGCGCAGGCGTCGGCGTTGGTGTAGGTGTGGGCGTAGGCGTAGGAGTTGGAGTCGGTGTTGGTGTAGGAGTTGGTGTGGGTGTAGGCGTCGGTGTCGGATTGGCACCGCCGCAGGTGGGGAAGCGGAACGATCCAATGCGCGTACGCCAGTTGAAACTCGTCGTCGATGCGTAGTACTGCGAAGTAAACCAGAAAGTACAATCATCCACCGGATCGACAGTCAACGAAGCGTAGTCGCCCCAACGACTTCCCGTGCCGGTTTGACTCCCTGTTCCAGCGAAAAGAATCGCCTCACCCTGGCCCAACGTGTTCAATGGATCGGTCGCGAGACGTCCTGCATAGCGTAGCTGCGGAAACACCGTCGTACTCGAAGCACTGTAGCCGATGGCGATGTTGCCATCGCGGTCCATCGCCGCGCTGCCAAGCCAGCGCCAGGTGGAGTCAGGCTGATAGGTACTCTCCTGGGCCACAGTCACCGGTCCGTTCGTCACGTTGCGCAGCTCAAACCAGCGAATGCCTGCCACGCTTCCCGAACTAACAGTGTAGTTGCCCACCAGAGATTCGTGCGTACCGAAGTTGCGATATGCAAGTCTGAACATCAAACGATCCGCGAGTCCATCAAGACGCGACGTCGTATTGGGCTGCGGCACACACGATCGAGAAAAGGGACAGAGTTGGGTGAATCCAGCAGCCGGCGCACTCGCGAAGAGTGTAAAGCTCGAATTTGCCGGCGACGCAAAATCCGCGTTGAAGTGAAAAACTCTATAACTCCCGGGACCCGGCCACTGCACAAAAACGCCTGGCGCACCGGCGGGCGGCAGAGTTGATCCATCCAGGTCCGCCGGCAGAAAAGTCTCTTCGAGTGGTCCATTTGTGATGCCTGTCGTGACGAATGTGGCCGGCAAGCCCGCGAGCATCTTTGCCCTGTCGAACGCAAAAGGTTGCGGGCCCAGGTACGAGGTTCCCGTCGAGTTGAACACGTTCATGCTCATGAAATAAGCATTGGGCCAAACGCTCAGGTGCGGGTAGTCGAAGAAGTTCGAACCGAGATGAAAGTCGTAACGATGATACGAACCCGTGGCGTCGCCTGTTGTCGAGACGGCAACACATTCATCGGTAGGTATTGAAACACCGGCAAACTGCGAGATCACCCAGCGGTCGGCAAGCTGGTCATACATCACGACCGGATCGCCACTGCCATTGAATTCACAAACGCCGCCGAATCCACCCCAGATCGTGGAGATGCCCGATGGGCCAAGTAGCGAAGCTCCGGTTGTTTTGTCAAAAACCTGAAAACCTTCGTTGACCATCTGCACGTATTGCGTGATCCCCACATCGCCGTTCGGGTCTGGGGGCGCGCAGTTGCAGGCGACGCCTGGAAAGCCCATGCCGTTGAGGTTCGCCTCTGTGGTCGGCATATTGGCGGCGGTAAACTCGTCAGCGGCCACGGTCGTCTGCACCTTGCGGTCGGGCGTGTCTTTGTGGAAATGCGGAATCTTCGGGTTCGGGTTTGCTTCCTTTTTCGGCTTGAACACCGGCAGCTGTTTCATTTCGCGCACGGGCGGCGAGGTGTCGTTGCGGATCGACTGTCCGATCGTGACTTCCTGCCTGCGTCCTTGTACAACGGGTGAGGTTGAAACGGCGACTGCTGACGACCTGGACGCCTCGATAATGCGGGGAAGCGTCATGAGCGCGCCAAAAAGCAGAACTGCTGTGACCAGAACTATGATTCTGATTCGCATTCCGGTACTCCTTCGGGTTTATAAGGTGAAAAGGACAAACGGGGACGGCCTCGGGGAAATACGTAGAGTTGCTGGTAATCCTGGGTAAAAAGCGGTAGAGCCTAGCTTGGACAAGCCTGAAAAGGCCGCATTACGCTATCATACGTTCGTAAAAAACGCCAATAGAAATCCTTAATGCACAAGTGCCGGTTTACATGCTGCGCCTTGAGGGTGGTAAATTCAACTCAGCAATAATCATCCCCGACGATCGCAACACTTTTAAGGAGCCTAAGTAATGAAAGCATTTCGCATAATCGTGGCCGCAGCCGCCTTCGCGGCATTTACGATCCTGGCCCAGACGCAGACGCGACCCGCGCCTACACCTGCCAATGTCGCCATCATCGACTCATCTGCGTTCAGTGATGATAAAGCCGGCATCGCGCGCGTGATGGCTGCAATGCAGCAGATCGAAGGGAAGTTTCAGCCGCTGCGAGCTGAAATCCGCGGCATGCGTGAGCGTCTAAACACGATGAGGTCAGACATCCAGAAGAAGCGACAGGTCCAGGATCCGAAGTTGACGGCGCAGCAAACGGAAGAAGCCGATCGTCTCGAGGTACAGGTCAAACGCAAAGCAGAAGATGCGCAGGCGAGTTATCAAAAAGAATCGCTGGCAGTCCTCGATCCGTTGCAGAAAGACATCGGCACGGCGTTGACCGCGTATGCTCAATCGAGAGGCATCAATTTGCTCATCGACGCGAACCGAGTCCCGATTGTTTACGCCGCTGCAAATCTGGACATCACGAAAGATTTCATTGCGGATTACAACCGCACCCATCCGGCCGGCGCCACGCCGGCAAGACCGACCGGGACTGCGCCAGCACGACCGACGCGTCCATAACCTGACAGGACCGGATGCTCAGAAAAATTCTCCTCCTATCTGCCTCAGCCGGCGCGGGGCACGTGCGCGCCGCTGAGGCCGTCGAAAAAGCGTTTAGCCAGGCGAAAGATGCAGGCAACAGGGAAGTACGTCACATCGATGTGCTTAACTACACCAACAAACTCTTTCGCCATCTCTACTCCAAAGCCTACATCGATCTCGTCAATAAAATGCCGGAGGTGCCGGGCTGGTTTTACGACAAGCTCGACAAGCCGTGGAAAAATGAGCGCCGGCGCCTCGCGCTCGACAAGCTCAACACGCGTCCATTCGTAAAACTGCTGCGCGAGTACCAGCCGGATCTCATCGTCTGCACTCACTTTCTTCCCGCCGAGATTGTCTCGTGGCTAAAAGCGAAGGAGCGGCTCGCGAGTCGACAGGTAATCATCGTTACTGACTTCGACGTGCATGCGATGTGGCTGGTCCATCACTACGAACGTTACTTTGTTGCGGTAGATGAAGCACGCGCGTATCTCGAAGCGCTCGGCATACCCGCGGAGAAGATCACTGTGAGCGGCATTCCGATCGATCCCGTGTTTGCACTCAAAAAAGATAAACAGGAGATGCGAGCGAAGCATGGTCTTGCTCCCGATCGGACCACGATCCTCCTCTCCGCAGGTGGTTTCGGTGTTGGCTCGGTTGATGCGCTCGTCAACTCGCTGCTGCCGTTACACCATCCAGCCCAGGTTGTTGCGATCTGTGGTCGCAATGAAGAGTTGAAGAAACGTTTGACGAGGCAGGCAGCACGAGCGAGACCAGATGCGACGGTGATTTTGAAGCCGTTCGGTTACACGAAAGAGATGGACGAATTGATGACGGCTTCTGATCTCGTGCTTGGCAAGCCGGGCGGGTTAACGACTTCCGAAGCCCTCGCAAAAGGATTAGTATTCGTAATCGTCAATCCGATTCCGGGGCAGGAAGAACGGAATTCGGATCATTTGCTCGAAAGCGCCGCTGCGATCCGTTGCAATAACCTGCCTACGCTGTCTTATAAACTCGATAAACTGTTCGCAGATCCGTCGCGCTTCAAGTCAATGCAGGCAAACGCCCATCGCATGGGACGCCCCAATGCCGCGATGGAGATCGTCCAACATTTGTTGACATGATGAGTTATAGGGTTCAAACATATGGCTACCTCAAATCCTCTCGAGCTTCTCGATCAAATCCTTGCCGAAATTCCAAACCGATCCGACTGGGACGACAGTCCCGATCTTTCCCAGTGGAAAAAACTGAAGAAGCGCCAGATCATCGATCTGATCGAAGCGATCCTGAAACGTTACGCGTGGTTGCGTGAACACGACGCCGAAATTCCCAACGCGCACCAGCAGCGACTGAAACTCATCGCCCTGCTGCGCACTCTTCACACCGTGAAGAAGTTGCCCTGCACCGAAGCAGATCTGCGCATGATGCTCGATTTAACCACGCCATTGCTCGACTATGTCGCGCCCGATGGTCCTATCGATCACGTGATGGAATACGTGCAGGAGAATGACCTCACGCCGGAGCTCTGCAAATCGCTGCACAACTTTCAGGCGAATCTTCGCGAATCGGGTTCTGTCGCCAGCATGCAGTCGCTACGTCAGCGCCTGCATACGCTGTTGTTTATGGATGAGTGGGAGCCACTCAACCCGTCGAAATGCTGGAGTGAGGTGGTTCGTCGCGACTTTCGTGCGATGGCAGGCGAGCGGAAAAAACATTGGCGACGTTTACTCAAGCACATTCGCGGAAACGCCCCGAAACGTATGCCACCGGCCTGGGCGCGCGAGGCGTCCGAGCGGCTCGCGGCGGTAGGCATTGATGATTTCAACGAGCAACTGGCGCAGTGGTTTGCTCCGTTTCGTTCTGGTGAACCGTTGCCACTGTCGATTCCCGGCAGTCATGTTTTGAAAGGACTGGTCTGGTACGTTGCGGTCAGTGGAGATGAGACTGCGAAGCAGACGGCACTGTGGCTGCTCGACGTAAAGTGGAAACAAAAACGAAACATGGAAAAGGCGATGACGGCGCTGGAGGTTCTTGGTATTTCGAATGAAGAACTGTTAAAGCGAGATTTGATCCCTAAGCCGCCGACCACCAAGTCGCTGCCAGGCTTTGGGAACATATTGGAATCGCTAGGTTGGGCGCGGAAGGTGATGCAAACCTTCATGAATCCGCGTGACTACTCCCCGGATATGGGCGACAGCCTGATGGAAGAATTGCAGGATCGGGCAAGCTCCAATCCGATGATGAAGCAAGTGGCTGACTCGATGAACGCCATGATGTCCACTGACGTCGTGGTGGACCATGATGAAGGTTTGATTGTGGTGCAGGGCCAGCAACACTTCTATCGCGTTTTTCTTTCGAATGGAAGGATTGAACGCGTAACCGACAACGCGCAGCTCGAGCTGGATTGGGAACGGCTGCCGGACGAAACACGGTTGATGTTTGGGGAAGAGAACGATTCGGCGCACCGTTGCCATCTAATGGCAGGGTTTTTGAGCCACGATTCGATTTACGGTGCCTACTTTCGTGTGAAGAAGGCTTAAATAAGACCCCACAAAGCCTACCGCAAGACTGGACAGAGCCCGGTCGCAGAAGTTGGTCCATTCGCGCAATCTTCTGAAATCATCCTTTTGCATATGTGCGGTAACGCGCATACGCCGGACGTGCTGTTTCCGGTGTTGTGTTCGTTCCGTGATAGGTATGTGTTCTTTAGAGGTGTGGTATTAGGGTGTTTGAGTTAAGGAGTCTGCTATATGACGGTTCCGATTAAAGCCGATAATGGAAGCACAAGTATTAACCGCATGCTTGCCACGCTGCCTAAAGCTGAATACAAACGTTTGTTGCCGTCACTCAAGCACGTGGAACTGCTCGTTGGCGACGTGTTGTACGAGCCGGGCCAGATAATTAAGTACGTTTATTTTCCGAATAACTCCATAGTCTCACTGATCACGCCACAATTCGGAACGTCGTCGCTCGAAGTCGGAATGATCGGAAATGAAGGGATGGCCGGCCTCGCCGTCTTCATGGGTGTCAACTCCTCATCGACACAGGCTATTGTTCAGGGCGCGGGTTCTGCAATGAGAATGAACTCCGCCAACATACGCCATGAAGCCAATCGCCTTGGCAGCTTGCATAATATGCTCCATCGCTATTCGCATTCGCTGCTGACGCAGATTTCCCAGACATCTGCGTGCAATCAATTTCATTTGGTACACGCGCGACTGGCGCGATGGCTTTTAATGACGAGTGATCGATTGGGAATGGTGGAATTTCCTTTGACTCAATCCTTTCTTGGGAGCATGTTGGGTGTGCGGCGCGAAGGTGTCAGCGAAGCGGCCAGCGCGTTACAGGCGGAGAAGCTTATTCGTTATAGCCGCGGCGTGATCACGATCGTCAATCGACGCGGCCTGGAAGAGAATTCCTGTGAGTGTTACGAGGTTATTAAAGCGGACACAGATTCCTACCTCAATTAGTTTCAATCACTCTCGATCGCTTGGATCGACGTCGTCTGCGCAACGTAATTGGCCCATCTGAAGGCTCGTAAATATCTCGTTTCATTTGACATATGGCGTTATCGGGCGTAACGTTCTTGTGAACCGAGTCTGGCTTACTCCCTTCTCAGCTCCTCTGGAATCCACCAGATCTCCTGAAGTCAAGAGCCAACCGATCGAGGAGCAAAAATGTTTCGGTATGAAGAATTTTTATGCGATGCAACGCGCAAACGGTGATTGGTTTGCCGTTGACGACGATGGCGATCTGCGCATGCCGATCTTTAAGAGCAGCAGCGAGGCGATGATCGCTCGTTCGCGCGACTCCGGTATGGAATGCTTTAGACCAGTAGTGTTCGACGGGGAAGCGCTCGCGAAACTCGCGACGACTGAGGGCGACACTGCCTGCTTTTTTATTGTGGCTGATCCCTCCCGCAAGTTTAAACACGCTCTTCGATTGGGTTCTACGGAATTAGCCGCGTTAATGATTGATTGACAAAGGAAAGATTCAGCGAGTGAGAACATTCACCGGAACATCACATGATAAAGACTTGCGGGACACCACCGGCAATGAAGGCTGGCCCGGAATTGTGTCGCGATTTCAGCTCGTGCGTCTCGCTGGTCACAGAAGCAAACAGCTTTATAACGGTGCGCAGCCACGAATTCCAGTTGACCCGCTTAAGCGAAGAAACACGAGCATTGCTCTCGAGGAATTGCGACGCGGCCTCGTGCCTTTCACCGGTCGAAACAGCCATGACTCTCATGCAGTAGCGGCTTCAATCGATACCGCTGCGAACACGACGGCCGAGCACGATCGCGAATTCGATTTGGTGCGTCGATGAACGGCCTTAGAGTTTATATCGATCCCAAAAGGCCGGAAGCCTGGGCCGCAGGTCAGATTTTTTACAGCAGGCGTGGCGGTGGCCCATATTATCGATGGCGATACGAAGAACTCCACGACTGTTGGCAGAGTTCTCGAGTGCCTGCTTTTGAGTTATCAGTGACGGAACTCGTCTGTGCTCCCTGGAAAGAAGTACCCGCGGCACTCAAATCACGTCTCGATGAACATTACGTGGATTATTAAAAATGTGTCCTGAGATTTGGCGACATTCAACTGTTCGTTGAGTATAGGTTTGAACATGCCGCACTTGCCGCGTCCAACTGCCGCTGCCTCTGTGCGACTGACCACTCTCGGGTGGATCTGTCGATAGCCACGGTCGTCCAGCCATCGCCGTCCTCATTCGAAATATGGACCAGCAACGTATCGCGATTGTGCTCCACGCGGACCTTGTGAAGCGGATTTGTTTCTTCTGTCAACGCGCGCACGCGCCGGCCTTCCACAAACCCACCCACAAAAGATGTCCATCGCGCGCTCTTCCTGGATGGTTTAGGAATTTGTCTGCTGTATCCGTCCATCATCACTGACTCCCGCCGAAGTTTGTCCCCGATTCTACGCGAACCCCAGACCACACAGTTGTGGAAAATCCCACAGATCTGTGCGGGGGCGGGGAATATTTCGCGTCTAGGCTTCTCGAAGTCACGGATTTTTCAAGGAAATGGGCACGGATCGCTCTGGCGCGCAAGTTGCCCATACACCTCCGTCGGATACTTCTGCTTAGCGACGCTGGACGGTGTCGGAATAAGTTTATCTATTCAAGGAAGGATATTTACATGTTGCTGGATGCGACCAAGACTGTACGTGATTTTGCGATCGAAAACCCGAGCGCGACGCGCGTGTTCGAAAAACTGAAAATTGACTATTGCTGCGGTGGCAATCAGCCGCTTAGAGACGCCTGCGGAGAGAAGGGACTAGATCTGAACGAAGTTCTCCACCTGCTCGAAGAAGCGGGACAGGCACGCGTCGCTCCTGACTCACAGAGCCCCGAATCGATGCCCCTCGCAAGTCTCATAAACCTCATCGTCGTAAAACATCACGTCTTTACACGCGACGAGCTTGAACGCCTCACAGGTCTGCTCGAGAAAGTCTGTTCCGCTCACGGCAAGAACCATCCGGAACTGCTAGAGATTCAATCGCAATTTCGAACTTTGCGCGCCGAGCTTGAGCCGCACATGATGAAGGAAGAGCGCGTACTCTTTCCTTATATCACCCGTTTGGAGCTCGCGACGGCCGGGAAACAAGCAGTACCGTTTGCGCCTTTCGGTCATGTTCAAAATCCGATCGCGGTGATGATGAGAGAACACGACGCAGCCGGTGAGATCCTGAGAACCATCCGCGAGCTCAGTAAAGATTTCACGATACCCGGTGACGCCTGCGTGAGTTATCAAACTCTGTATAATGCGTTGCAGGAGCTTGAAGCCGATCTGCACCAGCACATTCACCTCGAGAATAATATTCTCTTCCCCGGCTCGCTTGAGCTGGAACAGAAAGCGGCCGCCATGTAGATGAATTCAAAATCCGACGAGCAGTTGATACACGATCACGCTGAATTGGGTGATCTGCTGACTCAACTAGACGCGGCGCTCGAAGCCAAAGACGTTGCCCGAACACATGCCACTCTGGATCTGTTCTGGGCACGTCTGGCTATGCATATCAGAGCTGAACATCTACATCTGTTTCCCACAATTTCCCGCGTAGCAAGCCGCAGTCGCCGCAATGGCGACGACCAGACGCTGCCTCCTCACGAACCAGACAACACGATCGCAATACTCCATGACGATCACGACTTTTTCATGCGTGAGCTTTCTCAAGCAGTCGCCATAACCCGCAGCTTAATGGGAAACTCAGGAAGCAATATCGCCGCGCAACTGGAAGAAGTGAATAAAAGAATTGCCGCGGTTCGAGATCGTCTGGTACAACATAACGAAATCGAAGAAAACGGAATTTACGTTTGGAGCAGCAAGCTGCTCAATGAAGACGAGCGATCTGTGCTGGCGTCGCAGGTTCAAAAGGAACTAAAAAATTTACCGCCGAGGTTTGGCGGCATCTGACGGGGAGTCAATGCCGAGTGGCTGACCGCGTATCAACAACGCGACCGATACTCATTGCCCTGGGAGCGTCTTTCCTGCTGACGGTGCTCATCGTCGTCGGCTCACGCAACCTCGAACACTACGACGCCGCTCTTTTCGGATACACCGTCGCGAGTGTGATCGCACTGGGCGCGGTCGTGTTTCGCTATGCGATCTGGTTGCAACGGCCGGCGACGAGAGTTTACTGGCGTCGCGGCTGGCAACTTTATCTACAACGCGACCGGTTCCTGCAGAACACTGCCAGCGCCGCAAAAACTCTTACGACAAATCTCGTTGGGCAACGCTTTATCTTTAAGCGCGGATTCACTCGCTGGTTGATGCACTTCCTGATCATGTGGGGCTGCGTGATCTCCGCCCTAATCACGTTCCCGCTTGTCTTTGGCTGGGTGCATTTCAAGCTGGAGGGCGATTTAGGATACCGCGCGTACGTCTTCGGATTTCCTTTGAACGTGCTGCAGGGACGGAGTCTGATCGCGTGGATCACATTTCATGCGCTTGATTTCACTGCCGTAATGGTAATCGCAGGTTGTGCGATTGCGATTCATCGTCGCTTACGTGACCGTGGCGCAATTTCATTACAGCAGTTCACGCTCGACTTCGTGCCTCACATGCTGCTCATCGCGATCTCTGTGACCGGTTTAATGTTGACGGCATCGAGTCTTTGGCTGAACGGCTACATGTATCACTTCATCGCCCTCACGCATCAAGCCACCGTCATCATGACGCTCTTCTATCTTCCGTTCGGAAAACTCTTTCATGTCGTGCAGCGACCGGCCTCCGTCGGCGTCGAGTTATACCAGGAACGCGCTCGAGACATGGAACAAGCGAAGTGCGCGAGATGTGGCGTTGAGTTTGTCTCACAACTTTGGCTCAACGATCTGAAGACGGTGGTAGACAAGCTCGGATTTGATTATTCGATGGGCGACGGCCACACGTTGCAGGACTACTGTCCGCGTTGTAAACGCATCATTCGCGGGCTGGCCTATACAAACGTGCCGCGTGAGGACGAAAAAGTATTTGTGGGATCAAGAGGGGGCCGAATAAAGGGATGGGAAAAGTAGGGAACCTCGAAAGTATAGTCGAACGTTACGGACCGCATTTGCATGATGCGCCTCACGGCGGATGGCGCGCGGATCGCGTCATCGATCGAATTGTGCCAACACACTGTCCATACTGCGGGGTTCAATGCGGGATGAATCTCCTCGTTGAAAAGGATCACGTCGTGGGAGTTGAACCGCGCTACGACTTTCCCGTGAATGAGGGTCGTCTCTGCCCCAAAGGCGTGACTGCGTACCTGCAAGTCCATCATCCGGATCGGCTGCTGCACCCGTTGATCAAACGCAACGGCGATTTCGAGCGCGCAACATGGGACGAGGCGCTCAATCTGGTCGTCAGCAAGTTCAGGGAACTACAGGAAAAACACGGAAAAGACTCGCTAGGTGTTTATTCGGGATCTTCACTCACGACCGAAAAGACTTATCTCATGGGTAAGTTTGCGCGCGCTGGTCTAGGCACACGCTATGTGGATTACAACGGCCGGCTCTGCATGGTCTCGGCAGCAGCGGGAAACAACAAGGCATTCGGCATCGATCGCGCCGCGAATCCCTGGAGCGATATTCCGCTTGCGGAAGTTTTGCTGATAGCCGGATCAAATTGTGCGGAGACGTTTCCTGTACTCAACAAATTTTTGTGGCAACAACGCGACAACGGCGGTCGCTGGATCATCGTCGATCCAAGAGAGACAGCGACGGCGAGACAAGGGGACGTTCATTTACAACTCAAACCCGGTACTGACGTCGCCCTCGCAAATGGCCTGCTTCACGTTCTTATAGAGGAAAACCTGGTTGACGAAGCGTTCATCAACGACCGTACGAATGATTGGGAAGCAACGCGCGAAGTGGCGCTGCGTTACTCGCCTGATGTTGCTTCTCAAATCAGTGGGGTGCCGGCCGAAAAAATCGTTCAGGCTGCGCGACTGTATGGTCGAGCGAAAACAGCGATGCTTATGCACGCCCGCGGTATCGAACATCACACGAACGGCGTGAACAACGTGCTCTCGTACATCAACCTCGTTTTAGCGACCGGACAGATCGGCGCACCCGGGCGCGGTTACGGAACGATCACAGGGCAAGGCAACGGACAGGGCGGACGCGAGCACGGACAGAAAGCAGACCAACTCCCCGGCCAGCGCTCCATCACAAATCCCGCCCACCGCAAACATGTTTGCGACGTGTGGAACTTGCCGGAAGAAGAACTGCCGCAAGCCGGTGTTTCGGTGGTTGAGATGTTCGACAAAATGCGAGCGGGGGAAATTCGGGGATTGCTTTCGATCTGTAACAACGTGATGGTCAGTCTTCCGGACACAAACAAAGTGCGTGAGTCACTCGAAGGGCTCGACTTTTACGTATGTATCGACTTCTTCATGTCAGAAGGTTCGCGCTACGCCGACGTGGTCCTGCCCGGTTCGGCCTGGAGTGAAGACGAAGGCGTAACCTGCAACAGCGAGGGCCGTGTCGTTAAAATCAACAAAGCTAACAATTCGCCGGGTGAAGCGCGTGCCGATTGGTGGATAGTGCAGGAGATCGCGAGACGAATGGGTCGAGGAAAATATTTTGCGTTCAATTCACCGCGTGAGATTTTCGACGAACTCCGCGTCGCTTCGCGTGGCGGCAACGCCGATTACTACGGCATTACATGGGAGAAGATTGAAAAGAACGACGGTATTTTCTGGCCCTGTCCGACCGAAGATCATCCGGGCACGCCGCGCCTGTTTGAAGAACGGTTTTATCACCCTGACGGCAAGGCAAAGTTTCATCCGATTGAGTACAACCCACCGAAGGAAGTGCCTGATGATGAATATCCGTTCATTCTCACGAGCGGCCGCGTGGTCTATCAATATCTTTCCGGCAATCAAACGCGGCGGATTGGTTTTCTGGTCCAACAATGTCCGGAGCCGTATGTCGAGATTCATCCGGAAACTGCAATGCAGCTCCAGGTTAACGATGGCGAGCGCGTGCGTGTAGTTTCGCGTCGCGGCGAAGGTGTGTTTCCGGCGCTCATCGTGCGCACGATTCGACCTGACACGATCTTTATTCCTTATCACTGGGGAGAGCAGTTGGCAGTAAACCAGTTAACAAATCCAGCCCTCGATCCGACATCGAAAATTCCCGAGTTCAAAGCGTGCGCCGCACGCATTGAGAAGATCCATTCACGGCAGTTGCCGATCATGGGCGCACAGCGCAAAGGCGTGTCGCTCAGCGAAGTACAAAGGGGTTAACTGATGGAAGAAACGATGTTCATCGATCCACAGCGCTGCATCGGCTGCCGCGCGTGTGTAGCGGCGTGCCGCGAGTGTGCGACGCACAAAGGTTATTCGATGATCTTTGTTGACTACCTCGATCGCGCGGAAACAACGGCAACAATGCCCACGCTCTGCATGCATTGCAACGAACCCACCTGCGCGCTCGTTTGTCCCGCTGACGCCATCAAAGTGTCGGATGATGGCGTGGTGATGTCGGCGTTGAAGCCGCGTTGCCTGGACTGTCGCAACTGCGTTAACGCGTGCCCGTTTGGCGTGCCCAAGTACAACACACAAATGCACCTGCAGATGAAGTGCGACATGTGTTACGACCGCTCGTCAGAAGGTTTGAAACCGATGTGCGCGAGCGTTTGTCCAACCGGTGCGATTTCGTTTGGCAAGTACGAACAGATCGTCCCGCTTCGTCGAACCAAACCCGTCAACGTTCACGTGTTTGGCAACCAGCGAGTTGAAACGAAAGTGTATTTAATGATACCGGCGGACGTCGATGAAGTGAAAGTCGATGGCTGTGGAGTGTTCGAAGGAATGCTGACGCACGCTCCCAGCGAACTCCCGCAGTCGACCTCATGGATTGATACACAGGTTGAGGAATCAAGCCAGAGCAACGAGTTTTGAAGATGAGCGAACACGTTATACATGATGAAAGTGATGTGCGTAGCGCGACTGCGTCGCATCAGAGCGAGTTTCCATACGAGCACAGCGAAGAAGCACAAGTTACTCGACGTGAGTTCTGCAACTTCCTGGGATTGACCTCGGCGGGGTTCTTTGTTGGCGCTGCAGGTTTCGCCGCAAAGGCCGCGATCGATTCTCGGCAAGCTGAAACTCTGGCGCCGGCTCGCATCGAAGGAGCCGAGAGCCTTGGACTCAACTCCGCGCTCAATTTCAACTATCCGACGGAAAAAGATTCGGCAATTTTGATTCGGACGGAAACGGGCGAATTTCACGCTTACGGGCAGAAATGCACGCATCTCGCGTGTCCCGTGTATTACGAACGTCAGCACAACCGGCTCGAGTGTCCGTGTCATGAAGGTGCTTTCGATACGGCGACCGGGAACGTGCTTTATGGACCACCACCGCGGCCGCTCGACGTGATTGAAATTGAGATGC
>DAIOGT010000041.1:0-29225 GCA_036745095.1 Pyrinomonadaceae bacterium
TGCACGGTGAGAGCTTCCTCAACCGGCATCTTCTTCTTTCCCAACTCTGCTGACGGAACACCAGCTCGCAAGCTGTTTATTAAAGACAGTATTCTTCGGAACAATGGTGGTTCAGGTATGTTTCTGGCAAATGCCGCCGATACCGGCAGTCTAAGCGCCACTATTGAGCGCACGCGTATCGAGAACAACGGCTCCGGCGGTGGCGAATTTCGATTTGCGAAAGTTACGCTGCAGAACTGCCTCGCCTCGGGCAACGCGTTTACAGGTATCCTGTCCTCAGAAGGAGCAGAGGTAAATGTGGAATCATGTGTGGCCACCTATAACGGCAACCATGGGATAGCAGCATTCGATGGCGGGATTGTTCGCGTCTCACATTCGACAGCAACAAACAACCTTCAGTTTGGCTTCCGCAACGATGGTACCAGCACATTCGAGTCGCGCGAGAACAGCACCGTGCGCGGCAACGCCCTGGGGAACACTTCAGGCACAATCACGCCAATCAGCGGCACGTAGCTATGCGTGCGAAACGGTAACTACGAAAGCGCGGGTGCATGAAAGTTAGTTTGCCGCCGGACCACAGCCCTCTCGCTCTGTGCAGTCCACCTGGAGCGCTTGAATGCGTTACGAAGGCTCCGTGGCTAACAGTGCTCGGATCCTGGTTACAACGTTGCCTGGCGTCGGATACCACGAACGATTAGTATCAATGACCTTTTGACCGTCGATAAAGACGCTCAACTCTCCCAAACCACCTCTAACCAAGTCCACTTCTAGATCATTCTGTTTCGACAGTTCAGCCACCACCCAGGCAGCTATTGCCTTTTTTACCGGTCACACCGTGCAGTAATGAACTTCAATTCTTCTCATGAACTTAGTGTGACGCCCATTGTGTTGGAAGCAAGTTGTAGGTAAAGCGACTTCATTGGGTTTCTCCTCGGTGACGATGTCACAGTCTGACCTCAGAGTACCAGGCACAAACGATGGTAAGAAATTAAATCGTGATTAGCTCGCAGAGTGAAATAGAGCGCAAGTCGCATTGCGGTACGAGCACTGTCACAAAAGTGCACAAAAGTCCACGAAACTCAGGTAAAGTTGGTTAGTGCTTTTTTGTAGCTCCAAACAACCGATGAGTTCGTTGCGCGTGTTGATCCTGGTCGCCGCGGTGCTGGCATGTACCGGCAAGGGCGACAGCGTGCACCAGCAGAACTCCGCCCGCAATTCGACTGTCCCTCATTTGTATCCCGTCACAATCAATGGGAAGTACGGGTTCATAGACGAGTTTGGAAACCTGAAGTTCATGCTTCCGGATGATATCTATAACGTTCGAGGATTTGCTGAAGGCCTGGCAGTCATCGGTCGTCGCGTTCCAAACACGCATGGCCGTTGGGGCTTTGTCGATCACGCCGGCAAGATCGCGATTGAAACGAAATTCAGTTTGGCGAAAACCTTTTCGGAGGGACTGGCCGCCGTTGTCGTAAGTGAAGAAAAGGGTTCAGCCGGCGGCAAGATTGGCTACATAGATAAAACCGGTAGCTTCGTTATTCAGCCACAGTTCGAACAGGGAAGTGTCGTGATCGACTATGCATTCTCAGAGGGACTTGCTGCTGTTCCGTCAAGGTCACATTACTGGGGTTACATAGATAAAACGGGCAAGTTTGTGATCGACGCGCGGTTCCAAGAAGCTTTTTCTTTCTCCGAAGGGCGCGCGCTGGTCGGCGTTACTGAGCATTCTTACACCAAGCCGAGATACGGATTCATTGATAAGCAAGGACGATGGATCGTCGAGCCGCAATACGTTAGCGCCGGTGATTTTTCTGAGGGGCTTGCCCCTGTGCTCATCGGACGAAAAGTTGGGTTCATTGATCTCCAGGGACAGATTGTTATTAGACCGCAGTTCGATCCGCATGGGCAGTGCCCGGACACGGGCGGAATTAGGGCTAGTCGCTTTTCTGAAGGGCTCGCGGCGGTCCACGTAAACTACAAATGGGGTTTCATCGACCGCTCTGGACAGTGGATGATCAAACCTACGTGGACCTGCGCCCTACCCTTCAGTCACGGATTAGCGGTGGTTGCCACCCGCGACCAAAAGGGCAGGTTTCGTTATGGATACATAGACAAAGCTGGTCTCACGATTATCCCGCCACAATTCTCATATGCCCAACCGTTCACCGGTAGGCTGGCCGGCATTGGTCTTGGTGGTGAGGACGACGCTGCGTTGGAAGCACTCGAAGCTTACAAAGCCGGCAAATCTGATGACGAGGTCGAAAAAATACTTGAGAGGAACCAAACAAAGTACGGCTACATCGATCGCACCGGTAAGCTTGTCTGGAAGCCTACCAACTAGAAGAGTGAAAGCCCGCCAACAATCTCTATTTTGAGCATGGCACTTTTTATAAGCACTCCGTGCTGTTACCCTCATGTGATGTTCAGCTTGTGCTTGCTCATGTGGACAACCGTCCATAAAGAAGAAACCCGGCTATTCCTCCGCCGAGAACCAACCACGCTGAGTTCAGTCGAAAGCAAAGGAGAATGATCCCGCTTATTAACGCGAGCGCGATGGTGGTCATGTCGACGATCGCTGCGCGGCCTAGCTGGTATGTAACTACAACCATCAACGCCAGGGCAGCGGCGTTAACGCCATCAAGAAATGCTCCGGCAGTGGGCGACTCGCGAATGCGTGGCACGAGCGGGCCGCTTGCGGCCGCGAAAACGAAAGCAGGAAGAAATATACCGACTGTCGCCACAACTGCGCCGTTCGTTCCTCCGAGTACGTAGCCTATGAAAGTAGCAGTAGTAAAGACTGGACCAGGCGTTATCTGACCGACGGCGATGGCATCAAGTAATTGCGATTCAGTCAACCAATGCCATCGCTCAACCAGGTCGGCTCGAATAAAGGCGAGGAGAACGTAACCGCTCCCATACAACACTGCGCCGACCTTGAGAAAGAAGAGAAACAATAGAAACAGACTGAACGAAGCGGGTGCCGCGCTGGTCGTGACTGACTGTAGAAACACGATCAAAGGAGAAGCGGAGATAAGCGGCAGGAGGTTTTGACCTTTAATAGAGACCCTGACAAGCCGTACGGCAACAACCAGTAAGCCACCGCCGAGGAGAACGAGAAGTTCGTGGAGTCCCAAAAACGTAAGTACCACTCCCGCTATGCCTATCAGCGCGAGGAATCCAGTTTTGATGGCTGTGCGTCCAAGCGACCACAGAGCTTGCAGAACGATGGCGATGATTACGGGCTTTATTCCGTAGAGCACACCCCTGACTTCGGGAATAGATCCGTAGCGAACATAAGCCCATGCAAAGACCGTCACGATCAAGGCGGCCGGAAGAATGAAGCACGAACCGGCGACGATAAGCCCAGCCCACCCTGCTCGATGGTACCCAATATGGATCGCGAGCTCGGTTGAGTTTGGACCAGGAATAAGATTGGTTGCACCGAGGAGGTCGAGGAACTTCTCGCGCGTAAGCCAACGGCGACGACGGACGACCTCGTCTTCCATCATCGCGATGTGTGCGGCGGGTCCACCAAAAGCAATAGTACCGAGTTTAAGAAAAAGGCGGGCGACTTCCCATAATGAGGTCCGTGCAACGCCATTTTTACGTTGGGGCCTCACCTTTGATGGCGTCATTTGTGCTCGCTCGATTTGGAAAGGCGTGAATCCACAGACCAAGCACCCAGACGAAGTGATCTGCATCAACCCCCAAATTTAATCGGATACAGAACGATAAAGCCGGTTCCAAGCATAGTCAACCAATAATTGCGATGCGGATTTTTATAGCTCGATGAGTTCTGGTTAGCCAACCATTGATGCGACTTGAGGCTTCTCTGTTGGTGGACCGATAATTAAGCGTTTGAACAAGCCGGAAAAGCGAAAAGGGACCATGAAAGTCCTGCCAACAGTCCGAAGAAGTCCTGTTCTCGAACTAGCGTCGTAGATAGCTTTGAGTGAGAGGTTATGTTGTATCTAACGTATGCTCCTCGACCGCCGATTAATGAATTCGTCGACTACTTTTGGCTTTTTGACGGTGGACAGACAGCTCGAAAGGAATGGATTGTTCCAAGCGGCGCCAGTGAATTAGTAATCAATCTTCGTGACGACGAGATCCGCATTCATGATCGCGAGCAACCGGACAAACATAGGCGGTTTTCAGGCGCGGTCCTATCGGGGACTTATTCGAGGGTTCTTGTGGTCGACGCGATGCAGCATGAGTCTATGCTCGGTGTGCACTTCAAGCCAGGTGGCGCGTTTCCATTTCTTGGTGCACTCGCCAGCGAACTCACAAATTCCCATGCTGACTTAGAGGATCTCTGGGGCCGGGCAGCACTTGAGCTGAGACAACGTCTGTGCACGGTGGCTGAATCTCGGGAGCGCTTTCAAGTCATGGAAGAAGTCCTCACTTGCCGCCTGCGTAGCGCTCGAAAAGGACACCCTGCAGTATCGATTGCCCTGCGCTTGCTGGGAGCGAGCGGGACAGGTGCCTTAGTACGAGATGTCGCCCGAGAGATTGGAATATGCCAGCGGCGCTTCAGTTCAGTGTTCGCGGATCAAGTTGGCCTCCCTCCTAAGCTCTACTGCCGCATATTGCGATTTCAGCAGGCGCGGACTCTGGCGGATCAGAGTCCGAAACCTGAGTGGGCCCAGCTAGCGTCGACTTGCGGATATTTCGATCAGTCGCATTTGATAAACGACTTTCAAGAATTCTCAGGCCTTAGCCCAAGTGAGTACCTTCGCCGACATCAGCCGGATGATCGTCTTAAGACTTTTCATGTTCCGATCCCCACATAGGTCCATTTTTTCCAATACGAGGCCCCAACGGAACTTCATAATCTCCCGCGAAGCGCGCGGGAAAGATTTTCTGTAAATTAGGAGGTTCGTGCATGAGACGATGGTGCGCTTTTTTACTATGCATCACTGCTGTCGGAATTGGAGGATTTATGAGTCAAAAAGGATCCGCGGAATCGTCATCCGAGGCTGATTCAAACCCAAAGGAGGCGCAAAGCGTTGTGTTAGGTCTTTGGGGTGTTCGATATCAAGTGAAGGACGTGAGTCGCTCAGTCGCCTTCTATACAAAGCATTTAGGTCTCAAACTGGATATGCAAAACTTGCCGGCTTTCGCCCAGGTCTCGGTCGGCAATCTGAAACTTATTCTTAGTGGTCCAGGCGCTTCCGGTTCTCGTCCGATGCCTGATGGCCGCCAACAAGAGCCCGGGGGATGGAATCGGGTTATCCTGCAAGTGACAGATCTTCCGGCCCGTATCGAGGCGTTGAAAAAGGCCGGTCTCCGTTTTCGCAATGAGATGGAGGAAGGCCCTGGCGGCAAACAAATTCAATTAGAAGATCCGGACGGTAATCCGATCGAGCTGTTTGAGCCGGCTTCTCGTCCTTAGCCTGGCAGACAACGATGCGATGTCCCCACCGGCATCGCGCTTTTCCTTATGCACGGTTTGATCGGTCGGACTCCGACAAGCGCTCAAAGGATCGAACCACACCAAACGTTTCGCCAGCGTCAGAACTCACGCTGAAACTCGTGTTCTCACAAAATAGTTGGCAAGCACTGCGGCGGCGGCAGTGCTCACATAGAGCTCGAAACGAACGAACTGTTCTCGGTCGACCGTCGACAATGAGTAACCACAATCAAATGCCAAGACAAATGCAATTATTCACATTCTTGGATGATTTTCGGATTTTCCAATTTTTCGTGGCAACTATCTGATCGAGTACAGAGGAAACTAACGATAAAACGATTCAACTTTCGATCGACTATTTGGGCATACTCCTTGCAGATCGTTGTCGAACCCCCATCAACCCCCATAGTAGGTAAACAACAGCCCTGATTCTGTCTGCCTGGAGTTCCCACGCTCCGCGCAAGCAGGCATACACCTCCCGACTTCAAGCAGTAAGAACGACCGCCCTAATGATCCGTAGCGACACGGTTCTTCAGAGGTGAGTCAACTTCACTAATGGCTAAGAAAAGGAATAAGGAGGGGTACCGATGAGTCATGACTCACGTCACTCAATAGCAGTGCGGAGTGCGCAGAAGGGTTCGCCGAAAAATAGAGCTAACACTACACGAGCCTGTCTTTTGCTGAGTGCTTTACTTGCCAGCCTTGTGGCCTTCGAGTTGTCTGTCGTCGATAGATCGGTAACTGCTCAGGGCACATTTCCGGATCCCAATGCCGGCTGTCCTCATGCTACTTGTGGCGAAGTCTCGCCATTGATTCCGATGCAAAGCGCGGAAGCGGTTCACATGGGTTTGGTTTGGAAGAGAAATTCCACCACGCCAAAAATATTGTTTCACTCAAGGTTTCCAGAGTACAAGCCCAACGACGTCGCGGATCCTGCGTTGATCGATCTTGCGATTTCGCGTGGGGCATTCAGTACTCCGGGACTTCAGTTCAACTCTTCGTTAAGAGATGTTCTTCACGGGTTTGATCCATTTCTTGGTCTTGGTATGGACCGTGAACCGGACGACTCTTTTCAAAGACTCACCTATGGCGGTTATCTGCTGCGGCAAGGCCTGAGCCAGAGTGTGCCGACGCGGATCGTTGCTAATCGCACGATGGAACGACAGCTCTTATTCGACATCGGCCATCCTGACGCATTCAAGAACAGCGGTAAGTTTCATACAACATTGCTGGATGAAGCTGACTTTGCGCTGAACCGCTCAGCGTTTGCAGAAAACGGCTACTCGAGAGGGATGTTCTACAACACCTACTGCAATGCACGCGTGACACTCGCCGATGGACGCGTTTACGTTTTCGGCGGCCATGATATGCAGAGCGACAACGGCCTGTACAAGGTGAATATTTTCGATCCCGAAACAGAGAGCTGGATTCCGCGTCTCGAACCCTGCACCAGATCGAATTGGGCCAGGGACCCATTTGGTTTGCAACTTTTCGCAACCAATCCCGAGGCCCCGTTTTATCCGGGCTGCGACCCCAGGGATCAACAAAGTACGCAGCCTTCGGAGCCTTCCGATCAGAAGTATTCGCGCTGGTATCCGTCTGCGATTGCACTTCCGAATCACATGATTCTCGTCGTCGGTGGGTTTGATCAGGACAACACAGTGCCGCCTGATCCAAATCGGGTTACAAAAGGTCGTCAGAACATCTCGCAGACTGACACGGCGTTTACAGCGACGCGCGTGAATCAAGTCGTGGCTGAACTATACGACCCGAAGACCGATAGAAATATCGCGTTAGAAAATGCGCGGATGGCTTTTCCGCTCTATCCCCAACTCGAAGTAGTACAGACTGGTCCGAGAAAAGATGATTGGGTGGTCTGCACGTTCGACGGAGAGAAGGATTATGGACCTGAATTGATTCCCGGCGGAGCGAGGTTTGGGGTTGGCGGCGGAACTCCTGATTTCACCAAAGGTAACCTCTGGTGTTTGAACGTACTGGCGGCGCTTAAAGATCCCAATCGCAATACTCCCGCTAAGAATCACTGGACACTTGTAGACACTGCATCGGAAGTACGGCCGTACTGCTGCCCGACCGCGAGCCTCATCGAAATCGACGGCAACGGTCACACTGTATCGCACAAGTGGTTCATGATTTCAGGAGAGGATGCTGATGGTGATCAAACAGGTACTGTCGAAGAGATCAACTTCACGGACCCTAATCCACGTTGGAAGATTGTGGGCAGTATTCTCCAGCCGCTTGCCACTACCAAGGCTGTCTTGCTTCCGGATGGAAAGGTGCTCATCGGGCAGGGAGTGAACCGCTCTTCTGACTGCAATGTGAACGGCAGACCTTGTACGTTTGAGGAAAAAGAAGGACTTCATTTTCAAATGTTCGACCCGGCAAACGGATCGATCACCAAACTCGCAAGGACCACAGTCTCGCGTGGGCTGCATGGAACGGCTACTTTACTTCCCGATGGCTCAGTATTCTTCGCCGGCGAGAATCGCGAGGCGCTGGTTCGACCAGACGATCCTTCCTTCCCATTGATGACCTCATACGCCGGACTGCTTCCGTTCGGAGATCCGGATCAGGGCGTTCCCGTGGGCCAACTGTTCTCTCCGCCCTACCTCTTCAAGCCGGATGGCAGTCGCGCTACGCGACCCGTAATCGCGAACGCACCTGAAGACATTTCCTATGGTGGACATTTCGACATCACCGTAGCGGGTAATCCAAATCAGATTTCATCTGTCGTAATGCTTCGCAGCGATCACAACACACATAGTCTGACTACGGGTGATCGATATGTGAAGCTCTCGTTTCACCAGAAGGGCGCGGCTCACAAAGGACAAATTCGTATACGAGCACCGAAGCTGCCAGCTCAGGCAGTGCCGGGAGTTTACATGCTGTTTGTTCTTGATCAGGCTGGTGTACCTAGTTTGGCTAAACGCATGTACCTGCAATAAACCGTACCTGGGTTGGGCCATGTGTGCGAAGTTGTAAAGCTCAGAACGATAAAGGGAGGTAATGAATGGAGAAGACAATCAAATTAATTGGCATCGTGGTTGCCGTTTTGATGTTGTCTGTAGTAGCAAAAGCAGACCAACTCGTGTTCACCGCGACACTGACTGGTCCGCAGGAAGTACCACCAACTGTTTCGCCAGGTATAGGCAGTGCATTGGTAACGGTGGACACTGTCACCAATCTACTGACTATTAACGTTTCATTCGCCGGTTTGTTAAGTCCTACAACCGCTGCTCACATCCATTGTTGTGCCGGGCCAACGGGAACCGCGATCCCCGCGACTACCGTTCCGACATTTCCTGGATTTCCACTGGGCGTGACGACTGGGACTTTTCTACAAACCTTTGACCTGACTCTAGCTTCGACTTACAACCCCGCCTTTATAACAGCAAGTGGCGGAACGGTCGCAGGAGCACAGGCCGCGTTCATTGCTGGATTGCTCAACGGACAGACGTATTTCAACATTCACACTTCGCAGTTTCCGGGAGGTGAAATCCGCGGGCAGCTCCAGGAAGTTCCCGAACCCGCTACGCTCTTTTTGATGGGTACGGGCTTGATGGCGGCGGTGGGCGCCATCCGCAAGCGATCAAAAAGATAAGCCCACGCAGAATCACTCAGCGAGACAGGGCCTCATAGGGGGCTCTGTCTCGCTGGGCGGTTGGAACTTTCCACCGCAACTGCTGAAAAAATCTTCCTATAACTCAGCGACTTCGCAGAAGACTTTGATCGCACCGTTTGGATTTGTAAGCTTCGCGAACAGCTCCTGATAGTTCTCCAAACCTTTGACCGGATGGGTCAGCAAACGCGACAGCCAGCCAGGATATTCAGCTTCGGCTTGCGCCAGGTCCTTCACGCCCATTTCGAAGTATTCACGATTCGCGTTTACCGTGCCGACCATTACCTTGTTGCCGAGCACGAATTCCAGATTGATCTTGTCAGCCGGCACTTCGACCTTGCGATCGCCGCCAGTCACACTCGAAAGAACCAACACACCGTTCTTCCCGAGAGCTTGCATGCTTTCGAATACGACGGGCGAAAAACCGGTTGCTTCGAAGATGATGTCGAATGGCCCATACTTCTTCGCGCCTTCAAGAATCGAAAGTTCATCTGTTGATTGATAGGTCGCGCCGAGCGCTTCTATCAAATCCGAATTCAAGTAAGGCTTCGGGGTCTTACCAAAAGTTACTACTTGTAATCCCTTTAACCGCAGCACCAGAGTCGCAAGCAAACCGATCGTGCCCGCGCCCATTACCGCCGCGCGTTTCGGCTTCCAAACCCTCAGGCGACGTTGAATTTCGTAAGCCTGGGCGACGCCCTTTTCGACGACGGTTGTTGGTTCAAGCAGCACGCCCACCTCTTTAAGGCCCTGTGGAACTTTGACGATAAACTCAGCATCATCGACGTAGTACTGGCTCATGTAGCCGTGGCGCAGATTTATGCCTCGCTCGAAATACGTATCGTCCGTTGTCATGTCGTTGGCGCCGATCAAGTCGTAAATGCTCGAACCCGGACGGCGCACCGTCGCCACGACATAATCGCCGGGCTTCAATTCCGTCACGTTTGGACCGACTGCTTCAACCTGGCCAAATCCCTCATGACCGATGACCAGGAAGTCAAATCCGGGAGGCGCCTGGCCATATTCAGCAGCGTTGATTTCCTTGTCGGTACCATCCACACCAACCCGCAGAACTCGCACCAGCACGCCGCGGCCGTTGGGAATGTCACCGACCTGCGGCGCAGGCAATTCGGTTAGATGAACGGTGTTTGGTATTCCCGGTTTGACTGCAATTGCTTTCATGATTGCTCCTCGAACCTCGTTCAGTTTCAGTCTTCAACTCGCTGACATCGCCAATTCTGTTTGAACTCCAATCCGTGCGAGTGTTGACAGTACACGCGCCGGCTCGCCGAGATCAGTCCAACCGACATCGCCAACTCTCATTACCATGAGATCTTCAGCCCGAGCTGCCAAAACTTCTTTTGAGAAATTACTCTCCTGAATTTTCGAGTAGAGGCGATGCAACGCTTCGCGTGCAGTTGCGGTTTCAAAGGTAGACATGGTCGACGCAAACTGCGAGTACGTGTTCGGTAAGGCTCTGCGAGTCATTCTCAGTAGCGCATCAACACGCCCGACGATAACAAAGCTGTTCCAGAGACAACCCTTGTCCAACAGCATGCGGGCCAGGTCTGCGTCTGGTTTTTCCCAAAAGCGACTCACGCGCGTGATTGACAGCTCCATCGAACCAAGTATGGATTTCTGCGGTTCGATCCATCCGTATTCGGTTTCCGGGCTGCTGGGCGTTATGCCAAGCAAGGTGATCATCGTCGGGCGAGCGTGCACTGCGTCAAAAGCCGCATCGACATGCGACATGAAAGCTTCGTCATCCGCAAAGTAGTGGTCCGAGGGAAACAGCGCGACGATCGCCTTCGGCGCCTTTGCCGCTACGCGCATCAGAGCATAAATGATGGCCGGCGCCGTTCCTTTGTTCGCCGGTTGCTCGAGCAAAAGGTTTGGTGACACCCTGTCGGCCATGGACCGATAAAAACGTTGATGCTTTTCAGTAACGACAAACAGCGTGTGTCCGGGCAACACTGATCGCGCGACTCGCCGGCGCGTCTGATCAAGCAGCGTGCTGCCGCCGATGACAGGGACAAATTGCTTCGGTCGATCGTCACCGGTGATGCTGCGCGTCATCGCCTGTAAGCGCGTGCCGTCGCCTCCCGCCAGAATGACTGCCCAGCGCTCGCTGCGGCGCAAGTGGTTTGCCGTTTTACGAATCGAAAATTTTTTCGAAAACCGATGCTGGGATGAATTTGCACTCATGATATTGGCTTTCCTTGTCCTGGATTCGACGAACAATCATGAGTCGAATTGAAAAGTGATTCCTTACAGGGGCTTTACTATTTTTCGGGCTTATGGTGGCAAGACAGTGAATGTCGCGCTAGCTCGATGAGTGTCAGGCGCCGCTCTGCTGAAGTAGCTTCGCCACGAGGCCCGTCCATCCGGTTTGATGACTCGCGCCGACGCCCGAGCCATTATCACCATGAAAGTATTCGTGGAACGGAATCAGATCCCGCCAATGTGGATCAGTCTGAAACTTTGCTACGGCACCGAACACGGGACGCCGTTGATCCGTATCGCGCAGGAAAATCCGTGAAAGACGCTTCGATATTTCGGCCGCCACTTCCCAAAGCGTCATCATTTGACCTGAGCCGGTCGGACATTCGACCTTGAAATCTTCGCCCAGATAGTGATGAAACTTTTGCAGCGACTCAATTAGTAGATAATTCAGCGGAAACCAGATTGGCCCACGCCAATTCGAATTACCACCAAACAACCCGGTGCTCGACTCGCCTGGCTCGTAATCAACACGATGTTCCGTGCCATTCACTTGCAGCACATACGGATAATCCTTGTGGAAACGCGAAATCGCGCGGATGCCATAGGGCGAAAGAAATTCGTTCTCATCCAGCATGTACCGCAGCACGCTCCGTAATTGATCCTGGCTCACGATTGAGAGCAAACGGCGCTCGGCATTTCCCGGCGTGCGCATGCATGCCACGTTCTGGGTCAAATCAGACCGATTGCCGATGAACCATTCCATCCGTCGTTTAAAGTCCGGCAAATGGTCCAGCAGTTCGGGCTCCAACGTTTCGACCGCAAACAGCGGAATCAATCCCACCATCGACCGGACTTTCATCGGATACGGTTTGCCTTCCGGCAGATGCAGCACGTCATAAAAGAACCCATCCTGCTCGTCCCACAATCTAATCTCGTCGTCGCCGCGGTTGTTCATCGCGTGCGCGATGTAGAGAAAGTGTTCCCAGAACTTGCTGGCCATGTCTTCATAGGATGGATCTTCCTTTGCCAGTTCCATCGCAATCGCCAGCAGGTTAAGTGCGTACATTGCCATCCAGCTCGTGCCGTCTGATTGTGCGATGTGACCGCCGGTCGGGAGTGGTGCGCTGCGATCAAAGACGCCGATATTGTCTAGACCCAGAAAGCCACCCTGAAAGATGTTCATGCCATCGGCGTCTTTGCGGTTGACCCACCAGGTGAAGTTCAAGAGCAGTTTCTGAAAGACTCGCTCGAGAAAAACTTTGTCGCCGACGCCGCGCCGCTTCTTCTCAATCTTGTAGACGCGCCACGTGGCCCACGCATGTACCGGCGGGTTCACGTCGCTGAAGGCCCACTCGTAAGCGGGCAGTTGCCCGTTGGGATGCATGTACCATTCGCGCAACATCAACACGAGCTGCTCTTTTGCGAATTCAGAATCGACCAGGGCCAGCGGCACACAATGAAAGGCGAGGTCCCACGCGGCGTACCACGGATACTCCCATTTATCCGGCATCGAGATTACATCGGCATTGTAGAGATGTTTCCATTCGTAATTGCGACCGTGCACGCGCTCTGATGGAGGCTTTGGCTCGGCGGGATCGCCATCAAGCCATTGCTGAATCACGTAATGATAGAACTGCTTGGACCAGAGCAAGCCTCCGAGCGATTGACGCATAACCATTCGCGCGTCGTGCGACAAATCTTCCGGGATTACGGTTTGATAAAACTCGTCGGCTTCGCGAATTCGATCGGCAAAGATCTGGTCGAATTCACCGAACGCATCTTCATTGTTCTTCGGTGACGTGTCTGTCAGTCGCAGACGAATCGGCACAGTCTCGCCCGGCGCAATCGTCAGTTTGTAATTAGCACTGGCCTTTGTTCCCACATGGTCAGCATTGACCGCTTGTTGTTTGCCGTGAACGACGTAATCGTTGATGCCGTCTTTTACAAAATGCGCATTGTTGGAGTTGAAGAGGCGCTCCGTGTTCGTATCGTTGTCCGTGAAAAGTAGCTCAGCCGAATCGTCGCAGTACAACCAGCGTTTGCCGAGTCCGTCCACCTCGAGTTCGATCACGCCTTCCTTAACTTTATGAAGGGTTGGTTTTGCTGTGCCGTTTTGATTCCATGACCAGGTATTGCGAAACCAGATGGTCGGAAGAAGATTAAGTGAAGCTGCTTCCGGCCCATGATTAGTCGCACTAATCTTAATTAGAATGTCTTCAACATCCGCCTTGGCATACTCGACAACCACGTCGAAATAACGATCTTCATCGAAAACACCTGTGTCGATGAGTTCGAATTCGGAAGCGAGCTTGCCGCGTCGACGGTTTTCTTCAACCAACTGGCCGTAAGGAAATTCTGCCTGCGGATACTTGTACAGGTACTTCATGTATGAGTGCGTCGGCGTTGAATCGAGATAGAAGTAATATTCCTTGACGTCTTCGCCGTGATTCCCTTCGTTGCCGGTGAGACCGAAGATGCGCTCTTTCAAAATCGGATCGTGGCCGTTCCATAACGCCAGAGCGAAACAGATCTTCTGATGACGATCGCAAATGCCGGCGAGCCCGTCTTCATTCCAACGGTAGGCGCGCGAGCGTGCGTGGTCGTGTGGAAAATAATCCCACGCCGTGCCATACGGACTGTAGTCTTCACGCACGGTACCCCACGCGCGCTCGCTGAGATATGGACCCCAGCGTTTCCAATGTTTTGTGCGTAGCCGAGCCTGCTCTAATCGCTCCTCCTCGGCAGTTAGTTTTTGTCTATTCATCTTGATTTTCTGGTTGAACTCGTTTCAGAAAATATTCTCGCCAACTGTCGGGCAATGCCTCAGTCGCGATTGCGCGTCGCATTAAATCGACGTTCTCCTTTTCGCTGCTATATAGTCGCGTGACATCTACAACCCTTACGCCAGAAGAGTTTTTCTCGATGAGCTCGATTTCATCACCGACGCCGACTTCCCCTTCTTTCAGAACTGAAAAATAGAAACCTGTGCGTTCGCTGATGAGAAACCTTTTGATGATGTCGGTCCGCCCAAACCGAATGCCGAGTTTGTAACAAGGCATTCGCGGTTGCGTGACCATCACTTCAGCCGATCCAATGCGAAATATGTCGCCGATGTTGGTTTCCGTTTCGAGCAGGCCTTCAGTGGTAAAGTTCTCGCCGAACATTCCCCACGGCAAATCGACGTCCGGCAGCTCTTGTTTCCAGTATGGGTAATGTTCGGAGGGATACGCGTAAACCGCTTTTTGTGGCCCACCATGCACCGAAAGATCTGACTGGCGGTCGCCGTCGAGATTTAATGTCCGCAGCGGCACGCGTCCGGCAACGGGCTCTTTGAAAATACCGGTCGAGACCGGTTCGCCATTCCGCAGCACCAGCCGCGGCAAACCAACGTTAACTGAAAGAATTTTCATGGAAGGTAATTTAAACGAGACGTCCTCTTGTCCATAACGGAGCACCATTCCCGGGATGAAAAAATGGTCATGATCCTATGGTTCAACTAACGACATCACATGCCCGTCTGGATCTCGAGCTAGCAGTCCTTTGCTGAAACCGAGATTTTTATCGCTTAGCGTCACCACGCCAGCTGAAACAAAGCGAGTGTTCTCCGCCAGCAATCGCTTTGCAAACGAGTCCGCGGTGTTAACGATGAGAGTGGTTTGCCAGTGAAACAAATCAGACGCACGCGCATCAGCAGGTACAGGCCGGCCGTCACGCGGCGCAAGGTACTCGAGAAATTCGATGCCTGGCCCCCCGCTGCCAGCTCGAAGATTCGTAATTCGTAACCTTGCGCCGAAGACGTTGTTCAGGTGTTCCTGCTCTGTGCCGTAGTTCTCGCTGGTACCTGCGATCCGCAGACCGAGCGTATCTCGATAGAACTTCAGACTCGCTTCGGTGTCAGCCACCACAATGGCGGTGTGATCGATTCCCAGAAACAGCTTGTTTTTCCTTTGCCATTTCTGATCACCTTTGTCAGGTGGAAACTGCAGAATTTCAAGCCAGTGCTTGTCAGGGTCGCGAAAGTAAAAAGCTTTGATACCGCCGGCATTTTTGTTCCAGTCAGGCAAACGCTGCGGACCAGTGGAAGCATGTTCCACTTTGTGTTTACGCAACAGCGCGTAAGCCTTGTCCATGTCGCTGGTGATGATTGCAATATGCTGAAACCAACGATCATTGCTGCGCGAATCAATTGGAACCGGACGACCCTTCGGAGTCAGGTACTCAGTCAGTTCTATAAACTCTTCGCCCAGCTTCATTCGCACAACCCGCATGCGCAATCCAAAGACGCCCTGGAGTCGCTCATAGTCCTCGCCCGTAACTTCCACATCCGAAACCTTTTCGAATGATAAGACTTTTGAATAGAACTCGACTGATGCATCCATGTCTGAAACAGTCATACCGATTGCGCCTACCTGCTCAACGAGCGGAAGCAATTTGTCTCTTCCGGCGTAAAGGAGGGGGACGCGCGCGCCGTTAAAAACGCGCGCGTCCGTTGGCAGGTACTGAGCCGTGGTTGTCTGAAAAAAGACGGTCAGCGCTAGCAGTAAACTTAGAAGAGTTACCTGGGTCCGTTTCATTTCATCCGCTCCAGCAAGTGCGCGCCGACGCGTAAGGCATTGGCCATAATCGTGAGCGCAGGATTGACCGCGCCGCTCGATGGGAAGAAGCTCGCATCGACCACGTAAAGGTTGTCGACTTCATGAGCTTTGCAGTTGCGGTCGAGCGCGGATGTCTTCGGATCATCGCCAAATCGCACTGTGCCGTTCTGATGGGCAACTGCCGCGAGTGGCAGCCGTTGCCCCAGATAAAGATTCCGGGCAAACAAACCCTGATGGCACTCATGACCATGAACATCACAATTCGTTTGCTTCATAGCCTTCTGCAACTGTGCCTTCAGCCGATCGTGGCCCGCGAGATTGTTCAGTTTGTAGCTAACGCGAATTTGGCCATCACGATCGACAGTGACGCGGTTGCTGGGGTCGGGTAAATCTTCAGACGTCAGCCAAAAATCAAGTGAGTGCTTCGCCATCAAATCAAGGGTCCATCCCGGCGCTATCGCAGGCGCGCCAGCTTTCAACGTGTCAGCATCGAGCTTACCGACGAAGGAGATGTGGCCCATCGGGTAATCCCAATCCTTCGAACCGAGATAGAAGTCATTTATGGCTAGCGTCTTTTGAAAAATGGTCGGATTGGGACATTTCGAGAGGGCCATTAAAACCGAGTTGATGTGGCCCATGTAATGACGCCCTACGACGTCGGAGCCATTGGCCAGGCCGTTCGGATGACTCTCATTGGCGGAGCGCAACAATAACGCGGCCGAGTTTACTGCGCCACACGCGACCACGACGACATCGCTTGAGTACTCTTCACGCGTGCCGTTCCGCTCAACGATCACTTTGCTGACTTCGCGAGAGTTACCATTAGTTTCCAGACGCATAACCTTTGCATTGGTAACCAGCGAGACGTTCTCGTGCTCGAGAGCCGGGTCAACACAGATTGTCTGTGCATCAGACTTAGCACCAAGCAAACAGGGGTGACCATCACAGGTGTTGCAACGAATACAGAGACTCTTCCGCGCGCTGGTTTCGTTGATCCGGATTCCGAGGGGAACGTGAAACGGTTTTAGACCAGCTCTCTGGAGATCATCGTGCAGGTGTTGAATGCGATGTTCGTGAGTTACCGCCGGATACTTATAAGGCGCGCTGGCCCAGGGTTCAGTGGGATCCTCACCTCGATTGCCGTGTACGTGATAAAGATGTTCGGCCTCAGTGTAATACGGTTCCAGTTCCTCGTAGCCGATGGGCCAGGCTGGCGAGACGCCGCCATGATGACGAATCTCACCGAAATCTTCTTTGCGCAGACGAAACAGTGCCGCGCCGTAGAACTTGGTGTTGCCACCAACGTAATAATTGGTGTGCGGGTGTAGCTGTTTACCTTCGCTGTCGCGCCACGCTTCTTTCGTGTTGTACTTGCCTTCAAGATTTACGGCGCGTGTGCTCCAGTTGTCCTTTTCGCGCGGCACATAATCTCCACGTTCAAGCAGCAGGATCTTCTTGCCCGAGGGCGCGAGCTTATATGCTAGCGTGCCGCCACCCGCGCCCGTGCCGATAATGATTACGTCGTAGTGATTGTTGCTGGTCATGATGACACTCCGTCTCCTGGAGTTACTTCATATTCATCGACTGCATCGAGTCGGTCATCAATGGTGCTGTGCCGAAGTTCACACTGAACCGCTTGCACCAGATCGTCACCGCGCGATACTTCGTCAGGTCCGCATTAGCCGGCAGGTCGTAATTCTGATCGCCGATGTTTCCTTTTAAGGAGCCGACGTCGATGAAACCGGCCTTGGTTACTGCGTCGTTGTCTTTAGCGTCATCGGCTGCGACGAGATAGACGTGCACGTCTGGACCATTCGACGTTGCAAAATCTGTCAGCCGCAGCGTCTTCTTTCCATCTGCGAGCTGAAACACCGTAGCCGTGCCTTTGGTCTCGTGAGCGCCGCTATGAAATTCCCCGCTTGCGAGCTTATTGCTCGCCGCGGAGGCCGTGGGAAACTGTTCGTTAACTTTCTGATCAATAACCAGCCGCTCCGGTCGGAACGCGTACCAACCTACGATTGCGACAATGGCAACTGGCAAGATGACCAACATTTTTTTCGACATAAGTTAAACTCTCCTCAATTACTGTTTGAATTCCGTAACCTTTCAACTGGTTAGTCGAGCGTATGAAGGTTTCCTTACACGCGAAGTTCTAGAGAATTTGCGAACGCTGTTTTGGAAAGTTGCGGGGAGGGTACACAGGCAGCCCCGCAGTGATACTATTTCTCCTCACTCTCCAGACACCGTATGTCGTACTTTTTGAGGCGGTGTTTGCGCGTGGATCAAGATCAATAGCGGTTGCAAACGAAATTAGGAGGAACGGATATGATCAAACCGGCCAAAGTGTTATTCACTATCTTCTGCATGTTGTCGTTCGCAACGAACCTGTACGCCGCGGATTTCCCTCAAGGTACATACATGTCCGGGGAGTACACGATCGTCTTTGCTGACAAAGGGCAGTTCCGCGTGAGCACAGGCGAGGAGCTGGTAGTTGAGGGCGAGTACACGGTAAAAGGGGACCAGTTGACTCTGACAGATAAGCGGGGACGGCTCGCGTGTCTGGGCGAGGGCATAGAGACTGCCACGTATAGTTGGAAGCACGAAGGCGAGATGCTGACGTTGAGCAAAGTGGAAGATAAATGCCCGGGTCGTTCAGCGGGGCTTACAGCGGGGCCATGGAAGCGGAAGAGCGTCGCGAAATAAAACTGCAATCAGAAAGTTGACGCCTGCAGACGCACGTCCGCATTTTTCCATGCTCGCTCAAACTGAGCTCGAACCTTTCGCGCATCTCTGCTTCGGCCCTGTTGGCTAAGGCTCTGCCAGAGGCCGAAGAGTGCCCAGCCATTGTTACGGAATTCGCGTAGGTCTTCGCGGTATACCGCTTCAGCGTCCCGCGCGCGTCCCGCTTTGAGTAGCGCCTTGCCGAGATATAGTCGCATCGATTGACCCCAATCGGGCGGTTCTATGTATTTGAGACTATCTTGTACACGCACCGCTGATGCGAATGCGCGGACGGCGTCGAGATGTTGTCCACGCGCCAAAGCGATCTCCCCTTCGAGTCCGTGAAGTGCAAGCTCAAGTACACTCGAAACAGGATTTGCTATTGCCAGCGTATTTTTTATCGCTGGATCTCCAGCCGCGGCCTTAAGCCGCTCGAGTTCCTGTTGCGCTCTTTCCAACTCTCCTCGTCCGACGAAGGCGCTGCCGCGGACGTAGCTCGATAAGCCGTCGAGGTAAGGAGCACCGTGTGGACCCGCGGGCACGGCGAGAACCTCGTCCCACTTGCCGAACACTTTTTGGACCAGGGGAATCGTTGCCTGCATCCGATGCGCGCCACCCGTACCCGAGTGTGTTTGGCCTGCCGCGGCAGCACGCGCAGCAGTGAGTGCCCGCGCGTAATTACCTTGCAACACCCCAGCGAAACGGATGAAATCCCAGGCGTGCCGCCCATGCGTGCGATGTGAGAGAGCGTACGTACCAATTGTGGGGAGCGCTTTGTCTCCCCACGCAGCGAGCAGCCGGCGATCTGCGGCCAGAGATCGCTCGTTCGAAGCGACTGCTTTGTCGTATTGGCCCAAACGAATGTAGATGTGCGACGGCATGTGCACAATGTGGCCGACACCTGGCATGAGAGACTCAAGCAGATTCGCTTGCGGCAATGCGCGCTCGGGCCTGGTAGAACTTTCAAACAGGTGAATATAAAGGTGGACCGCGCCGGGATGTTTCGGATTCAGCGCCAACACGCGTTGAAGTGCAGCCGCTGCCTCGCTCGTGCCTGGAAGTGGTGAACCGTCGCGACGCCAGTAACTCCATTGCGAGTGGATCATCAGAGCATCTGCGAGGAGAAAACCGGCTTCGAGATCGTCAGGATAACGTTTGTGCAGTGCCCTTGCTGCTTCGATAAATTTTACGTCGCGCTCCTCCCGCGTCGGATAGGTATCGACATCGTAAAGAACGTAAAGAGCTTCAATGAGCGCCCGTTCAACAGTAGAAGCCTTGTCCACGCGTTCACGTGCTGCCTTAATCGCCTTCCGCCCTTCTCCTTGTGGATCGTCAGGAAATCCAAGAAACCGGCTGTTCGGGTTAGGGCCAATAGTCAGGGCCAAACCCCAGAAAATCATCGGATGCTCCGGGTCGTGCCGTTGCGCTTCCTGGAAAGACGCAATGGCTTCGGGAAAGTGGTAGCCGTAAGTTAATCGTAGACCCTGATCAAAAAACTGCTGGGCAAGCTGTGATTGAGTGGAGATTTTCCTGCGGTATGTGCCGAGCCCGTCAATCAAGGTGGCAGAAGCACTTGTTGCGGGTGCGTATGGTCCATTCATTGTATCCGGTCGGACGCCGGCAATGTTGAGGCGAATGCGATACAAACCCGAACGAGCGCAGAGATAGAGTGTTCTGCCATCAGCATCGCCCCAGGCCATGTTGTGTACATGGCGTGGCGTAACGATCGTCCCGAGGTGTTTCCCCGCCGGTGAAATCACCCACAAGCCGCCCGGAGCAGACACATAGAGATTGCCCTTTTGATCGACTTTGATTCCGTCGAGGCCGTCTTCACCCGCGGCACTCGTAAAATCAAAAAACAGTTTTCCATTCTTCAGAGTTCCGTCCGGCTGCACTTCGTAGCGCAAGATTGCTTTGCGCCTGTCGCCGATTTCGCCCACGGGCTCATCTTCTTTGCGCAACTCCTGACCCGTGAGCGAACGTGGCCAGTTGCCGACGTACAAATACTTTTCATCTGGCGACAAAGCGATTCCGTTTGGCCCAGTGAAATCCTTGCTCACTAGTTGCAACTTGCCTTTGTAAATCGAGAACACACCACTGAAGCGAAGCTGCTTGCGTGCATCGTTGAACAACTTCGGAAAACCAAACGGCGGATCAGTAAAGAAGAGGGTGCCGTCTGATCGATAAACGAGGTCATTCGGACTGTTTAGTCGTTTACCCTGATAGCTGTCCGCCAGCACGGTCTGTGTCCCATCGTTTTCGTCCCGAACAACGCGATGATTGCCATGCTGATTGATCGTCAGGCGTCCTTGCGGATCGAGAGTCAGTCCATTTGACCCGGGTTGACCATACTCCGCGACGTCCGCGCCCGAATAGCCGCTTGGTTTGCGAAACACTTCGAGGCCCCCGTCTTCATTTCCGTTCGGTGTGTACTTGTAAATCGTATTAGCATTCGGATCGCTGAACAGCAGGTAGCCGCCATCTTTATTGACCCAAACCGGACCTTCAGTGAACTTGAATCCCTCAGCCAGTTTGAAGACTTTGGGGTTAAGCCCGACGATTTCATCCAGCATCGGGTCATTGCGTTCGACTTCGACGTTCACTTCGCTCGGCACTAATGACACCGGTCCAGGCTCAGTCTTGTAAAATGCAAGCCTCGCGTAACGTATGTAGATGAAGTTCGTCGGCGGGTTTGAAAGTGGACCATTGACGCCGAAGATTGCGAGCTGAATCTGTTGGCCCGGTTTCACGTCGCGACCAACAACCAACTGATTCTGCGCGTTCCAGCCGGCAATTACTGATCCTCCGGATTGGCCTAACGCTCGAGATAATTCGCCATCAACCCAAATCTCAGCATAGTCGTCCAGCGAAGTCTCAAAGACGGCAGTGGACCCGGTTGGATCGAAATCACCGATGCGATCGGGAATCGTCAGCTTGATGCGATACCAGTTGAACGCCAGCCGGCCGTTACCGCGTCGCTGGTCCAAAGTTGTTGGGTTTATGACTTCCCACTTGGAATCATCGAAGTCAGCACCACCAGCGTGTGGTGCGTAGTCATACGTTTTGACCGGTGCGCCGGTCGGCTGCTTGTCTGGTCCGGGTCCGCGAAAATCGGTTTCGATGATTTTCGTATCGCTATAACGCCATTCGCCTTTGACGGCTTTCACGCCATCGACTGATCCAAGGTCGACCATTGCCTCCGGCTTGCCGGTCGGAACTTCAGTGTTGACCTTCGCAGACGCCGATGCGTGGCTCATGTGCGAAGAGACCGCAAGGTAAACCGATCCAAACAAGATAATCAGGGCTGCAACTCTGAGCGTCAGCGTGAAAGGATTTAATATCTTCATGGTTTAACTCCAGTCTGGCTTAACGAACCTTGATCGTGTAGTACAGGAACTCGCCGTTAACTTCCTTAAACCAGTGTGGCGTGTTATTCGGCACGATAATTACCTCGCCCTTTGATAACCGCCGCGTGGTGCCACCCTGTATTCGTGACCCTCGCAGTTCGTCAGGCGCGATCTTTGTTGCATCCGGCACCGTTCCGCCCGTGACGAACGTCGCTTTGCCTTCGATCACGTAAATGATATCAGTGTCGAGAGTGTGAAGTTCAGCGAGACCGGGCTTATCGCGGCGGCTGGTGTGGACCATGTAATTGCGATCGTTTCCGTCAAGCAGGACTGCACCGGCAGAGAACGACGTGGTTACTTGCGTTGCGTCGAAGAAGAGCGCCTCAGGTTTGTTTGCCGGCGACATGCCACTCATCTTCGCTTCTGAGAGCACATTTGCGCCCGCAATCGCGAGCTCTTCGTCTTGTTGCGCGCTGGCAGCGCCGCTCACGCCGACTCCGCCTACTATCTGACCGTCAACTGTGATCGGAACACCGCCTTGTAACGGCGTAAACAAGGCATCGGGCAGTGCAACCATTGCGGTGCGACCGTTCTTGATGATGTCCTCAAACGCTTTCGTCGGTCGTTTGAAAAGCACTGCTGTCCGTGCTTTGCCGATGGAGATACTTGCGCCGGCCGCGAACGTTCCATCCAGTCGTTCGAGGGCCATCAGATTGCCACCCTCATCAACCACGGCGATCACGCCGCCGGGTGCGTTGTTCTTCTTCGCATAAGCTACTGCGCCGGCAATCACTTTTTTCGCGCCCTCAATAGTTAGCGATCTTTTTTCAACTGTTTGCGCGTTTGCGTAGACCGCCGCGCTCATTACAATTAGTGCTAAGAATGCAATCCTGATATTCGATCTCATGGGTTACATTCCTCCTTCAGGCGTAATCGTGATGCGAAAGAACTCTGCGTTCTTTCCTGTCCAGCGAACATCATTAACGCGATACACAATGCCATGCTCAGCCTCACCAGTGTTAGGACCCTTTTGCCGTGGCCCCTGGCTTGGACCAATGCCGATCTCTTCATTCTTTTCGGTGCCAGCGTCCCACAAATAGAATTGATCCGTGATGTCGCCATTGACCGGCTTGCCTTTGCTATCGAACAGTGCGATGCCGTTTGCGCCCGGAGCGTAGAACCAGTCATTAGACTGCCCAAACATCTGAGTCATGAAAAACTTCATTCCGGGCACGGCGTTAATAGTAAACTCATAAGACTCACCGGGTCGGATTGGACCAGTAGCCATCATCCCAACCGGCGTATTGAACACCCCATGCAGGTTGGAACTGTGGTGCATCGCTACCAGCGAGGCCACTAACCCTGACGGATCCCCATCTTCCGCTTGCATCTCGAGGCCATTCTTGCGCGCAGGTTTTCCTTCAGTGAACAGTGCGGCTTTCTTATCGCTTAACAGAAACATTCCGGGAGATAACGCAAACGGAACCTTCGCGCCATTAGAAGCCGTCATACCTTCCGGGTTAGAAATGTTTTCCACGCGCACCGTGAATTTAGTTGATTCGACCTTACGTGTTGCCAGTGCGACCGTGAGCTGGCTCAGATAACCAAGAGTCAACAGTGTCAGGCCAATTGCGAGCTTTCGACGTTTCATGATTTTCAATTCTCCTTTTATCGTTCAGTTTCAAAGTTGCATCGAAAGATGCACCGCTTGTTGTTATGGTGATGTAGCTTTGCGCAGGCGATTGCTCGTCTCACGTTCAGTCGCCGGTAAACCTCCGCCGCCAACAACATCCCGAGAGGCGGCGCAACAAAATAAATCCACAGTGACATCCAAATCTGAGCGCCTACAGCGGAACTAAACGTCCGCGCAGGGTTCATACTCATGCCCGAGATCGGCGACTCGATTGTTATGTAAATTGCGACCAGAGCACCTGCGAACATCCCAGTCCAGCGTGCGAATCGCTTATTATTCATGGCAGCGAGAACGACGGACATGAGGACGAAAGAAATAAGTATCTCAGCAACAAAGGCGACAGCTGGTCCACGTGAACCAGGGAGTGTTGCTGCATAATTGACGGATTGATGCGCGACTAACTTACCGAGCGTGAACGACGCGAGCATTACGCCCGCAATGCCGCCAGCAAATTGAAACAGTGTGTAGAAGGCTGCATCCCACGCTTCGATCTTGCCGAGCCGGAAGAAGGCCCAGGTAACGGAGGGGTTGAAGTGCGCTCCGGACCGCTTGCCTAATGGTGAAAAGATGATGGCTATTGCCGTTAACCCCATCGCCGTTCCCATCATGAGTCGTCGCAGCACACCATCGTGAATCGTTTGAGCTAGCGGAGATGACGGGTGATACAACAACACAGTGAACGCGCAAGCGGAGAACATAAACAGACTCAATTCGGTCGCTTCCATCAGATATTCGGGCCAGTGCTTCTTGAAGGCATCGACCATCCGACTGGACCATCGAGCTGAACTTTCCGATGCAGGTGCTGTGGTCCACGTATCCGGCAGCATCATTCGCCGGCGCAGAATATCGAATGCACTAATACTGTTTTGATTCGTCAGCTCCATTTGTAAACACCTCATGTACTGACAGGTAGTCGGTTGTTGGTACTAATCCTTACAAAGGTCTTCGCAGAAGTTCTCTGAGGAAGTTGAGCTGTTCCAGATAACGCGCGCACCACGTGCAAACGATCAGGTGCAATTTGAGGTGGAGTCGCTCTCTAATACTGAGCGGCCGTTCCATTGATTCGGACATCAGGGTAACCATGTCCCGACACGGCTGCTGCGATCGAAGAAGGCGGCGTCTGAAAATGCGTCGGATTTTTAAATACACTTCCAAAAATGCCTTCATTCGATCACAAGAACTGAATTAAAAGCGCCAAACTTATCAGGTGCTTTCGTAAAGTTGCTCGGGTCGTTGATCCGACTTCTGCGGACCAAGACAAACCGATCCCCTTCGACAGTTTGTCGCGAGAGCGGGGCAAACCTTACAAGTCTTGTTTTTACTTTTGATTAATGAGACGGCGCCGGATTCGTTCGCGCGCTTCGTTTGAGAGGGTTGCGCTGGTCATTGGTTCTGGTGCTCCAGTGACGTGCGCGCGCGAGGTGTCGCGAATAAGTTGCAGATGTTCCAGGTACCACTGGCACCAAACGCAGATCCAAAAATGAAGTTTGAGTTTTATTCTCTCGCCAAGAGTTAGCGGCCGTTCCATTGATTGTGAGATTGTCTCGACCGTTTGCTGGCACGTTGGCAAAGTGCGCAACAGCCAGAAGCGAACAGCGTGCTTGAGTTTGTCGTAAAGTTTCAATGCCATATCACTGCTCGCCTTTGAACCAGTTTACTTCCAGACAATTGCGCAAATGCAGCCGTGCGCGGTGCAGCATGACCCAAAGGTTGTTTACTTTGATGCTCAAAATCTCGCAAATTTCTTCGCTTTTAAGACCTTCCACCTCACGCAGGGTGAAAGCACTGACCGTCCGCTTCGGCAATGGCGAAAGACAGTCGTTGAAAACTTTCCAGAAATCGCTCCGCTCCATCAGCTCCGCAGGCGTCGCATGCCAATCGTTTGGCGCATAATCATTGTTCCAATGACCTTGCCATTCATCTGGCCTCTTAAAAAACTCCCGGTGCTCTGGTCCGTCGTCAGGTTCTTCGCCGATTGGCGCCTCACGGCCAATGCGCCGAAAGTGATCGATGATCTTGTGTTTTAGTATTCCGACGAGCCATGTTCGCTCCGAGCCACGTCCTTCAAAGTTTTCGTAAGCTTTCAATGCCGCGAGAAAAGTCTCTTGCACTGCATCTTCCGCCACGATATCGTCACGCAGTCGGAAAACGGCGTATTTGAAGAGATAGTCGCCGTGGTCGTCCAGCCAACGCTCAGGATCTGGAGACTGGTAGGGAAACTTAGCCTGTGCCTCGCTCATGGTGAATGGGGTTCAGCCTTTTAGCGGACAGCTCCTTGCGACTTTGCCGAACACTTTATCTAAGCTATCGAATCGGTGCTAAAGTTCCTGGGCCATTAGAGTAGTTCATCGCATGGTTAGCAGCAAATCCCGAATAGCAGCTTGGGGAAGTTTACAATGGTTGGACCAACGCGCATGAGTGAAAAGACGTGTCGAGATTGTGGCAATGTGCTGGAACAAACCGCGCGTGGTTGTCCCAGGTGCGCGTTGAATTTTGAAGCGGAAAACATGATTGACCGGTTTATTGGGCGCCGTCTTATGCCGGCTGCAATCCTCATTGTTTTGGCGGCGATCGCCCTCGTTTTTTTGTTGCGCTAAAACAACCGCCCTCGCAGTCGACGTAGACGTAAGTGACTTAATACAAGTACTTCTCGAGATTCCACAGTTTTCACTCGATGTTTAGGAGCGGAGGCATGTGCGCGCTGCTTCGGCGCGTCAGGTGTAGATACTGCGCGCCGCAGAATGCTTGAAGTCAGATGAGGCTGATGATCGAGGAAGACGCTGACTAATGGTGGTTATGCGTCAAAACACTCTATTTCTTTGAACTGCCGGTGCGATAAGCATTCCCGATAAACGATCTGCCAGCCGTCCGTTCAACTTGCGAAGAACGCGCTCTTCTTTTTCGGCTGATCGTTTGTCTCCGACTTCCAGATACGACAGTCCGAGGCCATAGTGAGCCGAGGCGAAGTCCGGTTTAAGCCGAACGGCCGCTTCAAACGCTTTCACAGCCTGGCGATAAGCACCGGTGCCGTAGTAAGCGCGACCCAGAGCGTCGTTGATTTCCGCTTCAGTTGGTCCAGCGGTTGACTTCGTTCTGTCTTCCAGCACTTTCGCTTTGACACCATATAGTGCTTGCTTCAGCGGGTCGACCGCTGACGAGTAATCAGAGACTGCCAGATAAGCAATACCAAGGCGGAAATAAGAATCTGCATCGACGAATGCACGATTCAATTTAATAGCTTGCTTGAATGCTGTAATCGCAGGTTTATGTTCGCCGAGCGCCGAATGCGCGAGTCCCAGCTTTGTATGGGCCATTGCATCCTGCGGGTTAAGAATTATAGCCTGCGTGAGTGATTCAACCGCGTCTTTGTATTTTGCGGAGGCGATGCTCGCAATTCCTTTGTTGAAATAACCGGCAAACGTTTTCGTCTCCGGAGTGCCTGGATTGTTACTCGAGACCGGGGTCACCACTGGAGGAGTCTTGCTACTTTCCGTAACTGGTGAAGGCGCTGGCTTGGTCTCACGAACCGCTGAATTTTCTATTCGCGCGTCAGTGGTGGTCGACGTTGCGTTACCCGGAATCGAAGCCACTTCGACTGGTTTTGCAAAATTGTAAGTGAGAACGCTGTACGCACCGGTAGGGCGATCCGAAAAAGCCGACATTAAAAAACGAGCTTTCCGTGCTGCTGACGTTGCCGCGTCAAACAGCATCGGATTACCCGAAGTGGCTCGTGCTGTGGTGACAACTCCGTTCTGATCGAGAATTAGCTCCACCTGGACCGGACCAGACGCTCTCGCCAGCTCTGCATCTGCGGGATACTGCGGTTCGGGAAGGGCAATCGCCGCCTTTCTGAGAACTTCTTCAGAAATTCGTAAGACTGGAAGTTTTACCTCTTCTTTGCTCGCGTTCGCTTCGGTGCTCGTGGGTGTTACTGGGGTAGCAGATTTTTCCGCAACGTTTAGAGGCGGTGCCGCTACGACGTTTGGTGACTGTGTCGGAGCAGGCTTATTGGCAACTGGCTCTGCTTCAGCATCGGTACGCTGCGTCGCAGGTACCGTGACGGGTGCAGCAACAACATTGGTCTTGGGTGTTGGTGGACCATAGTAGTAGGTCAGCGTTCTGTAAGTTACTTGAGTAGGCTCATACGAGATGGTCCCATTCTCGTAGATAGCGATAGCAGTGGTCATTTTTTTCCAATTGCCGAACTCATCAAGCTCGTAAGTATATTTTTCTTTTGCGAGCAGTGAACCATCATTGCCACGCAAGGTCATTTCGATGATGTTGCCCTTGTCGTCGTATTTGTATTCTTCCTTGCCGGGAGCAGTTGCGCCTTCAATTGGGTACGCTACCGAATCGATCTTTCGGCCCATGGCGTCGTAAGTTGACACCTCTATCAGAGCTTTCGGTAATTCCACCTGCTTGCCGTCTCTCGTAACGACGTTTGCGGTCTCCACTCGTACCCGCCGAACCGGACCTTTCAATCCGTCTTGTTCTCGACTGCCGCTGGTAGTTCCAGCTACAGGAGTGGCTGTGGCACTTGTTTGCGCGGTGCTGGTGTAGGCGGAAGAACAAAGCATGATCAGGAGGATTAGTAAATGCTTCATGGTTCTTTTCTCACGAACTGGTTGGCTACCCGTACCACGACTGTTTCCGTGCGTGTCGTACCTGGAGGATAGCGGCGTTTTCTCGCAATGTGGAGTGCACTTGCTTCGAATGCTTCTGCGGCGGGCTGTCGATTTCCTACCTGGGCTTCGGCGACACGTCCATCCTGGATAGTCAGCTGGACAGTGATCTCAACGAATTCTTTTCGGGCCGTGGTTGGTTCGGGAGACGGTCGAGGAGCAGCGGCTACTTCAGACGGCGCCGGTGATGATGTGGCTTCTGTTTTAGGAGCCGTTAGAGGCTCTTTTACTTTAATCGACGGTGGCGTCTCAACCGCTTGATTCGGTGACCCCGAGGAAAAACCAAAGTCACCAATTAACGGCAGTGATTTATTCGCCGCGTCTTTGATCGGGTCCGTGACTGGTTCAGATGCAATAGCAGCTTCGGGCTTCGCGGGTTGAGTAATTTCAGTATGAGTTGGAACTGCGGTAACTACGGAAACTTCGGGTGTATTCCAGATTGATACGATTCCTACAAGAGTCGCTGTCCCTACGATAACAGCACCTATTCTAAGCATTAGTGTTCGACTGGGAACTGCGGTCTGCACTTGAAAAACCTTCCCCCTTGAATTGGGTGCGTCCGATGTTGGTTACCCAACGAGTTCGCGACGCCGGCTGGTGACTTCACTTCGATACTACTTGAGGCTACCCACCAAAATCCTTTCTAAACCCAAAAAGATCTGCTGTTTTATGCGATGGATAGGTAATTCCTGCGTGGGTAGCCGGGAACAGCTTATCAACAACAACTCTGAACATTGAAACGGATAACGCAAGGTGTCGGGACTAACGTTTGGCGTCGTATATACACCTGTGAGCGAACAGTGTCAACGTGAAAGGCGGCACCTGTCGTTAGCACATGATATGTCCGGTGAAATTAGCAACTGAAATGTCCGGTCTGAGCGGCGCGGTGAGAAGCGACATGACACGATGGGGTC